>CAMCXM010000005.1 GCA_945883425.1 Spirosoma fluviale
AATTGCTTACTTTTGCACGGTAAATGATTCTTAGAAAACTATCATCCGAACTTCAGAGGCGCCTGACTTTATATCCGGCCGTAGCTATTTTGGGACCACGGCAAGTGGGAAAAACAACACTTGTAAAACAACTTCTGAACGCAAACCCGGAATCCTATCTTTATCTGGACCTTGAGAATTTTGAGCACAGGCAGATTCTGGGGGAAGATCGCTTCTTTTTTTTCAGGAATCAAACAGGCAAAACCATCATCCTGGATGAAATTCAATTTCTTCCGGATCTTTTCAAAGATTTGCGAAGTCTGATTGATGAAAACCGTGAAAACGGACGATTTATTCTATTGGGTTCTGCAAGCCCGGCCCTGCTGCGAAATGCCGCCGAATCACTCACCGGACGGATTTCATTTCTTGAAATGAGACCACTGCTTTTATCAGAAATCAATGGAGAAGCATGGGAAAAACTTTGGCTCAGGGGTGGATATCCAGGTGCTTTTCTGGCCAATACCGATGAAGATGCACATCTTATTAATTATGACATCCTCCAATCTTATCTGCATAGAGATCTTCCCTCTTACGGTCTGAGCACGGAAACCAAAGTGACCGAACTTGTCCTCCGTATGCTTTCCGGACAGCATGGGCAAATACTGAACACAGCGGAGATCGCAAAATCCATTGGAAGGTCTAATACACTGGTGATCAAAGTGCTGGACTTCCTCGAAAACTCATTTATGATTCGGAAGTTAAGTCCCTGGTACGTCAATCATGGAAAGCGGCTCACCAAACGGCCAAAGTTTTACATCCGGAATCCGGGACTTCTCCATAATCTCCTTTTCATACGAAATGAGGAAGCCCTGTTGCACCATTACCTGAAAGGAAGTTCGTGGGAAGGCTTTGTGATTGAGCAGATTGAACCATTGCTTCCAGTGGGTTATGGGCTTTACTTTTACAGAACATCTCATGGCAATGAACTGGATCTTGTGATTACCCGTGGAACCGAAATTGTACTTGCGATCGAAATAAAAATGTCCGGAAATCCCACCCTTTCCAGATCAAACCGTTTGGCTCTGGAGGATCTGAACAATCCCCAATTGTACATTGTGGTTCCGGGAAATAAAATCCTTCCGATCAGCCCGCAGGTAACCGTTTGCGGATTGGAACAGCTTGAAAAACAAATTGCCGGAATCTGTACCTGATAAAATCCCGCAAGGCGGGGGCGCCATGTTCTGCTGTCCGGGATGTTCCGAAGGGCATCCCGGACGACACATGATGCGGATTTGAAATCCGCCAACCAACTGCCTGTGCGATGAAGGCCGACTGTGGAGGATTACAAATCCTCGGTATCTGCGTTCGGGATAAAAGATCCCGAACAGCGAAATAGCAATTCATTTTCCTTTGAACTTTCCTCTTTGAATTTTAAACTCCATCCGCTGTCCGGGATGTTCCGAAGGGCATCCCGGACGACACATGATGCGGATTTACAATCCGCCAACCAACTGCCTGTGCGATGGAGACCGACTGTAGAGGATTTCAAATCCTCGGCATCTGCATTCGGGATGAAACATCCAGAACAGCAATACAGAGAAAAATCCATTTTGAAAGAAACCCATCATTCTCCTAATTGGACACTGAAAACAACACCAAATGAAAATCAACGCGAGCCGCCTTCAGCAGCATTTTGAGGCCATGAGCCTGATCGGTAAAATCGGAGAAACCGGTACCTGCCGCCCAACGATGACCACCCTCGAAAAGGAGGCCTTTACACTGGCCGGAGGCTGGATGAAAGAGGCCGGTATGTCGGTCAGGATTGACGATTTCGGCAACCTCATCGGTCGTTTGGAAGGACGGAATCCTGCTCTTCCGGTGCTGATGATGGGTTCGCACCTGGATTCACAGCCGTATGGCGGACGGTTCGATGGCGTGGCGGGCGTTCTTTGCGCCATCGAAGTGATGACCACCATGACCGAAAATGGCATCCAGCCGGAGCGGTCCATTGAAGTGATTTCTTTTGCGGATGAAGAAGGCTGGCGCTTCAACAAAGGATTGTTTGGTTCGAGAGGAATTCTGGGGAAACTGGAAGAAGGCGAACTGAACCGCACCGATAAGGACGGCATCACCCGTCGTCAGGCATTGCTGGATTTTGGTTGTGACCCAACCCGATTTACGGAATCTGAATACAAACCGGGCAGCATCCACTGCTTTCTGGAGCTGCACATCGAACAGGGACCTGTCCTGGATATGGCGGCCAAACCAATCGGGGTGGTAACGGGTATTTCGGGGCCGATCTGGTGGACCGTCCGTCTGAAGGGCATGGCGGGTCATACAGGCTCCGTCCCGATGCCGATCCGGAAAGACCCGATGGTGGGCGCTGCGGAAATTATAATGGCGGTGAATGAAATAGCGAATCAGGTTCCGGGTGCCCCTACAGTGGGTTCGGTGGCAACGATTCAGGTATTTCCGGCTTCGCGAAACATCATTCCGGAATCCTGCACGTTTACCATTGATCTCCGGGACATCGATCTGGAACGCCGCAACCGGTATGAAAAACAGTTGCTCGACCGGATTGATGCCATTTGTAAAAAGCATTCGCTCACCTACGAGATTTCAGAAGATACCCGCAGCGATCCACGCTATTGCGCCGACTGGATCAAAGACCTGATCCGGACCGAATGTAAAAACCTGAATCTGGATGCACCCGAACTGATGAGCGGACCTTTCCACGATGCCCTTGCACTTTCCTATGCCTGTGATTACGGGATGATTTTCGTGCGTTGCAAAGACGGCATCAGCCACAATCCTCTGGAATATTCATCTTATGAAGACCTGGCTCTCGGGACGGAAGTTCTGTACGGAACGGTTCAGGGAGTTTTGAAGCGGGGGTGAGAAACCAAGCAATACTTCTGTTTGAATGATTTGAATTTATTATTTTCGTGCTATGGTTGATTGGAGAAAATACATTTCAATAAATTCGGAAATCAGGTTTGGGAAACCTTGTCTTTCCGGAACCCGCATTTCCGTTGGAGATGTTCTAAGTTGGTTAGCAAGTGGAATGACCCACGCCGAAATCATGGAAGATTTTCCACAGCTATCTACCGAACAAATACTTGCAGTCCTGGCTTATTCTGCCGAAAGGGAATCCATCACAAAAATTGTCGCTGCTTGAAATTTCTTCTTGATGAAAACATTTCGAAAAGGGTTGTTACCCTAATTGAATCCGACTGGATGCAATTTGACCATGTCCTGACCGTTTCACCCGAGTTAGGTCGTCCAGCATCAGATCATCAGATATGGAAATTTGCCAAAAACTTCAATTACCATATTGTAACCAGAGATGAAGATTTCATAAAACTTTCGATGTTGTTCGGTCTTCCACCTAAAGTGATTTATGTAAATTCCGGAAATATTACTAACAAGGAATTCAGTGGTGTATTGATAAAAAAACGAACAGAAAATCAAAAGGTTTATCGAAGATGAGGAATATGGTTTTCTGGTTATAAACTGATTCAAATAGTAAGGTTCCCAAGAACATTATCATTCAATTTTTTCCAGAGAACGGATTTCAATCCCTGATAAATCTAAAGAAATCCAGCGATGGAAAATCAGGACTCCGTTGCCCAATTGATAATGCCGGTTACATCATCAATTGCCTCCTTTACAACAGCAACCGTTCCTTGTCCGTCATAACCCATTACAAGGTGCGTGTAGTAGTATCCCTGGTCGAACATTTTTGACACCTTCCCATCATTGATCCTTTGTCGGTATTTGGTTTGGTCGGGGCGCCCCTTTCCTTTTTTGATTTCAGGGAATTTGTGATCGAGAGCCAGCAATGCTCCATTCCAAAGCGTATTGCCCGCCATTTTAATATATTTAGGGTCGTTGTAATACTTGCCTTCTTTCCCTGCTTTGGTGCTCAGAATTTCTTTGGCGTTGTCCACATAGCGCATGGCTTCGGACCGAATTTCATTTTTACTCATCGTAGTTTGTTTAATAGTGCAAAAATAAAAAGAACTGCAGATTTTCAAATAGTCAAATCTCATCCATGGATCAGATTTCGCTGCAGAATAAAGAAACCGATTCCGGCCAGAAACCCGGTCAAAGCCAACCAGCTGATGTTTTTGAGGTACCACATGAAATCTATCTTCTCTATCCCCATCGCAGCGACTCCCGCAGCTGATCCGATGATGATAACGCTTCCGCCGGTTCCGGTTGTGAGGGCAATCAGTTCCCAGAAATAATGGTCCGTTGGGAAGGAAGTGAGGTCGTACATTCCCTGCGAAGCCGCCACCAAAGGCACATTATCCACAATGGCCGAAAGCAATCCAAGTGCTGTGGCAATCACATAATTATTGCCGAGCGTCTGGTCCAGGAAAGTGGCCAGAAGTTTGAGAATATGGAACGTTTCCAGTGCCGAAACTGCCAGCAGGATACCCAGGAAAAAGAGAATACTGGGTGTATCGATCCGCTCCAACGCATGGGTGACCGACAACTTCGACTTTTGCTCCGGCGGCTTGCTTTCGTGGAGAATGGCCAACAGAATCCACAACAGACCCAATGCCAGAAGTATGCCCATAAACGGTGGAAGGTGCGTGACCATTTTAAACACCGGCACAAACAGCAGCAAAGACAATCCAGATATCAGAATTATCCGGGCATCCCGCCGGTCTCCATGAATTTCTTCCTGTCTTTTAACTTCAAATGTTTGGTTTCGAAATCTTGGTATTAAGATCAAAAGTGGGACAAGGCACACAAGGATGCTGGGAATAAACAATTGCAGAATGATGTTTATTGCCGAAATCTGCCCGCCAATCCAAAGCATCGTGGTGGTGACGTCACCCAAAGGAGAAAATGCCCCCCCTGAATTCGCCGCAATAATGATCATTCCCACAAACCATAGCCTGTCTTGTTTGTGTGACAGAATCTTGGCTGTAAGAGAAGTCATCACAATTGCAGTGGTGAGATTGTCAAGCATAGACGACATAAAAAATGTGATTATACTGATAATCCAAAGCAGTTTCACCTTACTCCGTGTTTTGATCTGATCGGTGATTAGGCTAAATCCATTGTGGCTGTCGATCAATTCTACAATGGTCATGGCCCCAAGAAGGAAAAACAGAATGGAGGCAATATCGCCCAGATGGTGCATCAGTTGGTTGACGGCTTCGTCCTTTTCAACACCACTGAGCATATAGGCCGTCCAGCAAAAGACACCGGTAAGCAAGGCAGATGCGGCTTTATTGAGTTTTAATGGATGCTCAAATGCTATGGCCAGGTAGCCGAGAACAAAAATGACGATGACCAGAATTGCCATAAAGGAAAAAGTTGCGCAATGAATGAAAGTGTAAAATAAGCAAATCTGACTTGCAGTAACCCGAATTCCATTTAGAAGGACCAATTTCTACTATCCTTATCTCCGTGGTTTTGATTCGATAAAAACGAATAGCAGAACTGGTTTAAAGAAATGATGTGGTAAAGAATCCGATGTGGCGTTGCTTTTAGCTGTTCAGATTCTAAATAGTTTATTGACTGAATTTCCTTTGCCATTTGATAGCCCTTCTTTATACGATCACAAAACTCCAATCATAATAGAGAATCAATGGACTGCACATTCTAATCCAGTAACATAGGCAACAACCACAAGCAGACGGGAAAGTACTGCGATAATCGTAGGAATTTAATCTGATGCTTTGTCAACAGATTTTCTGATGTACCCGCCCAAAAGGAAACAGCTGTCTATTCTCCAGACCTGCCATACCATCATAAAAAAAGCCCCGCTTTCGGCAGGGCTCTTTTTTATTATTTTACTTTGGAACGGTATTAAAGATTTGAATTCAGCATCACTGGCATGATCAGCATCAGGATTTCTTCTCCGTCTTCCAATGTTTTTGGAATCAACAATGCCGCCTTGTTTGGAGCCGACATTTCCAGATCCACCAGATTGGATGAAATATTGTTGAGCATTTCCATCATCAGTTTTGAGCTGAATCCGATTTCCATTTCCTCACCATTGTATTCACAGCTCAACTTTTCAGAGGCCTCGTTGCTGTAATCGACATCTTCGGCCGAAATCTGTAGCTCGGTCGCTTTTATTGAAAACCGAACCTGGTTGGTGGCTTTGTTGGAGTAGATGGAAATACGCTTCAATGAATTAAGCAATTCCAAACGCTCCACCGTCATTACATTGAGGTTGTTGAGAGGAATGGCATTTTCGTATTCAGGGAAGCGCTCATCGATCAGACGACAAATCAGCTCGATGTTGCCAAATTCGAAAAACGCATTGGATGAATTAAAGTTGAGTTTCAATAAAGTCTTATCACTTGGTAAAAGTGCTTTGACAATCTGAAGTGCTTTTCTTGGCAGCAAAATCGATGTTTCGTTGGGAGAAATCAGATCGGCTCTCTGATAACGAACCAACCGGTGACCATCTGTTGCAGCGAAAACCGTTTTATCTGATTTCAACTGAAGAAACACACCACTCATACTTGGGCGCATTTCGTCGTTACTGGTTGCGAACAATGTATTGCTGAGTGCCCGGTTCAGGGAATTAGCTTCCATTGAAATGGAAAACGCATTGGCTACGGCCGGAACCCTTGGAAAATCAACCGAATTGGCACCGGAAACTTTGTAACGACCATTCTCTGAAGTGATCTCGATACTGTAGGTCTCTTCATCAATAGTAACAGAGATGGGCTGTTCCGGAAGATTCCGTAATGTTTCAAGAAAAATCTTGGCCGGTACCGCAATGGTGCCAGCTTCATCGGCTTCTACTGGAATCGAGATTTTGGCCGTTGTCTGAAGATCAGATGCAGTTGCGATCAGCACTCCATCTGCCACATCGATCAAAAAATTCTCCAGGATCGGAATAACCGGATTGGTGGAAACCACTCCTGAAATCTGCGAGAGATTTTTGAGCAGCAACGAAGAAGAAACAATGAATTGCATAGTATGCTTCGATGATTGGACGGTAAAAAAAAAAGCAGCCTTGGGCTGCCCTTCTGCTCTTCCTCTTGGGCTTGAACCAAGGACCCCCTGATTAACAGTCAGGTGCTCTAACCAACTGAGCTAAGGAAGAAAGTGGTGCAAAACTATAGGTATGTTTTCACAATCCAATAATCCTGCACAAAAAAATAAAAATTATTTTGTGGCAGCACTGTCAACTGGAGCTGTTTCTGCATTGGCAGGAGCGGAAACCTCCTGAGCAACAGGAGCACTAACCGGCTTCTTTCCATTGAATAAAATTTCTTTAATCCGGGCCGACTGGTCTGCAGCGTCTGCTGGCGTTGGATATGTGTTTTTCGATTGTCTGGCAGGACCATCCACTTCACCGTAAATCCGGGAATTTTCCTGCATCTGATCTTTTTTTGGAAGGTCAACTACCTTGCTGTATCTGCCACATGAGGCTATAACGACAAGACAACCAATTAGTAAGATGTTCTTCTTCATGTTTGAAATTGTTGCGCAAATATAGAGGGAATGTGATTGGAACAAACAAACCTTTCATAATCTTAATTTTCAATTTGCCTCACTCCTATTTTCAGGTATTTTTGTGGCCTCGAAAAACATCCTTTTCCGCTAATAATACATGAGTGTACTGGTTAACAAAGATTCAAGAGTAATAGTTCAGGGTTTCACCGGCTCTGAAGGCAGCTTTCACGCACAACAGATGATTGAGTATGGCACAACTGTCGTGGGTGGGGTTACGCCTGGTAAAGGCGGACAAACACATCTTGACCGGCCGGTTTTCAACACTGTTTCTGAAGCAGTTGCAAAAGCAGGAGCGAACGTTTCCATTATTTTTGTTCCGCCTGCATTCGCCGCTGATGCCATTATGGAATCTGCTGACGCCGGAATAGGAGTGATCATCTGTATTACAGAAGGTATCCCTGTGAAAGATATGATTGCGGTGAAAGACTATCTCAAGCACCACAATTCTATTCTCATCGGACCAAACTGCCCGGGTGTCATCACTCCGGAAGAAGCGAAAGTGGGCATCATGCCAGGATTCGTATTTAAAAAAGGAAGAATTGGCATCGTGTCAAAATCCGGGACTCTTACCTACGAAGCCGCAGACCAGGTAGTAAAAGCCGGACTCGGTATCTCAACTGCTATTGGAATCGGTGGTGATCCGATCATCGGAACCACCACAAAGCAGGCCGTCGAAATGCTGATGAACGATCCTGAAACGGACGGCATTATTTTGATCGGAGAAATCGGAGGAACCTACGAAGCGGATGCCGCCCGGTGGGTTCGTGCAGACGGAAACCGGAAGCCGGTAGTCGGCTTCATTGCAGGACAGACTGCACCTCCGGGAAGAAGAATGGGCCATGCTGGTGCCATCATCGGTGGAGCAGACGACACAGCCGCTGCCAAAATGCGGATCATGCGGGAAAATGGAATTGAAGTGGTGGACAGTCCGGCTGAAATCGGTGCTACTATGCTTACGGTTATGACCGCTGCAGGCATCTTGGCCTAAATAAAGAATCGAAACAATCAGGAAAATACAAGCAAATTGAAACTATGGCACTTTTTGGAAACAACGTAAAAGAAAAGGAAGCATATCAGTCTTCCACCCCTACCCCGGTCATGGAGACCGCAAATCCTTATGTATCCAGCCCCAACTCAATGAACGTGATTGGGAAAGGAACCACCATTACAGGTGACATCGACACCAGCAATGACATACGCATCGATGGCAAACTGGAAGGCAATCTGTATTGCAAAGCAAAAGTAATTCTGGGCAGCTCTGCTGTTCTGGAAGGAAATCTTTCTGCAGTACATGCCGAAATTTCCGGCGAAGTTGTTGGTAAAGTTGAAGTGAACGAAATGTTGACTCTCAAGAATTCCTGCACCATTCATGGTGACATTAACACTGGAAAACTGATCATTGAAGGCGGAGCCAAATTCAATGGAAGCTGTAAAATGGGTGCCGTTTCGAAAGAAGTTTCGCTGAACGGATCGAACAACATGAAAAAGCCAGTGGCAGCTTCTGTCTAGGATCCAAATAACATTTACCAAAGGCCGGAATTGTTCCGGCCTTTTTTATTTATGAACCCTTACCTCAAATACAGTGGAATGGCTTTCCAGCTTGTGTTTTTTATTCTGGCAGGCTATTACATCGGAAAATATGCCGGTGCCGCCATGGGATGGAATCAAAGCACTACTTCTGCTGTTGGCCTACTGTTCTTTCTCTCAACCGGATTATTCAAAATTATCCGCGACATCCTGAAAGAAAACGTCTGATCCTTGCAGCGTATACAAAAGACCTTTTAACATTTTTTTCCCCCAATCAAAGACCATATGGTGGGATAAGAAATCTTCCCAATTAGTTTTGCATCTCTTTTTATTAAAACACCGATCATTTTGAGAATGAATACAACAAAAAAATGGGCGTTGATTCTGATGTCCATCCTCAGTTTCGGAAGCCAGACAGTGAAGGCCGACGAAGGAATGTGGCTGCCTTTACACATTGCCCGGTTGAACATTGGCGATATGCAAAAAGCTGGCTGTAAGCTTACTGCCGAACAATTATACAGTGTCAACTCATCCAGCCTGAAAGATGCGATTGTATCATTTGGCGGATTCTGTACAGGCGAAATCATTTCACCTGAAGGTTTGATTCTGACAAACCACCACTGTGGCTATGGCGCTATTCAGTCGCACTCTTCCGTCGAAAAGAACTATCTGAGAGACGGTTTCTGGGCCTACAAAAAAGAGGAAGAACTTCCGAATCCGGATTTGTTCGTCCGCTTTCTGGTTCGTATGGAAGATATTTCTCAGCGGGTGCTTTCCAAAGTAAACGATAAAATGCCGGAGATGGAGCGTCGCAAAGCAGCTGACGCTGAGATGCAGATCATCAAAAAAGAAGCCACTCAGGGAACTGGTTATGATGCTGAAGTAAAATCCTTTTTTGATGGCAATGAATATTACCTGATGATTTATGAAACCTACCGGGATGTTCGTCTGGTTGGAACCCCACCGGAATCGGTTGGAAAATTCGGTGGTGATACCGACAACTGGATGTGGCCGCGTCACACCGGTGACTTTTCTCTTTTCCGTGTCTACATGGGAAAAGACGGAAAGCCCGCTCCATACAGCGCAGATAATGTTCCATTGAAGCCTAAGCACTTCCTTCCGGTTTCTACTTCCGGAGTGAAAGAAGGTGATTTCACGATGATTTTTGGATTTCCAGGCAGAACCAATCGTTTCCTGAGTTCATATGGTGTGAAGATGGCACTCGATATTTCAAATCCATCCATCGTTGCGATTCGCGACAAAAAGCTGAAGCTGATGAAGGAAAATATGGATGCTGATCAGGCTGTACGTATTAAGTATGCATCGAAATATGCGCAGATCGCCAACTACTGGAAATACTTTATTGGCCAGAGTCAAGGTCTGAATCGACTGGATGTGGTGGATAAAAAACTGGCAGAAGAAACTGCTTTCCAGCAATGGGCAGATGCCGACCCGGACAGAAAAGCCAAATACGGAAATGTACTGGCGGATATGAATGCCGTCTTTGAAAAGCAACGTAAATTCAGAAAATCAGCTGTTTATTTACAAGAAGCAGCGCTGGGTTCTGAAATGAATCAATTGGCATTGGCCTTTCAGGGTTTGATGAAAGCATTGAAACCAGAAGATGGAAGTGCATCTAAACCGGAAGAAGTAACCAAGCAGGCTGCCGAATTGAAAGCCGGATTGGCCGAACACTTCAAAGATTTCGATATGGCTGTCGACAAAAAATTATTTTCTGCCATGATGAAAATGTTCAAAGAGAATGTACAGGAAGATCAGCAACCTGAAATACTTCGTTTGACATTGAAAGACAAATACAAAGGCGATATAGACAAATGGACGGAAGATGTTTTTGCCAAATCGATTTTTACTTCACAAGCCAAAGCAGAAGCCTTCCTTTCGAAACCTGAAGCCAAAGTTTTGGAAAAAGACCCGGCCTACGTAGCTGCCGTTTCTTTTTTCAGCAACTTCAGCAAGAATATCCAGCCACAAACAATGCCTTTGGATATTGAACTGGCTCGTTGCAACCGTCTGTATGTGGATGGTACCATGCAACTGATGAAAGACCGCAAGAAATTCTATCCGAATGCCAACAGCACCATGCGATTTACATATGGAAAAATCGGAGCTTACCGTCCAAAAGATGCTGTCTTCTATGATTTCAAAACCACTCTCGATGGCATTATGGAAAAAGAAGATCCATCGAATGACGAGTTTGTAGTTCCTTCCAAACTGAAGGAATTATACCAGAAAAAGGATTTCGGTCGCTGGGCTGAGAACGGTACCGTACCTGTTGGTTTCATTGGAAACACCGATATCACAGGTGGAAACTCAGGAAGCCCGGTAATCAATGGCAACGGAGAACTGGTTGGTCTTGCATTTGACGGAAACTGGGAAGCTATGAGCGGTGACATTGCCTTTGAACCTACTTTCCAACGGACAATCAGTTGCGACATTCGTTATGTATTGTTTACAATCGACAAATACGCCAATGCTCAGAACCTGATCAACGAAATGAAACTGGTACAAACCATGCCGGAACCACCAGCGGCACCAGTTGTTGCACCTCCCGTATTGGAAACAAGTCCGGCTCCAGCTGTTCTGCCATCCAAACCAGTGTTGGCTCCAAAAACCAAAGGCCAGGTAAAACGAGGAGCGGCCATAAAAGGCTAATCGAACAACACAATAGCGAATCCAAGCTATAAGAAAGCCACCTCAAAAGGGTGGCTTTCTTATTTGCACACTGGCCAATTTCCATCTAAACAATGTTGTTCGAATTTGCTGATGGAAGTCATGAACTCACTTATGCCGGAAAACAGGATACGCGAAAGTAAGCAGAAGACCTATAGGAAATAATGGCAACCTATTTCTTTAACAGCAGAATAGAATCTGGCTTCGCATGGAGAAAAATCGTAGTTAAACCCCGAGTCCGCAATTGAAAAATCAAGTACTCCCAAATCGACTGATTCACATTCATTTATGGCATCATTTCATTTTTCCCCGAAAGGAAAATCAACAAGTGCGAATCAGACGATCAACATCCCAATACAGAATCTGGGTTAAAAATGAAAAGCTGGATTTAATCCATATGAAATTAAAAAGGGCAGGGATGGTTCACATCTCTGCCCTTTTTAATAAGACTCAAAATCAGATTAGAAACCCTTGATCTCAAACTCAGTCCGCCTGTTTAGCTGGCGTCCAGCTTCGGTATCATTCGGAGCCAGTGGCCGGTCAAGACCATATCCGGCTGATGTCATGCGGTCTGGTGAAATACCCTTCTTCACAAGGTAATCCAATACCGCTTTGGCACGACTCTGGCTCAGCTTCTTATTGTAGTCACCGGAGCCTTTATTATCGGTATGTCCAGAGATTTCGATTTTCATGGTTGGGTATTCCAACAAGATTTTTCGCAGACGGTCAAGCTCCAGATTGGATTCCGGACGAAGGGTGGCCTTATCAAAATCAAAGAAAATATTCCGTAACACAATCCTGGCCCCTACCTGGGCTTTGTTCAAACTCACGTTTCGCACCACTTCCTGGTATTCGGCCGTGTCAGACAGATCAAAGTTCTCAGAATGGAACAGATAGCCAGGAGCTGTCACGGTAATTCCATAGTTTTTACCTGCGGGCAGAATAACCAAATAAGTACCTGTCGCGGAGTTGGAATTGATTTCGGAAATCTTAAGCCCCGTTTTAAGGTTCACCACCGAAATATTGGCCTCCATTGGCTGCTTGGTAATGGCATCTACTACCACACCTTTGAGTAGGGTAACCCTACTCTTGGAGTTATTCACGGCTACCGTGGCCAGCTTTTTCGAACCTTCATCTTTCGCATTGGTTCCGGAAGCTAAATTTGTATTTGCCTTGGCAGAACTAAGCTCTGCCACCACTTCAGGAGTTGCCATGGAAATCATGAAAATATCGTGCTTTCCATAACCGCCTTCATGGTAACTGGCATAGTATCCGTGCATGTTATCGGCAGAAAGAACGAAATAGATATCGTTCTGAACGGAGTTAATGGGGTAGCCCATGTTTTCGGGTTCAGACCATCCGCCTTTTTCCAGAGAGGTCCGAACGATGTCGTATCCTCCCATTGTTTTCTTTCCTTTAGTGCTGTAATACAGTGTTACTCCATCCGGGTGAATAAAAGGAGCATCTTCATCTTCCGGAGTATTGATTTTCGGACCCATATTCATAGGTTCATTCCACTCACCTTTCACCAGCTGACTTCTCCAGATATCCAATCCTCCGTATCCTCCCGGCCGGTTTGAACTAAAATAAAGTGTCTTTCCATCAAAAGTAATAGAACAGGACAACTCAGACGATTTGGGAAGATTTACTTTGTCTCCAAGCGATTTTGGTTCAGACCATTGCAAGCCTTTCTTTTTGGATACATAAATATCACCTTGCTGGTTTCCCTTATAAATGAACAATTGAGAACCGTCCGGAGAAAGGGCAATCGCTGCATCATGTTCTTCCGTGTTTACTGGCGCACCAACATTAACAGGCTCAGACCACTTATCATTGACACGGGTTGATTGGTAAATATCCTCCATCGGAAAAACCTCTTCCTGATCAAGGTAAGAGGATGTATTTTTCCCAAGGTTGCCCTCCCTTCTGGAAGTGAACATCATGATGGATTCATCAGCCGTAATCACTGGCGTATAATCCGGATATATACTGTTGATTAGCGGACCTACGTTTTCAACCTTTGCTTTCACCGGGTTAGCAATCAGTTCTTTTGCATTCCGACACTCCTCAATGTGTTTCGTTACCTCGTTCATAATGGTCGGATCCTTTTTCACACCTTCCAATTTGAGAAAATTTTCATAGTACTTCAATGCTTCATCAAATTTGAGCGCATCTTCTGCACACTGCCCCATCATATATTCTATTTCGGGATAGTACTCTTTGTCAAGCTCATATACTTTCTGCATGTATGGCAAACCGTTGCCACCCTCCCCTACTTTCAAATAACATATGCCGAGAAAGAAATTTGCATCCAACGCCTTGGAACTCTCTGATTCCGGATCACTCTGGACTGCTTCCAAAAGAAATGGAATCGCTTCCCTGTAGTCACCATCGTCAAACATTTTCATCCCCGTTTTAAAGGAAGAAGCATTGAAGGACTGAGCCAGAAGGCAACTACAGAAAATAAGAAACGTAAAAACTGAAAGAACGAGTTTGCGCATGCTTGAAAGGGTGTCTTTCCCATAAAGAGTTGAATTGGGAAACAATCGACAAAGTAAGAAGGATATAGCCAAAGGTCAAAATTACATTCTCAAATAGCCTTACAGTGATTTGTTCCACACTGAGCTTTTTTTACGACTCAAAAAAAATCTACAGAACGAGATTTTGAAAACCCTATTTTCGCACCAAAATTGATACGAATACACCATGATTATTGGAGTTCCGAAAGAAATAAAAAACAACGAAAACAGAGTTGGGCTGACACCTGCTGGTGTAGCTGAGTTTAAAAAAGCGGGTCACAAAGTCTACGTTCAGTCGACGGCCGGCGAAGGAAGTGGCTTTGATGATGAAAGCTATAAAGTTGCTGGCGCAGAGATACTTCCAGATATTCAGTCGGTGTACAAAATCGCTGAAATGATCATGAAAGTGAAGGAACCCATTGAATTGGAATACGAACTGATCAAGGAAGACCAACTAATCTTCACTTATTTCCATTTTGCCAGTTCCGAAACACTAACTCACGCCATGGTCGCCCGCAAGGGAGTTTGTCTGGCCTATGAAACCGTTGAAAAAACGGACCGGTCACTGCCATTGCTGGTTCCTATGTCGGAAGTAGCCGGACGAATGTCGATCCAGGAAGGAGCGAAATATCTGGAAAAACCAATGAAAGGCCGAGGCATCCTACTCGGTGGCGTTCCGGGAGTAGCTCCAGCTAACGTGTTGGTTCTGGGCGGTGGAATCGTGGGAACTCAGGCAGCCAAAATGGCGGCCGGCTTAGGTGCACATGTGACCATAATGGATGTAAGCCTTCCTCGGCTTCGGGCTCTGGCTGATATCATGCCAGCGAATGTGGATACGGTAATGAGCAACGAATTCAACATTCGTCGTTATATCAAACACATGGATCTGATCATTGGTGCCGTCCTGATCCCGGGAGCCAAAGCACCTCACCTCATTACACGTGAAATGCTCAAAACCATGAAGGCTGGTACCGTTTTGGTTGACGTGGCAGTGGATCAGGGAGGTTGCATAGAAACATGTAAACCGACCACACATGAAAACCCAACCTTTATTATTGACGATGTGGTGCATTATTGTGTTGCCAACATGCCAGGCGCAGTTCCTTATACTTCAACATTGGCGTTGACCAATTCAACACTTCCATACGGTTTGCAACTGGCGAACAAAGGCTGGAAGCAGGCTTGTAAAGACAATCACGAATTGTTACTTGGGCTAAATGTAGTTCATGGCAAAATCGTTTATAAAGGCGTTTCCGATGCCTGGGGATTAGAATACACTCCGGTTGAAATGGTTTTGAATTAATCAGAAAGTGAAGAAATTAAAAAGGGGCTTTGGCCCCTTTTTTTATGGAATCTGAATTCCCGGAAAAAACCTGAACCCATAAAATTCAAGGTTCCGGATTGAGCAAAAAAAATCCCTTCGAAAAGGGATCAGAATCAGAAAAATGAATATTAGCGGAACATCGACTTAATGCTGCCCCATGACCGCTGTACGGCGGTTGGGCTATGCTGGATATTGGCGTAAAAATATTTCGGTCCGCCAGACCCGGTTGCCGTTAACCGATAGGAAATGTTCTCAATGGCATCTCCGTCTTTATATAAATTGTCGTCAATCCAGATGTAGGTACCCAATGCTGATTGTGGGATTTCGGCCAGACGGGAATACGAAGCATCGCTGTCCTTTTTTCTTGAAATCTCATATGTCTGAACATCCGATTCATCTGAAACCTTCCATTCCAATCGAATATCAGCACCCTGATAAACGGCAAGAAAAGAAGTAACCTGCAATTGAAATGCGGTTAAAATCAGGCTGGTGCTGAATAGGAGCAGGTAAGTCAAAAAGCGGGTCTTCATACTGTCAGAGGACAAACGTAAACATAATTTTCAATCCAAACAAAAGACTCCAAAAAAGTATAAAAGGTTGGAATGCAATTGGAAAGAAAGTTGGTTTTGCTGTACTTGCATCGCTTTTTGGAAATAGGTAAACATGTACAGATCAAATACTTGCGGCGAATTAAACGCTTCTTTTACAGGAAAAAATGTTACACTGGCCGGATGGGTTCAGAAAATACGGGATAAAGGAGGTCTCATCTGGATTGACCTTCGCGACCGTTATGGCATTACCCAGATCATTCTGAACGAAAGTGAGGACGGAGCCGACCTGATTTCAACTGCCCGAAACCTCGGAAGAGAATATGTGATTCAGGTAAAAGGTACCGTCATTGAACGGTCGGCCAAAAACGATAAAATGGCAACGGGTGATATTGAAATCAAACCTTCTGACATCATTCTCCTGAACCAGGCTGTTCTTCCACCGTTTCTGATTGAGGACGAAACCGATGGAGGCGACGATCTCCGAATGAAATACCGGTATCTGGATATCCGAAGAAATCCGGTCCGTAAAAATCTGGAACTACGTCATCGCGTCAATCAGGTTGTGAGACGGTACCTTGACTCCCAGAATTTCATCGATGTCGAAACGCCGGTACTGATTAAGTCCACACCAGAAGGTGCCCGTGATTTTGTAGTGCCCAGCCGGATGAACCCGGGTGAGTTTTATGCTCTCCCACAATCGCCACAAACCTTCAAGCAATTGCTGATGGTGGCAGGAATGGACCGATACTTTCAGATTGTAAAATGCTTCCGCGATGAAGATTTACGAGCCGATCGTCAACCTGAATTTACACAGATCGACTGCGAAATGGCTTTTGTGGATCAGGAAGACATCCTGAACACGTTTGAAGGAATGACCAAAGCTGTTTTTCAGGAAGTGTTGGGAATTACCCTTCCGGAATTCCGTCGGATGCCGTACTCTGAAGCCATGCAGCGGTTCGGTTCAGACAAACCGGATCTTCGATTCGGAATGGAATTTACCTATCTGAAAGACCTGACAGAAGGTGCTGGCTTTCCGGTATTTGATCAGGCAGAATCGGTGATCGGAATTGCAGCAGAAGGCTGTGCAGAATATACAAGGAAACAACTGGACGAACTGACGGACTGGGTAAAACGCCCGCAAATCGGTGCCGGTGGATTAATCTATGTTCGGTATGGCACCAATGGTGAAATCAAATCTTCTGTTGATAAATTTTATTCAGAAGACATTCTGAAACAATGGCTCGAACTTGCCGGAGCCAAACCAGGTGACCTACTCTTTGTTCTTTGCGGAAAACCGGAGAAAACGCAAAAAGCTCTGAATGAACTTCGCCTTGAAATGGGCAATCGCCTTGGCTTGAGAAAGAAAGATACATTTGAGGTACTCTGGGTTGTGGACTTTCCTTTATTGGAATTTATAGAAGAAGAAGGACGGTACTTTGCGATGCACCATCCGTTTACTTCTCCGAAACCAGAAGACATTGCGCTCCTGGAAAATGATCCGGGAAAAGTAAGAGCCAATGCCTATGACCTTGTCATCAATGGTGTCGAAATAGGAGGAGGTTCCATCCGTATTCACAACCGCGAATTGCAGGCCAGGATGTTTTCCCTTTTGGGATTTTCGGACGAAGAAGCCAAAAAGCAATTTGGATTTCTGATGGATGCATTTGAGTTTGGAGCACCGCCACATGGTGGTCTGGCATTTGGGTTTGATCGGTTATGCTCACTTCTGGGTGGATCTGATTCCATCCGTGATTTCATCGCTTTCCCGAAAAACAACTCTGGCCGCGATGTGATGATCGACTCTCCCAGCACGCTCGATCAGAAGCAACTCAACGAACTTTCCATTGCCGTTACGCAACCAAAAGCTTGAGCATAGCATTATTCGTTGATCGGATTCGAACCAGAGTTTTTTCAGATGAGAAGCAGGCTTTCTATGGCCTTCTCTTTTTCCTGATTCCTTTTTTGCTGGTTGGTAATGAAACCGCATTTGCAAAAAAACCCAACCCGAAAAAAGCGGGACCCATGTTGGATTACCGAATGCAGATGTTCATCCGGAATCAAGATTTTCCAGGTGCTGTTCTGGTTGTGAGAAAAGGGAATAAAACAGTTCTCAACAAATCCTGGGGTGAAACGACCTATGGCAGTAGAAAAAGGCCGGATGCCAAAAACAGTGTGTATGATCTGGCATCTGTAACAAAAGCCATTTCGATTTCCACAACCATTATGCATTTGGTGGAACTTGGAAAAATAAAGCCCGAAGACTCCCTGTCTATGCATGTAAAAGCAACCAAAGGCTACCCATTGGGAAAACTAACAATTGAACGCTTGCTTTCGCATAAAACCGGTCTTCCACCCTACTACTTCAGCAACTATTGGCTCTTATCGACCAACCGCTGGGACGAATCGACATTCTCACCCATTGCCACTGCACAATATCCGGATCCGTACCGTGGAATTTATCTCCCAAAAGGATACAGAACCCTGATGTTGAAAGATTTATGCCAACTTCCATTCAACGGAAAGAATAAAACCATCTATTCCGACCTCAACTATATTCTACTGGGCTGTCTGATTGAAGAAGTGACCGGCAAGCGACTGGATGACTACCTGAAATCCTGGCTTTTCGATCCCATGAAACTGACCAGCATCCGGTACAATCCATTGCTGAACGGAATCACAACCGATCGGATTATCCCCACCAGTTCGAATCCAATCCATAAGGGCTGGGTATATGATGATGAGGCCGCAAAACTGGCTGGCATATGTGGAGCGGCCGGCCTTTTTTCAAACGCTGAAAATCTGGCTGATATCGGCGATATGCTTCGTAATGGAGGTGTTTGGAAAGGACAACGATTTTTAAAACAAGCCACCATCAAACGGTTTGCCTGGTACGTGGAACCAGGGCATGTGAGGGCAATGGGATGGCAAAAACCCGCATCCGGAAGACGGGTAAAATCAATTGCTCCTCCAACGGCCAGCCTCACAGCTTTTGGTCATACAGGTTACACAGGAACGCTGTTCTGGGTGGATCCCAAAAAAGACCTGACCATCATTTTCCTCACCAATGTCACCTATCCGAGAGATGGAATTTCCACTTTTAAAAAAAATGCCGGTTACAAAACGGTTTTGAAACTTGTGTACGACCTTTTGTGATTAATGAATCCTTAGCTTGTGTATCATTGCGGAAAAATCAGCCAGCAGGGAAATTTGTGAATGACCAGTAAAATGACGCATCAACCGTTAAAGAAAAATATTCTCAATGCAGCCGTGATCATTTCAGCGATCGGCTATTTTGTGGATATCTACGACCTCATCATCTACAATGTGGTGAAGAAAAAAAGTCTGGCTGATCTGGGTTATATCGGCGATGCATTCAAAGACCAGGAGATTCTTCTGTTCAATCTTCAAATGACCGGAATGTTGCTGGGCGGACTTATTTGGGGAATTCTGGGTGATAAAAAAGGGCGGGCTTCTGTATTATTTGGTTCTATTCTGATGTATTCCCTCGCCAATATCGCCAATGCTTTCGTCCCGAATATTGAGCTTTACGGATTGTGCCGCTTCATCGCCGGAGTTGGCCTGGCCGGTGAACTTGGGGCTGGAATTACGCTGGTTCTGGAATCAATGGACAAAGAAAATCGCGGCTATGGCACCATGATCATCGTAACCCTCGGCGCACTGGGTGCAGTGGTTGCCAGTGCGGTGGGACAGTTCGACTGGAAAATCGCTTACATTTTTGGTGGCATCATGGGACTTTTGATTTTACTTCTACGAGTAACCAGTCTGGAATCCGGCATGTTTAAAAACATGAAGGAAAAAGCCGTGAATCAGGGAAATTTGCTGATGCTTTTTTCGAATCGGGACAGATTTTTCCGCTACCTCGGATGTATTGTGATCGGACTGCCTGTCTGGTTTGTGATCGGGATCCTCATTGCCTTGTCTGACCGGTTTACATACCACATCGGAATTACGGACGGCACCATCAGCATTGCCAGTTGCGTGATGTATGCTTATCTCGGACTCAGTTTCGGCGACTTGCTTTCCGGAATCTTCAGCCAAATGTTCCGCAACCGCAAAAAAGTGATTTACGGTTATCTGGTGGCCAATTTCTTTCTCATTGTTACCTACCTTTTTGTTCGGGACATCACTATGACTCAGTTTTATATCATGTGTTTCCTTTTGGGTGCCGCCACTGGCTACTGGGCTTTATTTGTGACCATCGCTGCTGAGCAGTTTGGCACCAACCTTCGATCAACTGTCGCCAACACAGTGCCCAATTTTGTCCGCGGCGCAGTGGTGCTGATCACCAGTTCTTTTGTGTATCTGGAAAATGAACTCATCGATACTGTCGCCGCCGCTTTGATTGTAGGCGTCGGATGTCTGATACTCGCATTCATTGGCACATGGCGTGTTCATGAAACGTTTGGAAAAGACCTCGATTATCTGGAAACAGACGGAAAGAAAAACAACGACCACAACGATCTGGTTTCTGTTGATGTGATGTAAACCAAACCTGAAGAATTTCTGATATGATCATTTCGCTAATTGCTGCTGCTTCCTCCAACCGGGTCATCGGAGTTCAGAACCAACTTCCCTGGCATCTTCCTGCCGATCTCAAATTTTTCAAGGAAAAAACGCTGGGACATCATATTCTGATGGGGCGAAAAACCTGGGAATCGTTTGGAAAACCACTACCTGGCAGAACATCGGTCGTCATCAGTAGTAATCCAGAACAAATTGTACCAGAAGGCGTATTCCAATTCAAGGAGATTGAAGACGGAATCGAATTCGCCCGAAGCAGAGGTGAAACCGAACTGATGATCATTGGCGGTGGTCAGATTTTTGAGAAATCAATTCCTTTTGCAGACCGGATTTATCTGACGCATGTCTACACGAGGATTTCACATGGAGAAGGTATCATTTTGTTCCCACCGGTTCTTCAATCCGACTGGAAGATTGTTTCTTGTGAGAACCGGAACAAAGATGAAAAGCATGCATTTGAAATGGATTTTCTGGAATTGGAAAGGAAAAAGTAGAACAGACTCAGACCTTCATTAAGACACGAATCAGAAGGACAGAAACTCCATCAGATCGATGAGCAGATTGAGATTCTTTTCCATGTAATTGTTATCGCGTCCATTCATGCAGACAACGGGCGCAGAAAAGCGTTTTCTTCTGAAGGAAGGAAAAAGGAATCATCAGAAACCAAAAGATCAAATCAAAAAACGAAAGGTTCGGATCACGTTTCTTTGAATAAACAGGGAACGCCTCGCAATTGGGACACCAGGTTTCCACTTCATCAAATTCCGTTTTCCATCGGTCATCGAGGGGAGTCTGCGTGTTCTCCGGCTTTTCAAAATAGCTTTTAATCAGTTCCCTGGCCACTTCCTCTTCCACTTTTGCAACTGTCACCTTAACGCCGCCCAGCATATTTGACATCAGTGGATTAATGCCAATCAGGTTTTCATTGATCAAAACTACCGGAATGCCCGCCGATTCGAGAAGTGCTTTCAGCGCATACGCTTCAGAAGGAAACTGAAACCGGTGAACGGTGACCATGGTATCCATACAATCGGACAGAGAAGGAATTTGAAAGCAAAGTAAGCCGGATTGGAATCGGGATTGCTAGTTTTGCCTTAAATTTCATTCGATGGGACCAAAGACCGCCACCTTCACAGGACATAAAGATTGTGTCTACGCCTTGTGCGAAGGGCCTTCGGAAAACGAATTTTTCTCTTCCGGAGCAGATGGGTGGATTGTCCTTTGGAATGTAGATAAACCAAACGAAGGCAGGCTCATTGCCCGGATGTCTTCGTCGGTATACGCCATACATTATTTCCAGGAACACCACCTGATTCTGGTCGGTGTCAATCAGGACGGCCTCCATCTGATTGACCTCAATTCAGGAAACGACATATGGAATCTGCCTTGTCCGGGGGTAAACTGGTTCCGGTTTGTTGCTCTTGATGAAAACCAGATTCTGGCATCCGGATCCAAAGGAAATCTCCTTTTGTTCAATGCATTGACGAAATCCACCAATTTTCTTCCTCCACATGATTTTGATATCAGGGCGCTCTCCCTCAATAATAAAAACAATCAGGTAGCAACAGGAAGTTCAGATGGTAAAATCCGGATTTTCAATTCGAATACGCTTGAAGAAACGAATGGGTTCACAGCACATGCTAACACTGTTTTTGGGTTGGGCTGGTTTCCTGACGGACAGTACCTGGTTTCCTGCGGACGGGATGCCAAACTAAAATTGTGGAATTGTGAATCCGGCGTTCAACCGGAACTGGAGAAAGAAATTCCGGCACATCTTTTCGGAATTCATGATGTAAAAGTTCATCCATCCAAACCCATTCTGGCAACCGGTAGCACCGACAAAACCATCAAAATCTGGGATGCCGAAAACCTGAAACTGCTCCGGGTTCTGGACAAATCAAGACACGCCGGACATGGCCACAGCATCAATCAAATCCTGTGGTTAGGAAAACGCGAACTGTTACTATCTTGCAGCGACGACAGGACCATTTCGGCCTGGGATATTTACGTATAATTATGAAGGTTACCCCACTGGAAATCAGACAGAAACAATTTGAAAAGAAAACATTCGGCGGCATCGACAAAGATGAAGTTCAGGCTTATCTGAACTCGCTTTCCATTGCATGGGAAAAAATGGTGGAAGAGCAGTCCAGTCTGAAATCGCGTCTGGACAATTCTGAGAAAGAAGTCACCAAACTTCGGGAAATGGAAACCTCGTTATACAAAACTCTGAAAACAGCCGAAGATACCAGTCAGAAAGCCATCGACCAGGCCAATCAGCAGGCACAGTTGATTGTGCAGGAAGCACGATTGAAAGCCGACACGCTACATCAGGAAGCCAAATGGAAAGCGTCGAAAGCCATGGAGCAGGCGGAGGATTATTCGAAAAAAAGCTATGATAAAATGGTTCAGGATGTCAAAATCCTGGAGCGGGATCTCAGAGCAATTGAAAATCTGAAAGACAATTTCCTGAGCGACATCAAAATCATTGCCCAGGATCTGCTCGAAAAGGCTGATAAAGCCAATCAGCGTTCAGCCAATATTCAGTTCAATGTTCCGCCGCCACCACAAATCGATCTGGCCCGTCCGTTTATGGAAGCCAAAGAAGTGGAGGCTGTCATTGAAACACTGGAAATTCCGGAAACACAACAGTCCATCGGTTTTGAACCGGAACCCGTATCCCAAAAAACAGCTCAGGAACCGGCCTTCACTGCGGAAACAACTGAGAAACCTGATTCCAAAAAAGCCACTCCAACGAAAGAGGCAAATGGCGAAGGTTCATTTTTCGACCAGATTTAGAAAACGAAATGACTGAGATTTTTCTGGAAGGACTTGAATTCTATGCCCATCATGGCTTTTATGAAGAAGAACAAAGTCTGGGCAACCGGTTTCAGGTCGACCTGAAAATAAGGGCCGATGTGAACGAAGCCGGCGAAAATGACGAACTCAACCTCACCGTCGATTACGTAAAAGTGTACGCTCTGGTGAGTGATCAGATGAAAATCCGATTCAAACTTCTGGAAACGTTGGGACAAAGAATCATCTCCGAACTCCAGCAACATTTTCCAAAAATCGTTTTCATTGAAGTCACCATTTCAAAATTTAATCCACCCATCAAAGGCCTTTGCCGGAGAGTGGCTGTATCCAGTTCATGGATCGCCTGAAAACTGAAGCCCAAAGGACAGAAGAGAATTTATGCACGTCGTTTATTTAAAAGATCCGGGAGCCGGCATAAAAGAAACAGTTGAGCTAAAAAAAGGTACCGTCCGTTTTAATGACCTATTTGGGCAATTTCAAAAAGCAAGAATTCAGCATTATTTTATGGAACAGAAGAATCGGTTCCGGAAAATGATGAAATGCGAAGATCAGAGTGTAGCCTGAACGACTTGAAACAAATCAGATATGAATTCAGTAACCGAATAAGATTATCCAGCAGGACCAGAGAAAAGAAAATGACTAAGAACAAATACAACTTCACCGCAATAATCTGGATGGTAACAGGCCTGATCCTGCTCCAATTTTCTTGTAAACCCCTCACCGAAAAAGAAAAACCGACCAGTGGACTTCCGGTTGACTGTACCTATTCGCTTCCGAATCTGGCCCAGATCAACCAGTTTATTCTGAACAGTCCGAATGATGGAAAACTGTACCGTATCCGAAGTCAGATTTTGCTGGACAGCGGACGATACAATGAAGCATTATCGGATGCCAAAAAAGCATTGTCGATTAATCCGGAAGACAACTTCAATTTTGTAGTGGTGGGAAAAGCACACCGGGCATTGGGTCAGATCGATTCAGCTTTGATGGCCTGCAATACGGCGGAACAAAACGGATTCAACGATCCGGACAACTACCTGCTGATGGGTGATTTATATCTGATTATCCGTCAGTACAAAAAGAGTCTTGACTATCTCAACAAAGCCCTGAAACTGGCTCCATTTGAACCTAGAATCTATTACCTGAAAGGAATGGTTTTCTGGGAAACAAAAGACACGGTGAAAGCCCTGAGCAATTGGCAAACCTCCATTGAACAGGACGCCAATTATGCCGATGGGTATACCCGACTGGCGATTCACTACATGAAAATGGAACAATACAATGTGGCGGAGCAGTTTCTCCGAAGCGGTCTGCGACTCCGTCCGGATGATGCGTTTTTGAACTATGACATGGGTGTTTTCCTGAATTACAAGCATTTTCCGGATTCGGCTGTTCCGTTTTATGAAAAAGCCATTCAGCTGGATCCAAAACTGGGAGCTGCCAAACTGAATCTGGGACTGATTAAGTTTAAAAAAGGAGCATTTGAAGAAGCTGTCCCATTATTGGAACCTGTTTCAGTGGAAGATCCCAAAAACTCAACTGTGTCTTACTTTCTGGGACTGGCCTACCGTAATACCGGTAATCTGGCCGGAGCAGAAACACAGTTAAAACGGACCGTCGACCTGAACCGTGACTACGTAAAAGAAGCGTCCGCCAGTCTGGAAAAGGTCCGCAAACAACTTCTGAAACAAAAAGCAGACAGCACCATAATAAAGAATTGAGAATTAAGAATGTAGAATTAAGAATGGATGATTAGGAATTTGGAGTGAAGAATATCAATTTTGAATTCTTAACTAACATTCTGAATTCATGAGGACAAACAACATTATCCAGGATAAAACATATTGCTTTGCACTAAAGGTTGTAAAGCTGACCAGGCAAATCGCGGCTGAAAAGAAAGAGTTCTTTCTTACCAACCAACTATTAAGATGTGGAACATCAATTGGCGCTAATGTGGAAGAAGCGATTGGCGGTCAATCCAGAAAAGACTTTAGTTCCAAAATGAATATTGCTTACAAGGAAGCTCGTGAATCTCATTATTGGGTGAGGCTTATGAGCGACTCTGAAATTTTATCGAAAGAAAAAGGAGAAGAACTTCTAAACGATCTTGACGAAATCCTTCGTATATCAGGTTCAATTTTGAGAACAGTAAAATCCGATGAAAACTTCTCCAGTTTCAATTCAAATAAATAGCCAAGGCAATGTAACTATCTCATTTTAAGTATAAAATAAAGGTTTTTACTGAAAATAATTCCTAATTCCTAATTCCTAATTCCTAATTCCTAATTCCTAATTCCTAATTCCTAATTCCTAATTCCTAATTATTAATTCTCGTGGAATATCATCCGTCCGAAATAGAAGCCAAATGGCAAAAAATCTGGTCAGAAAACCAGACGTATAAAACTGAATCTGAAACATCCGGCAAGCCCAAGTATTATGTGCTTGATATGTTCCCCTACCCTTCCGGTGCGGGATTGCATGTGGGGCATCCACTAGGATACATCGCGTCTGATATTGTATCCCGGTACAAAAGAGCCACCGGTTTCAATGTGCTGCACCCAATGGGATTCGATGCTTTTGGTTTGCCCGCTGAACAATATGCGATTGAAACCGGACAGCATCCTGCCAAAACCACCAAAGAAAACATCGCCCGCTATATTTCGCAGATGCAGAAAATCGGCTTCAGTTACGACTGGGACCGCGAAATCCGCACCTGCGAGCCGGACTACTACAAATGGACCCAGTTCATTTTTATTCAGCTGTTCGACTCCTGGTACAACAAAGCGAGTAACAAAGCGGAAGACATTTACAGTCTGGAAGCTGCGTTTGAAAAGGACGGAAACCAGAAAATAAATGCCGTTTGCGATGAAGACACCCCCTCGTTTTCCGCGTCAGATTGGGCAGGTTTCGGAGAGAAAGAAAAGGCCCGGATTTTATTGCAGTACCGTCTGGCATTTGTCAGTGAAACCTTTGTGAACTGGTGTCCCGGATTGGGAACGGTGCTGGCCAACGACGAAGTAAAAGACGGATTTTCAGAACGCGGTGGTTTTCCGGTTGAACGGAAAAAGATGATGCAATGGAGTCTGCGGATTACGGCCTATGCCGAGCGATTACTGACGGGACTTGACACCCTCGACTGGTCAGATGCAGTAAAAGAAATGCAGCGAAACTGGATCGGGAAATCGATGGGCGCTTCTTTGTGGTTTGAGGTACAAGGACGAACTGATAAAATTGAAGTCTTCACGACCCGGATCGACACCACATTTGGTGTGACCTTTTTATCGCTGGCGCCGGAACATCCTTTGGTAGCTGAAATTACCACCGAAGGTCAAAGGCAGGCAGTAGATGACTACATAAAATATGCCCAATCGAAATCAGAGCGGGACCGGATGGCGGACGTAAAAACCATCTCAGGAGCGTTTACAGGAGCATTTGCCATCAATCCGTTTAATGGCGCCCAGATTCCGATCTGGATTGCAGATTACGTTCTGGCGGGTTACGGAACCGGTGCGGTGATGGCCGTTCCAAGTTCAGACACAAGAGATTATGCATTTGCGAAACACTTTGATCTACCGATCATTCAGGTACAGGATGGCGACCGGACCGATATTTCACAGGATGATTTTGATGCCAAAGCCGGCACCATGATCAACTCTGAATTTCTCAATGGACTTCCTGTAAAAGACGCGATCAAAGCCGCCATTAACTGGGCAGAAGAAAAAGGAATCGGAAAAGGAAAAACCAACTTCCGGATGCGGGACGCCATTTTTGGTCGTCAGCGTTATTGGGGAGAACCGGTTCCGGTGTATTATGAAAATGGCATTCCAAAAGCTCTTGTCGTTTCGGAACTGCCATTGATTCTTCCCGAAATCGACCAGTTCAAACCAACTGAAACCGGGGAGCCGCCTTTAGGCAGGGCAAAAGACTGGAAATACACGGCCCCCCAGCCCCCAAAGGGGGAGCTTGAACCCAATATCGGTTCAATGTTTTTATCGAAATCTCCAAGGCATAGCTGGCCAGAAGTAATTTCAGGACAAAAAATTCTGACTCATGAAACAGCAGATCCTTTCACTTATGAATTGCTTAAAGAATATGCCAGAAAGATGCGGTATGAAAAATCTACTGAATCTGAGAATATTCTATGGCTCCAGTTATCAAATAAGAATCTTGAGCAGTTCAAATTCCGACGTCAACACATTGTAGGACAATTTATTGCTGACTTCATTTGCCTCCAGCATGATCTGATCGTTGAAGTTGATGGACTCATCCATCAACTTCCAGAAAACAAAAAAGCCGATATTGAACGGACCAACTGGCTAAATGAAAATGGCTTCCACGTTCTAAGGTTTACCAACAGTGAAATTAAAGGTAACATAGAAGGTGTCCTTGAGTCCATTCTTAAACATTTGAACCCCACTATTTCAGTAGCTCCCCCTTCGGGGGCGGGGGGGGGCTTCGGGTACGAGCTCAGCACAATGCCAGGCTGGGCTGGAAGCAGCTGGTATTTCCTTCGGTACATGGATCCGAAGAACGCCAATGAACTGGTATCGAAACCGGCCGAAGAATATTGGCAATCGGTGGATCTCTATATCGGAGGAACCGAACACGCTACCGGGCACCTTTTGTACAGTCGGTTCTGGCACAAATTCCTGAAAGACAAAGGATTTGTCACCACCGAGGAGCCGTTCACAAAACTGGTGAATCAGGGAATGATTCAGGGAAGGTCCAATGTTGTGTATCGACTTGCGGGTCAGAAAAAGTTCGTTTCCAAAGGACTGGTTGCCAATCGGGAAGTGAGCCAATTGTATGTGGATGTCAACATTGTAAAAAATGACATTCTCGATGTTGAAGCCTTCAAAAAATGGCGGACCGATTTTGAGGATGCTGAATTTGAACTGGAAAACGGACAGTACGTATGTGGCTGGGAAGTCGAAAAAATGTCGAAGTCCAAGTACAATGTGGTCAATCCGGATGACATCTGTGCTGAATACGGTGCCGACACTCTGCGACTTTATGAAATGTTCCTCGGTCCTTTGGAGCAATCCAAACCCTGGAATACCAATGGAATCGAAGGCGTTTTCCGTTTCCTGCGCAAACTCTGGAATCTGTTTCAGATTCAGGACGGTGCCCCGAAATTCTCCGAAGGCGAACCGTCGAAAGAAGAGCTGAAGGCCTTGCATAAGGTGATTAAGAAAACGAAGGAAGACATCGAATCCCTGTCTCTTAACACCTCCGTCAGTTCTTTCATGGTGGGTGTCAATGAGCTTTCGGCCCTGAAATGTTCCAAAAAAGCGATACTGACCGACCTGCTTATTTGCATCGCTCCGTATGCACCTCACATTACAGAAGAACTCTGGGCTCTGTCCGGAATGACGGGGTCTGTGACAAATGCAACGTTTCCAACTTTCAATCCGGCCTATCTGGTGGACGACGAAATTGAATATCCGATTTCGGTGAATGGGAAGGTACGAACCAAAGTGACGTTCCCTGCCGACAAACCAGCAGGTGAAATTGAAAAAGAGATTCTGGCGATGGAATCGGTGACCAAATGGCTCGAAGGCAAAGCGCCTAAAAAGGTGATTGTAGTTCCGAAAAAAATTGTGAACGTGGTGATATAACCACCCACTGAAACAGACAATTTACCAAAGGCTGGGATGAAACGAACACATTCCAGCCTTTTCCATTTGCAGAAACCGGCAAAACCGAGAATCTGAACTTTCCAAGAACTTCTTTGAACTTTCCTCTCTGAACTTTGAACTACTTTTCAGGAAGTTTTCTATTTTTGTTCCACTAAATTTAAAACTATGTCTGTCATCAAACTTCCTCTATTATTCATGGGCTCCAAAGGCGAGCGACACCTGTACACCATGTTCGACAGTGGTGCCAATTTATCCTGCATCAATCCTGAATTTGTTGAAAATCTTGAACTACCAGTAAAGCTTGGCCGATCACGCAAAATTTTGACAGCTGAAGAAGGTGCTTACATTGAAGTTTCAGAAGTGATTCGCCTCGATTTCTTTCTGAATGATGTCCTACTTTCGGATGAATTCCTTGTGGTGCCCGGTCTGTCGGAAGAGGTGATTCTGGGTGCGGCCACTATGCAGAAGTGGCGGATCAAACTGGATTTCGAACACGATTCAGTTTTTGTAGATCCAAGGGTTGCGAAAATGCAACTCATCTGATTTCACTGCTTTTCTTTTTTTTCATTGCCAGTTTCAACCAAACCGAAATATCCTTCTCGCCGGAACTGAACACCTATGTTTATTTGAGCGCATGGAACCCCGTCCCGAAGAACTGATCCCGGAACTGTCTGTCTGGAACCGGCCGCTGAAATACGGACGGTATCTGAGTGAAAAACAAATTCAGATCCTTCAGAAAGACCTGGAGATATTTACCCTCGGGGATTTGTTCCGTCATTTTCCATTCCGATATGAAGACCGGACGGTGATCACTGAAATCCGGCACGTTCACCTTGGTCTGACTTCGGTCCAGATCAAAGGAGAATTCATCAAATTTGAAAATGCCGGGGAAGGAAAAGCCCGAAGACTGGTGGGAACATTTGCCGATCCATCCGGGACCATTGAGGTCGTTTGGTTTCAGAAAATCGATTCGCTCCGAAAAATTCTGAAAGTAAAACAACCCTATCTGGTGTACGGTCGATTGAATCATTTCAATGGAAAAACCAGTTTCACACATCCGGAAGTGGAAGTCTTCAATCCTAACGAAAAAAGATCTGGTCTTGAACCCGTCTATTCCACAACGGAAACACTGAAGCGTTTTGGTCTTGACAGCAAAGGACTCTCACGGATTATTGAATGGAACATTACCGCTTTCTCAAAAGAAATCATCGAGCCATTTCCAGATCTGAAAATCAAAGCGTGGACAATGATTCCACTTCCAATTGCGATCAAAGAGATTCACAAACCGACATCAGCATCACTTCTGGCGCAATCGCAGAACCGATTGAAAATGGAAGAACTTTTCCCTCTTCAGTTTTTTATGTTGAGGAAGAAAAAGTTAAATCATGAAGTGAGCGTGGGCCATTACATGCCTAAACTTCAGGTTTTCAATCAGTTTTACGAATCCGTCCTTCCATTTGCCTTAACCAACGCCCAAAAAAGGGTACTGAAGGAAATCCGATCGGATTTGGTTTCAGGAAAACAAATGAATCGTCTTGTTCAGGGTGATGTAGGAAGTGGGAAAACCATTGTTGCCCTGATGGCGATGCTGATGGCTCACGACAATGGTTACCAGAGTTGCCTCATGGCGCCCACTGAAATCCTGGCCAACCAGCATTTTTTTTCCATTGAAAAACTAGCGCAGGCAATAGGACTTCAAATCGCCTTACTTACTGGTTCAACCAAAACATCTGAGCGAAAGAAAATTGCTGAAAATCTGGAAAATGGCTCGCTGCATATTTTAATAGGCACACATGCGGTGATCGAGGACAAAGTCCGGTTTCAGAACCTGGGGCTATCGGTGATCGATGAACAACATCGGTTTGGTGTGGCACAACGGGCAAGGCTTCACAACAAAAATCCGGATAGTCACCCTCCACACATTCTTGTGATGACAGCAACGCCCATTCCAAGGACATTGGCTATGGCATTGTACAGTGATCTGGATATTTCCAAAATTGATGAACTACCAGCCGGAAGGAAGGAAATACAAACTGTCCATCGGACCGAGTCCAGAAGACTTCCGGTTTTTCAGTTCATCCGGGAAGAAATTCAGAAAGGTCGCCAGGCATACATTGTGTATCCAATGATTGAAGAATCCGAAACGCTTGATTTAAATAATCTGATGGAAGGATTTGAAAGTATCTCCAGGGCGTTTCCAGAATACCCATTGAGCATGGTTCATGGAAAAATGAAACCGTCCGACAAAGATTTCGAGATGGCAAGGTTTGTTAATGGGGAAACAAAAATAATGGTGGCCACCACTGTGATTGAAGTGGGCGTGAACGTACCCAACGCATCCATCATGTTGATAGAAAACTCAGAGCGGTTCGGACTCACACAGATGCATCAGCTTCGCGGCAGGGTTGGCAGAGGGGAATATCAAAGCTATTGCATTTTGATGACGGGTCCGAAATTAAGCCGGGAAGGAAAAATCCGGATTGAAACCTTGTGCAGGACAAGCAATGGTTTTGAAATCGCGGAAACCGACCTCAAGCTCAGAGGACCCGGAGACATTATGGGAACCAAGCAGAGTGGAATCGCCGATCTCAAGCTTACGAACCTTGCTGAAGATGGAGATTTATTAGAATTTATTAAACAAATAACACAAACCATCATTGAAGAAGATCCGAATTTAGAAAACCCTCAATTTCAATTACTTAAGTCGCACTTAGCCGACATCAGCAAGCAAAAAATATATTGGAATAACATCTCTTGATTTCAATTTGAGGTCTGAAAATCAGGAAAACAATCTTCAATAGATTTTTTTTTACAGAACCCTTTCTATTTTTACCCTTCCAAAGTCTTATCTATTACTGTTTATAAGGCCTTTCAAATCCTCGTATGAATTTAAATAAATATCTGTTTCTCATAGGTTTATCCAGCCTTTCAGTCCTAACTGCCTGCAACAATGAACCTAAGCATGAAACTCAGGAAGCTCCTAAGGTAGCCATCACAAACAATGACATAGAGCAGGCAAGAGAGCTTATTCTCCCAAATCCAGTTACCGACAGCACATGGTCAATTGACAGCAGCAACACTGGTTTCGGCCAAAGGCAGGACTTCAATGCTGATTCTGCCAGTGTTAAACACTTATTTGCCAGTGAGGAAAATGCTGACTGGTATAAGTTTACCGCTCAAACTGATACATCAATTGCAGTAACGGTAGAACCTAACGACCCATCAGCCGAATACGACATGGTGGTTTTTAAAAGCACTGGAGACAGTACAGGTTCGGATCTTAGAAAAGGTTTGATTCCTGCCATCCGTTCAAACTTTGCCAAAATTGCAAAAGCAGGAGACACGATTACTGGTCTTTATTGCGATTCCAGGCTTGCTGATTTTGTTCCGAGTGATTCGACCAGCCAGTTTTCCAGGGCGTTCCGGATTCAAACTGGTGAAACCTATTATGTTGTTTTAAATACAACTACCGCCAAAGGCAACGGATATAAACTACGGATTCATTCCTGCGCTCCTGGTGAAGGAGGAAATCGGGATCATGGCAACCCAGCCACTTTAACCCCATCGGCACAAGGGCCTGTGATCAATTCTTTCTCGCCTTCCAGGGCTTCTAGGGGTAAATCTGTCCGAATTTCTGGTGAACATTTATCTGGAACTTCTTCTGTTACATTTGGTGGGGTAGAAGCATCTTCATTTGAAGTCATCTCAGATTCGGAAGTAAAAGCAGTTGTAGGTTCTGGTGCATCCGGAAATGTGGTCATCTCAACAGCCGATGGAACTGCTGAAAAAGATGCCTTTACATATCTTAAAAAAACCTCCCGCAAGAAAGGTTCCCATACAAAAAGAAAGCACAGGGATGCTGATAATGGAGATTATTACATCGTGAAGCCAAAAGATACCATGTTTTCAATTGCGTTCATTTTCGGTATGACGGTAGATGAAGTAATGAAACTGAACAAACTGGATAACACAAACGTATTTGTTGGTCAAAAACTGAAAGTCATCAGACGACAACTTCCTCAAAATAAAATCCAAAAAAAAGTATCCAGCAGTAAGCCTGTTAAACCATCTCCTCCCCTACCTGGAAGTACAACGCATCCAGATGTGATTGCAAAAAATAAAGAAATAGAAAAAGCAAAACAAGCAGCCAAAGCGAAAGAAATGGCGACCAAAACGGTTGATAAACCTGCTACAGAAACTCCTGTAACGGAGATTCAGGGCCGCAATCCAAACTTCAACCCAACACCCGCTTTTCCAACAAACAATCCGAAGATTAACAGCGGTGTCGATTCGAAAAACTCGATCGCTCCTGCCGATAAATCATTTTATGTGTATTGCAATGTTACATCGGGGGTGAACAAGCAAGCCGTTGCCGGAACACTTCAGGTAGTGGACCTGAAAAAAAAGGACCTTGTTTATAATGTTCAGGCCAACAAAACGCAGGCGGTTCCATTGTTCAATGCTGGTGGAAAACAGAAGCTCTTTATTTGCGACATTTTCGGTTACAAGAAACAAGACTTTGACCTGAACCTGGATAACATCATCAATGACTCTACCGCTCAGCAGGTACAAATTGTAGATGATACCATCGTTATCAACTTCGAGCTTCGCCGTCTGGAAAAAGGGGATGTGGCGGTTGCGTACAACATTTTCTTTTATGATGATGCTTCCGTTATGCTTCCGAAGTCTACGTACGAGTTGGATCAGTTACTGGAATTGATGCTTGAAAACAACAAAATCAAAATCCGGATTCACGGACATACCAATACCAGCAAACTCGGTAAAATTCTGTACCTCGAAAAAGGCGATAAAACCTTTTTCCGATTGACTGCCAAAAACAAGGAAACATTTGGGCCGGCACGTTTACTTTCGAAGAAACGGGCGGAGACCATCAAATGGTATCTGGAATCGAAACGAATTACCGACGACCGTATTCAGGTTGAAGGCCATGGCGGAAGCCAGATGCTTTATCCGAATACACACCCGCTGGCTTTCAAAAACAAACGGGTAGAAGTTGAAATATTAGAAGACAAATAACGTTTTCTGCGGGTAATACCGCCGTTTCACCATGCAAACCTCCCTCAACATTTACTCTCCGGAAAACGGAAAAAATGCCACCATCGGCTGGCTGGTTTCGATTGCTTTTCATGTTATCCTGATTTTGCTTTTCTTTTTCGCTATGGCCTGGGAAAAGCAAAATCCGCCAATTATGGAAAATGTGTATGGCGTGGAAGTGAATTTTGGAACCAGTGACCAAGGTTTCGGTGAAGAGCAAAATTTCACTCCGCCCGGTCCGGATCCAGCTCCTGAAAAAACAGAAGTAACGCCATCCAATCCGGTAGAAGAAACAACCACCACTCAGGAACCCGAACAGGCCGAACCTGAAAAGGTGATCACCGGAGACGATGAAAGTGTCGCCGTAGCACCGGAAGCCAAACCCAAAAAAGCAGTTGAAGCAGAAGTCACTCCTGCCAAAACTACCCCCTCTAAACCAACTGCTCAGTCTTTATTTCCCAGTGAAAAATCCAGCCCTTCGAACAACAACAACGGAAACAAACCCGGAACCGTTGGTGACATGGGCGTAAAAGGAGGCAATCCAGACGCCAGAGGAATTTATGAAGGCAACCCGGGCAAAGGAAAAGGCGGACCCAGTCTTGATATGTCTGGCTGGAAATGGGACAGTAAACCGACCATCAATGATGAATCAACCGAAGAAGGAAAAATCGTTTTCCAGATCAAGGTAGATGAAGAAGGAAACATCATTGCAGTGACCGTTCAGGAGAACAATGTGAGCCCGGCATTGGTTAAAAAATACAAGAAGGAAGTCGAGAGTCTTTCTTTCTCCCGTACCAGTGGAGGCAATTCCGGTGAAGGCGCAACCGGACGAATTACATTCATCATTACATCCCGTTAATTTTTTGTGAAAAGGACCTACGACGAAACCGTAGAATTCCTCTTTTCCCGCCTGCCGGTTTTCCAAAGGGACGGAGCCGCAGCCTACAAACCCGGCCTGGAAAACATACTTGCTTTTTGTGAAGCCATTGGAAATCCACATCACCAATTGCGGACAATTCACGTAGGCGGAACCAATGGTAAGGGAAGCACAAGCCATTCCCTGGCTTCTATTCTTCAGGAACAAGGTTACAAAACTGGGTTATACACTTCTCCTCACCTGGTCGATTTCAGAGAGAGAATTCAAATCAACGGCGTTTTCATTCCCAAAGAATTTGTTGTCGACACCATTGAAAGTTGGATACCACTAATTGATACAATTGAACCGTCGTTTTTCGAACTTACTGTCGCACTCTGTTTTCATTACTTTTCAATTGAAAAAGTCGAAATCGCGGTGATCGAAGTGGGAATGGGCGGCCGGCTCGACAGCACCAACATCATCACTCCTCTCCTTTCCGTTATTACCAATATTGGATACGATCATCAGAAATTCCTTGGAAACACGTTGCCGGAAATTGCGGTTGAGAAAGCCGGAATTATCAAAACAGGTGTACCGGTGGTGATTAGCGAACGGCAACCAGAAACAGAAAAGGTTTTTGAAAGGAAGGCCGAAGAATGTGGGTCCAGCATATTGTTTGGCGATGACCAGATTCATGTTTCTGACCTTGGTATTAAGGACGGAACCCGTGAAATCCGAACAACTCAAAAAGGGAATCCAGGGGAACAGGAATGGAACTTGTCACTTCTGGGACAATACCAGTTGAAAAACATCAAAGGAATTCTGGTTGCCGTAAATGAACTCAGAAATGCCGGATTGAAAATATCTCAATTGTCCATACAAAGAGGGCTATCAGCTGTTCAAAAAAATACGGGACTGAGAGGACGCTGGCAAGTCCTTCAGCAACAACCTATGATTGTGTGTGATACAGGACACAATGTGGATGGTGTCCGTGAGGTTGTTGAACAAATTCAAACCTACACTTACCGCAAACTCTGGCTGATCTGGGGAATGGTGAACGACAAAGACCACCACGAAATCCTGCAACTACTCCCCACCAACGCCTCCGTTATTGCCACCCAACCTCATCTTCTTCGTGCTTTGCCTTCCGGTGAAATGAAGGAACTTTTTACATTTCTGGGTTTTGATGCGATCGAAAAAACAAGCGTACAAGATGCATTGGAACATGTCTGGAAAGTAGCTGATAAAGAAGATTTTATCTTCATAGGAGGTAGTACTTTTGTGGTGGCTGAAATCCCATTTGAATTATTTACGGAATCGGTTTAAACCCTTCAGGTATTCTGGTCTCCAAGGCAAACAGTTCAACGAAAACGGGTGCACAGCGACGACAAGGAAATACTCGAAAACTTCCGGAATGAGGCCACAAAAAACAAGGCCTTTAATCTATTGATCCGGAAGTATCAGAAGCGGGTATACTGGCTGATCCGGAAAATGGTAATCGACCATGATGATGCCAACGATGTATCGCAGGAAGTTTTTGTTCGGGTGTGGTATCATCTGGAAGAATTTCGCCAGGAATCGGGGTTGTTTACATGGATTTACCGGATTGCAACCAACGAATGTCTGGCGTTTTTACGAAAGAAAAAGCGCCGGTTCTTTATTCCGATTCACGATGTGGAAGGGGAATTGTCGCACAAAATCAACGAAGGCAATCACTTCACAGGTGACGAAATTCAGAAGAAACTGCAACTCGCCATTTTAAAGTTGCCCGAAAAACAAAGACTGGTATTCAACATGAAATACTTTGAGGAAATCACATATGAAGAAATGTCGGAAATTCTCGGAACTTCTGCCGGTGCATTAAAAGCATCGTACCATCATGCCGTTCAAAAAATTCAGGCAGCCGTAACGTTAGAAGAACGATTTTAGTTATGAAAGAGACACCCGAAAATAATGCATCCAACAGACCGGTACCGGAGAATTTCTTCGACCAGCAATTCCACCAGATTCTAAAAAAGACGGTGGAAACGGATAACTGGTCCATTCCCGGTTCAAGAAATGTGGAATCTATGTTTCCTGTTCCGGATGGATACTGGCTAAAAATGGAAGATCAGGTCCGACAGAAAGTCAAATCGCCATCTCTTCCACTTCTCATCCCTTCTTTCCGGTTTAAACTTGCTTCCGCAGCCGCTACATTGCTTCTTCTTATTTTTGCCGGATGGTGGGTCATCACACCAAAACTGGAGACAGAAAACTGGAAGGCACAACTGGAAAAAATCCCGCAGGAAGATTTGATCGCATTTGTTGATTACCAGAACCGGGATGTGCAGGAATACACCGAAAAACTGGCATCCAAATCATTACAGGACCAGGACTTACCTTTGCCCCTACCGAAAATGAATGATACCGATATTGAAGAAGCACTGGACGATATCCAACCGAATGACTTTACCGACAACTTTGACATCAATTAAAATGAAACGAATTATCCCTACTTTTTTAACTGCCTTTTTACTGTTTTTGTCTGTACTCCCAGCAATTGCGCAACCAGGACCTGATGATCCTGAAGAACGGGGCGGTGGCGAAAGAGTTCAGGCAGCAAAAGTGGCCTACATTACAAGCAAACTGGCACTGACTACAGCTCAGGCACAACAGTTCTGGCCTTTGTATAACGAATTTGAAGCCGCACGTAAGAAAATCAGAAAGCAAATCCGTCAGCTTCAGTTGGATAATATCCTTTTTGACGCCAACGAGGAACGTCTGAAAACAGATATAAAGAAACTTTTCGCACTTCGCCAGGAAGAGCTCGATCTGGAAAAACTGTATTCAGAAAAGTTCCTGAAAGTAATCTCTGCCAAACAACTGGCTGAATATTACCGTTCGGAAAAGGAATTTACCCGCCTGCTGATCAAACGATTAAAGGGTGGACGCGGTGGTCGTGGAAGAGGAGGTGATAAGGACGAATAATTCGTGTCAGATCCGATAACCACTTCGGATCCAGCCACCACCAACAACATCGTCTCCTTCGTAAAACACTGCCGCCTGACCAGGCGCAATGGCGGAAACCCATTCGTTAAAACGAACGTGCATTTCATCTCCAATCTGCTGAATGGAAGCCGGAGTACCTTCATCCTTATACCGAACTTTGGTGACGGTTTCAATCGTTCTGTTGCCCAGATTTTCGTATTTCATCAACCGGAGTTGATCCACAGTCATGGCGTTCTTCATCAGTTCGGAGTCCCGTCCGAGGATGACGCGGTTGTTTTCTTTGTCAATTCCAGTTACAAATACGGGATAGCCCATCGCCAGGCCGAGTCCCTTTCTTTGTCCAATGGTGTAGAAAGGATAACCTTCATGGTGCCCTAACACATCTCCTTGTTCATTGACAAATTCCCCACCCGCTACTTTCTCACTCAAACCCGGAACTCTGTGCCTAAGAAATCCACGGTAATCGTTATCCGGCACAAAACAGATCTCGTAACTCTCCGACTTGTTAACCAGATCCACAAAACCTCTTTGTGCCGCCATTTCATAAATCTCTTTTTTGGTGAGATGGCTTAGAGGAAGAATCGTTCGGGCCAGACTTTCCTGACTCACACCCCACAATGCATAGGACTGATCTTTCGATTTGTCGAGGCCCTTGGAAATAAAGTACCGTCCGTTTTCCTGTTTCAGCGTGGCATAATGGCCGGTCGCGATAAAATCGCAGCCCAGCATGTCGGCCCTGCGGAGGAGCGCATCCCATTTAATATGGGTATTGCACAAAACGCATGGATTCGGCGTACGGCCATCCAGATACTCATTGGTAAAATGATCGATTACATAATCACCAAACTCATTCCGAATGTCGAGGATGTAATGCGGAAAACCCAAAGACACGGCAATGTTCCGGGCATCATTGATGCTATCGAGTGAACAGCAGCCGGTTTCCTTTTTAGAACTACCAGAACCAGTGTAATCCCAGGTTTTCATGGTCATCCCAATCACCTCGTATCCTTCTTCATGAAGAAGCAAGGCTGCCAATGAACTATCGATGCCACCACTCATGGCGACAAGCACTTTTCCTTTTTTGCTCATATTAAAATCAGGAAATGGAGCTGCGAACTTTGGCTGTATACAAACGTAATGCCGCAGTAAATTCGATTCCTTGGGAAGCCATTTCAGACAGAATAAACTGAGCGGCCATCACGTGGGTCAATTTCTCACCTTCGTCGGAACCTTCAACTTCTATTTCGGGTGAGGTTTCATTGAGAATGGCTTCTTCGGCCGCAACCAATTGTTCCTGATTGAATGACTCAACCAGTTTTTTTATCACAGGAATTTTCATGGGATCAGTTCAGGTTTTCGATCATGGAAATGATGGCCTCTTCCTTGTTGGTCGCAGCACCCTCTACCAGCTGATCTCCTTTGAACACAGCAAAAAACGGAAGATTGTTCACACCGGCTAATTTCCGGGCAAGCTCATTTTCCTCGGCATTTACTTCCAGAAACTGAACACCTGCAAAGCGCTCATCATCGGAAAAACGACGGAATTTTGGGGCAATCAATTTGCAGCTTCCGCACCAGTCGGCAAAATATTTCACGACGGTTTTAGAATGGCTACGTAGCGCAGATTCAAAGTCTGCATCGGTGGCTTTTATAACTGACATATTATTTTAAAAAAAATGTTTCTGACGAATACCATGCCAAACTGAAGCCTGGCATATTTTGTTTCTGAATCGGGTTACCGATGCTTAAAAACGGGCTTTCTTTTTTCCAGAAAAGCACCGACTCCTTCTTTCATATCTTCGGTTTCGAACGCTTTCTGAAAATTATCTGATTCCTTTTCAAACCCTCCGGCAGTTCCGGATTGTTCGATGGCCGAAAGTGCAAGACCAATAGAAACGGCTGATTTAAAAGACAGCTTCTTTGCAAATTTCTCAATGAAAGCGACCCCAGCATCCTGATCTTCCACCACAAAATCTGCAAGACCAGCCTGAACAGCTGTTTCTGCGTCCATGTTCTCTGATGTGAGGGTATAATAAATAGCCTTTCCCTTTCCGATCAGACTTGCCATCCGCTGGGTTCCTCCATAACCCGGAATCAATGCCAGATTTAATTCCGGCAAACCCATTACTGCCTTTTTTGTCACCACACGAATCTGACACGCCAGTGCGAGTTCCAGTCCGCCACCTAAGGCATAACCATGAACCAACGCAAGTGTGGGAATGGAAAGTGTGCTGAGTTTGTCAAAGATGATTTGACCCCGTCGACTCAATTCACGGGCAGCTGGTCCGGAAAGATCAGAAAACTCGGTAATGTCTGCCCCGGCAGCAAATGCCTTTTCTCCGGAACCCGTAATGACCAGAAGCCGGCTGGTTTCCGGAAGTGGGCCAGAAAAGACGGAATCCAGTTCGGAAAAAACTTCGGCATTCAACGCATTAAGCGCCTGAGGTCGGTTAATGGTGATCAGCGAATAATCGGAATGGTGTGTGAGGACGATGCTGTTCATATATCAGGTGTTTGAACCGGGTTTGCTCAGTATTTCAAGCCGGTTTCGTTCATCTTTGGTTAAACTGTTAATGCCTTTTTCCGAAATTTTATCGAGGAGATAATCCAGTTCTTCTTCATTGGAAACCTGCCTTTTTCCGGTATCCATTTTTACTACCTTACCCTTCTTCTCCGGATTCTGAATCGCCAAAGACCGGAATCGAAATCCTCCCTGAAGGTATCGCAAATAGAGAATTCCACCCAAAGCACCTCCAAGATGAGCTATGTTTCCTCCCGCGTTTCCGTCCGGAATCTGAACAAATGAAATCAGAACGAATGCAATGGCGATGTATTTCAGACGGACAGGGCCGAAAATGAACAGGTACAATGTATAATTCGGCACCAGAAAAGCCGCACCGCAAATGATTCCATACACAGCTCCTGAAGCACCAAGGAGATTACGGAATTCCGGCTTCAGATTGAAAATCAACAAAAAGAGAAGTCCGCCAGCCAGCGCCCCATAGAGATAAAAAAAGAGAATCTTCCTTGGCCCAAGAAAATCCTGAAGAATCCTACCAAAGGTATACAAGCCTATCATGTTGAACAGAAGGTGCATAAGGTTCTGGTGCAGAAAGGCGTACGTGAGGAGCGTCCAGGGATGAAATAAAAACCGTACAGGGTCGGAGGACAACTCCAGATTCTCGACGAGAAAATTCTGAACCGATTGCGACCCAGAGAAATATCCGACTACGTTAATAAATCCTATCACCAAAAACACCGCAATGTTGACAACCAGAAGCTGAATGACGCCATTCCGGTTGCTTTGAAAAGCAGAACGAATTTCGTTTGAAATTTCCTTCAACATGGTTTTTAGTAGTAGCGTGATTTGATTTTCCAGAATCGCATAATCAGGAATCCAATCAAAACACCTCCGATGTGCGTGGCATGCGACACGTGATCATTGGCAGAGTTGCGGAATCCGGAATAGATTTCGATAGCCACAAATATACCAACGATTACAACAAGGCGAATGGGAATCGGAATAAAAAACAAGGTGACTTCCCTGTTTGGATACATATATGTCAAACCAAACAACAACCCGAAAACAGAACCGGAAGCTCCCATCAGCAAATGCTGTTCTGTTTTTGCCTTCATCAGCGAACGAACTAGATCCGTTGCTCTTTGTCGGGTGAATTCCTCATTTGGAAAATTTTCAAAATCATCCAGTACCGATAAAAACTGCGTTCCGTTTGCATCAAATTCATGATACAAAAGCCTCAGATCAGCCGGATCGAAACCGTGATCAAGCATTGCCCTGGCATGGCTTACAAAAGGAACGATGTCAATTGCCTGAACCAGACTGAATATGATGCCGGCTCCGATCCCAGTCCCAAGATAATACCACAGGAATTTCTTAGGGCCCAGTACCGATTCTAACAAAGGCCCGATCATCACCAGTCCGATCATATTGTACAGCAGGTGATTGAAATCCTGATGAAGAAATGCATACGTGAGAATCTGGGTGGGAATGAACCGGTCAGAAAGAAAAAAATGAAGCCCGAAATACTGATCAAACTGCCGGATTGCGATTTCGGCTAACAATCCGGAACTGTGAATGATTGGTAGAATGAAGAATGGAATGACGAACATCACCACGTTGATAATCAAAAGATTCTTCACAATGGGGGTCATCCTGAACATGGTCTGTGAATAAAAAAGAATAGAAATACGAGGTTGCAAAAATGGACAAAATCTCCCTTTGATTCATGAAGAAAGGAATTTATGAAGGAAAAAACCGGTGACTATGGAGTAACGATTCCGTCCTTATTGTGTGCTTTCCCTTTTTGTCCGGATGGTGAGATTCCGGTTTTCATATTTCTGCGGAACAATGAGAAAACCAAATGCTTCACAAGATTCTTTGGAGTGCCGGCTGTGGTGAACATAATGGGCATTGATCATCCGGTTCAAATAAGTAGTACGTTTTTTCGGTCTCCATTTGATTCGTTGATGAACAACAAAATCATGAAAAACCAGATAGAAAATCCCATACAAAAGAATTCCCAGAGCCAATGAAAAGATATATGGGTTCCCATAGTGAATTCCCCACATAAACAGTCCAATGGAAGGAATGCTGAATACAAGCCCGAAAAGGTCGTTTTTTTCAAGAACATGATTATGACGGGTGTGGTGAGACTTATGCCAACTCCACAAAAAGCCGTGCATTACATACTTGTGTGTCCACCAGGCCACAAATTCCCAAAACAGAAATGTGCCGATGGTGATGAGAGAGCAGATTAGCAAAAGGAGAAAACTGAATTTCATAGGTGGCTCAAACTTATCACAATGCCAAAACTGCATCCCTAACTACTTCCATCAACCAAAGAGGTGTAGAGGTTGCTCCACAGATTCCAACCGTTGCTCCATGCCGGAACCACGAGGCGTCAAGGTCTGATGCACTGCTCACAAAATAGGTATCCGGATTGGAATCTTTACAAACCTGATATAAGACCTTTCCATTGCTGCTTTTCAATCCACTTACAAAAAGTATGATATCATATTGCCGGGCAAACTTTCGTAGCTCAATATCCCGGTTGGATACCTGCCGGCAAATGGTGTCATTGAGGTCAACTTCAATTCCATTATCGGTGAGATGTTTATGGATTTTATAGAAACTCTCTGTGCTTTTGGTTGTCTGGCTGTACAATGAAATCTTCCTCGGCATGGTTGCCAGATCAAGCTCTTCAATCGATTGAAATACAGTGGCTTTCCCGTTTGTTTGGCCCAATAGTCCAAGCACTTCTGCATGGCCATGCTTTCCATAGATGAACACATCTTCCTGCTTCTCAAAGGTATTCTTAATGCGGTTTTGAAGCTTTAGAACCACCGGACACGAAGCATCGATGAGTGAAATATTATTTTCCAGCGCAATCTTGTACGTGGAAGGAGGCTCTCCGTGAGCCCGGATCAGAACTTTGGTATCCTTCAGATTAGCGAGCTGTTCGTGATCAATGATCTGAAGGCCCTTACGTTCCAGTCGAAGTACTTCCTCGTCATTGTGGACAATATCGCCAAGGCAGTAAAGAATTCCCTCTTCTTCCAGAATTTCCTCTGCCATTTCGATGGCGTACACAACGCCAAAGCAAAAGCCGGAACCGTGGTCAATCGAAACTGAGAGACCAAGGCGTGAATTGATGAAGGACTGTTCAATTGTATCACTTACCGTCCGCTTTGATTCTGACGGATTGATGCTGTTTTGAGCGGTGATCGTCTTAAGCATTACGGTAGGAATAAGAGTTGAACTGAAGAATATTCCGGATTAGAAGAACCAGTTTATGGAAATTTGTGATTCTGATTCGTTTGGTGAGTAATTCTGAAGGCTGACTTTTCACAATCTTATGAAGGAGTCCTCTGTAGTAATTCAAGGCCAGCTGCACACCATTCCTGGAATTGGAAGGCAGGCGAACAATGCCTTTTTGTGCTTCTCTGAATTCATCTTCGATCTCTTTCTCTATGTTTCTTTTATCGGATTCAGAAAACCGTTTGATGTCGAGTCCCGGAAAATAAACTCTTTTTCTATCCATCAGATCGCTCCGGATATCCCGAAGGAAATTGACCTTTTGAAAGGCAGATCCAAGTTTTCGTGCTGGCTCTACAAGTTCATTAAAAAGGGCATCGTTGTCCTGACAAAAAACTTTCAGACACATCAGGCCCACCACTTCAGCCGAACCATAAATGTACTTTTCGTACAATTCCTGGTCATATGTCTGATCGGTCAGATCCAATTCCATGGAATAAAGGAAGGCATCTATATAATCGTGGCTGATCTTAAACGTGTTGACTGTATCCTGAAATGCATGAAGGACAGGATTAAAAGAGATTCCATTTTGAATGGCCCTGAACGTTTCCTCTTTCAAAAGTCGGAGTTCTTCGACCGGATTTTTATCCTGATAGGTATCCACGATCTCGTCTGCCAGTCGCACAAAGCCATAAATGGAGAAAATGTCGTTTCGGATTTCTTTTCCCAACAAGCGGATTCCCAATGAAAAAGATGTACTGTACCTCTTGGTAATCAGGGCACTACACTCAATGCTGGTTTGGGTATATAAATCTTTCATCTGGAAAAATCTTTCAGAATCTCTTTGGCCACTACTTCACCGGAAATCAGACTCGGTGGGACTCCCGGACCCGGCACTGTAAGCTGACCCGTAAAATAAAGATTGGATACTTTTTTACTTCGGATCGATGGCTTGAGGATGGCGGTCTGCATAAGCGTATTGGCCAGTCCATAGGCATTTCCTTTCAGCGAATGGTAATCGGAAATGAAATTGCGTGCGCCGTATGGAACTTTAAACATCAGCTTTTCACGGATTGGGTTACCAGTAAATCGTTCGGTTTTTTCCGCAATAAACTGAAAATAATGTTCAAGTCGGGCATCGTCTTCCAAAACCCCAGGGGCAGTTGGGATCAGAAAAAACAAATTCTCTTTTCCCTCTGGTGAAATGGAATTGTCTGTAATAGACGGAGCTGATAAATAAAATAATGGCTTCTCCGGCCAACCTGGTTCATCGTAAATTTTTCTGGCATGAACCGAAAAATCCTCATCAAAAAACAGATTATGGTGTTTGAGATTTTGAACCCGTTCGCCAAATCCACAATAAAATAATATAGATGAAGGAGCAAGAACCCGGCTGTTCCAGTAGGATTCGGAATACGAACGCCATTGAGGTTCGAGCAGAGCGGTTTCTACATGGGCATAATCGGCATTGGCAAGAACGACGGTTGCATTGAACGTCTTCGAACGGGTTACCACTGTTTGTGCTTTCCCGTTTGATCCTACTTCAATCCGCTTGACTTCTTCATTGTAAATGAATTCAACTCCGAGTTTTTCGGCAACTGAAACCATACCTTTTACAATTTGCGTCATACCATGCATTGGATACCAGGTTCCTAGCTTGATGTCGGCAAAATTCATAAGGCTGTATAAGGCCGGCGTTTTTTCAGGCGTAGCACCAAGAAACAAGACTGGAAACTCAAGGATTTTCAGGATCCGGGGATGCCTGAAAAAGCGGCTTACATGTTTTTTGAAATCAGAAAGGAGATCCAGTTGAAGAAGCCCTTTCAGTGTGGTGAAATTGGCAAACTCCAAAATCGACTTACTGGGTTTGAAAACCAGGTTGCCGATCCCTTCTCTGTATTTGATTTCTGCTTCATGAAGAAACCGTTCCAGATTTCGTGCGGCTCCGGGTTCCCATTTTTCAAATTCAGCAGCCAGTTGCTTCCAATCGGCCGGCACATCATAATATTCTCCCCCTTCAAAAAAAACACGATAGGAAGGATCCAATCGTGTCAAAGAATAAAAGTCGGATACCGAATGTCCGAAAATCTCAAAAAATCGTTCAAAAACGTCGGGCATCCAGTACCAACTTGGGCCCATGTCAAATGTAAATCCTTCTTTCTCAAACGTTCTCGCTCTACCTCCTGGCTGGTCATGTTTCTCAATGACTTTTACATTCCAACCAGCTTTCGCCAGAAAACAGGAAGCCGACAATGCAGAAAATCCACTGCCAATAATTAGTACGGATTTCGATGGGAAGGGATTTTTCTGCGTATCGGTCATTTAGTTCTGGTACATTTTAAGGACATCTTTCAGCTCCTTCCTGGCAAGGTGAATCCTGTTTTTCACTGTTCCAATCGGGATCGAAAGCTTGTCTGAAATTTCATGGTATTTGTAACCGTGAAAATACATCATAAATGGTTCACGAAACGAATTTTCTAACGTAGACAAAGCTTTTTGAATGTCATCCATTGTAAACTTTTGCTCACCGTCGTTTCGGGTCGTGAATTGGGTAGAGTTAATGAAATGCAGGTTTTCCGTTGTATCGATGAAGGTCCTCCTTTTCACCAACTTCTGATAGTTGGTAATAAAGGTATTCTTCATGATGGTATACATCCAGGCTTTCAGGTTAGTTCCTTCAGAAAATTTGTCTTTGTGAACAAAAGCCTTCAACACCGTGTCCTGCAATAAATCAGCCGCATCGTCCATATCACGGGTGAGCCGCAATGCAAATGGTTTGAGGGCTTTGGTCGATTGAGTAATGGCGTAACTGAATTCGAGAGCGGTCATATCCTGTTCGATTTTGTTTAATGCAAAGATAGAATAGGTTAAACAAAACGAACAAATTTTGTTGAACATTTTATTAAACAAGGTTAAACAAAATAGCAAATCCAAACCCATTTACCTGCCTTTTCGCCTGAATATCAGAGGATAAAAGGAATGCTCATGAAATCAAAACACCTATCACAAAAAACAATATTACTTTTAGAGCCTTCAGACACTGAGTTTCATGAAAACGTTAATTGCTTTATTTTCAAACACCTGGGACACTCTGATCCAGAATGAGGGTTTCGATGATACAGAATCAGGCGCTGGCTGTGCCCGTTTCATTGCAGCGAAATGGGAGAATCTGCTGGCCGACATTCCGGAAACTGAAGTGGCCGTGTTTCATCCCTCTATGGCAAATACTGGCGATTACTTCCCTTCGCATTACAGACGATTTATCCAGGTCGGGCATTTTCTCGAAGACCGGATTCGAAATGTATTTGAACTCTGTTTCGAAAAAGGATACCAGCAGGTACTCTTTGTGGATTCAGCAGCTGCGTTTACATCAGCAAAAAAAATCAAGAACTATATAAGTCACCTGGACTCGCATGATCTTGTTTTTGTGCCATCCGAAACAGGATCGGTGCACATCGCCGGGATGCAGCTCAATGTTTTCCCGGTTTGGGATTCATTCCAATTTTACCAGGACGAAAGTGTGGTGGAAATGCTCAGCGATTGCATCCGACATAATGTATCCTATTCACTGGAACCCGTTATTCAATGGAAGGAATCGGTGGATCAGTTGTGGCGGGAAGCAACCGCACCCAAACCTTCCCGACTGAAATCCTGACACACCCATCACCAGAAATTACCGTTGCATTCCTTTCTTTGCAGCCTGTAAACGGACGGAACCTTTTCACAACAGGACATGGCAATTGACCAATACCCGGAAATTTCGGAAAATCAAAACCTCAGGAAACTCCACACATTCGGACTCGATTTCCGCTGCCGGTACTTCACAGAGGTAAATTCCATTTCAGAATTACAATCGGCTCTGACTTTTGCAAAAGAGTCGTCCCATCCGTTCCTGATACTGGGTGGAGGATCAAACCTTCTGCCTACAAAAGATTTTGAAGGTCTCGTGATTCGAATTGCCAATCATGGAATTGCGTTGCTGGAAGAGACCAGCGATACCGTCCGTATTGGAGTCCAGGCCGGAGAAAACTGGCATCAACTGGTGATGCAATGCCTGGAGAATGGCTGGTTTGGGATTGAGAATATGTCCCTGATTCCGGGTTCCGTGGGAGCCGCACCCATGCAAAACATCGGGGCATATGGTGTGGAAGTGAAACAGGTGATCGAACAGGTACATTATTATGATCTGGAGAAAAAGGAAATGAAAATCCTCACTAATGCCGAATGCCGGTTTGGGTACCGTGAAAGCATTTTTAAACAGGAACTAAAAGACAAAGCCGTGATATGGCAGGTTGATTTCCGTTTGTCGAAACAGCCTTCCGCCAAAATGGAATATGGCGACATCAAAGCCGTGCTCGATGGGAAAGGGATTCTCCAACCTTCACCCAAAGATGTGAGCGATGCCGTCATTCATATCCGGCAGTCGAAGCTTCCGGACCCGGCTGAGATTGGGAACGCAGGGAGTTTTTTCAAAAATCCGGTTGTGTCAGTGTCTGTTTACGATTCCATCAAACAAAACCATCCCGAGGCTCTCTCCTACCCTGCCGGTGACGGACTGGTGAAAATTCCGGCTGGCTGGCTCATTGAAAAAGCTGGCTGGAAAGGAAAAACAATCGGCAATTATGGGGTTCATGCCCGCCAGGCCCTTGTTCTCGTGAATTATGGCGGTGCCAAAGGATCCGACATTTATCAGCTGGCGAAGGATATTCAGAAAGATGTTTTGATGAAGTTTGGAGTCGAATTACAGATGGAGGTGAATCTGATATGATCATTCGCATCCTGGCCTTTTTTATTCTGATTTTGCTAACCAGCCAGAATTCTGAGGCTCAGAACGATTCCATCCAAAATCAAACTGCGAAACAATCCGATTTCCCCTGGTTTGCCGCCCGGCATCCACGAACTGCCCGTTTTTGCGCCGGCATCAATTATGGCGCCATATGGGCACACAACAAACCCGTTTATCATCTGGCACAATCGCATCCTGTTCAGGTATTTGGCGAAATCCACTTTCGAAAACTCGAACAACTCTGGTGCAAAAATTTCCGTGCAGCCTCCACTGGCGTGAACATCACCTACATCGATTACCGATCTAAGGTTCTGGGAAAATCGATTGCTGCCATCACCTTTCTGGAACCATGGTTACGAAAAAACACGTCGTTTCGGATCGGCACGGGTGTCGTTTATAACACGCATCCTTTCGATCTCCAGTCCAACTCAACCAACCTCATGCTGGGCTCCAGGTTTGCTATGGTAATGCATTGCCAGATTTCACGCACGTTTTGTTACAGATCAAACTTTTCAAGAGCAAAATACCCTTTCCTACGATTGGGGGTTGGACTCACACACTTCAGCAATGGTGCTTTCTCGCAACCCAATTCCGGGATCAACAATTTCTTTGTTTCCGCTGGATATTGCTTTGGAGAACAAGGCCACGAGTATGCATACAAACATCCTCCCAAACTCCCCTCCGATTCACTCTCCTTTTCGATCGCGTCGTCGTTTAGTGTGGTGGAGAAATTCCCGGTTGGTGGACCCAAATATGCCGTGTACCAGATTCAGGGAAGGGTTCGTTATCGGGTCGGGAAACTGTCCCGCCTGCAGACAGGACTCGACTGGATGAAAAACCAATCGGTGGCCGCTGAAATAAAAGAACAACCACAACTGGGAACTCAGGCTGCCGTACTGGGAATTCCATTCGGACACGAACTGCTCATTTCTCAGAAACTATCGATGATTACCGAACTGGGTGTGTACATATATAAAAAACACCAGTTGCATCCGGGAATGTACCAGCGATATGGACTGCACTATCAACTTTGGCCGGGAGCATTCACTGGCATCATGCTGAAAACGCATCTGGGCAAAGCCGAATGTCTGGAACTAAACATAGGATATCAGCTTTAAAATGAAATTCCGTTTCTTCCATATTGGCTGTCTGTTGTTTGCCTTTGCCTGCAAACCGGATACTTTGCTGGACTGTGTCAACTCAACCGGGCCCGTCCGTGAGGAGAAACGAATAATCGGGCAATTCGACAATCTGTTAGTGGATTCGGATATAGATGTGATCTGGCACGACTCCAGTGAAAATCTGGTGGTTGTTCGCTGCGGACGGCATCTCTTGAAGAAAGTAAAAACGGAGGTGGAAGGCAAAACGCTCATTCTCAAAAATGAAAATCGCTGCAACTGGGTTCGGTCTTACGACAATCCCATGCGGATCGACGTGTATTCAAAAGCACCGTATCTGATTACGCTGAAAGGATTTGGAACCTTCACCACCGAAGATTCACTCAAAACAACACCCCTGACAATACAGGATTACGGTGCAGGATTAGTGAATTTGAATGTAAAAGTGGGCGAATTTTATCTCGATTTCGACAGTCCAAACGATTGCCAGGTGGCGGGTGAAACCGATAAAGCGGTGTATTCCATTCAGCGATATGGCAAATTGAAGGCAGAAAACATGGTTGTGAATCAACTCATCCTCACCATGAAAGGCGAGAACGATGCCTGGATTTCGGTGCGGGATTCTGTAAAAGGAAACCACGAAAGCCAGAGGACGGTCTACCTGAAAGGCAATCCAGTCAACCGCGTCATCAAAAAATCAAGTGGCTGGTTTGCGAATGACTAACTACAACCAGGGTTTGGAAATAGCTTCCGCATAAATCTTCCAGCTGAACTTGAGCGCCATTGACTTCATATTTTCTTCCGGAACAGGTGACTTCAGAAAGGTTTTCATCATTTCTGCCATGTGTGCCACATCGCCGTCGTTGGCCAGATAACCGTTTTCGCCATCGATGATGGTTTCAGGAAAATGCCCCACCCGACTCGCCAGAATGGGTTTGTTGAAATTATAGGCCATCGACTCCACGCCTGACGGAGTCGCGTATTCATAAAACAACAGAATGCAGTCGGAAACCTGGAAATAGCGGTAGACTTCTTCATTCGGAACAAAGTCATTAACGACAGCCACTTTATCTTTCAGCCCCAACGTTTCAATCAGACCCAATGGATTATAATCCGATTCATCATCACCCGATTTCGACAAAATACTTCGGGCAATTTTGAAAGCTGTTTTCTTGAATTTGTTGATCCATTTTGTCTCGTCCAAAGTCTTCCAGAACGATTCACCCACAATCAGCAACGAAACATCGTCACGCTCTTTGGCCAATTTGGCAAACGACTCAAGGCAATAATGCAGGCCTTTGTATTTCCGGATAAAGCCAAAGAACAGGAAAACGTGCTTTTTCAGACCCAGCCTTTTCTTTTCAGCCTCGATATCAAAATTGGGATCCGGCTTGAACATGTCGTACACCGGATGAAAAAGCTTCACCACCGGCAGTCCGTCTTCTTTTTTATGGTTGTGAAAGCGATTGCCGGTTTCGTTTACAATGTATCGCTGGCCCGGAAAGACTTCTTCCAGTTCGCGGATTGTTTTGGAAGCGTGCACCACAAATCCAGACGCATGCTGAAGCGCAAAACGGGTAAAAAACCGGTCGATGAAACTCTGCTCTTTCTGGATTACAAAGTGGAGATCAAACAAAACCTCAATGTCCGTTTCCTTCCGGAGTTTCTTTACCAGAAAACCCAATGGCAAACCCTGTAAGGCAATCGACCATTGAATGACAACACACTTCGGGCCGATTTCACGAATGAGTTCGGCTGTACTAGACCAGGTGGAAGGCTTGTTGTAATCAGTAATGTAATGAACCTGAACCGAGGTGCCGGCCATTTTATCTTCTTTGGAAACCTTATCGGCAAAATCCCTTGGGATCAAAGCCGGGTATTGCTGCGTCCAGGAAACAAGGTGAACATCCCAGCAACCCAGAGCGTCCATCGCTCTGGCAAGGGAAATGTTGTAGTTGGCGAGGCCACCTTTAAAGTATGGACCCGGTCCGAAGAGAACAATTTTATTGCGCATCGTTAAAACTAAAAATCCCCTGGACGTATCCAGAGGATTCTGACAAACGTTTGTTTGTGGGCCCGCATGGGCTTGAACCATGGACCCCCTGATTATGAGTCAGGTGCTCTAACCAGCTGAGCTACAAGCCCGGTTTCGCGAATTGCTTCGAAAAACGGATTGCAAAAGTAGAAAAAGAAGATTCAGGAACAAACAGTTGCCCGATCAATTTCAAATTTGTTTCCGGAAATCCGGACTGTTTCGGTTTTCCAGCCTGTGGGTGAGAACAATGGATTTTCGACCGGATGAATTTTCAAAACAGAAAAGAAACTGATCGCCGCTTTCTCCCCATTTGTATTTCTTCCGCATATCGTCGGCTGATTGCGGGAAATTGCGGGACACCACATGCAGTCCTTTGCTTTTGAACTGCCGCGAAAATTCTGCCAGAGAATCAAACACGCTTTCCACCTGAAAAACTCGTCCCGGAAAATCCAACGGTTCTTCCAGACTGGCAAACAAGCGGGCTTCTTTTGAAAGCAGGGTCCATTTTTCCGCTGATGCAAGTAACATGGCACTTTTCCCTTTCCGGATTCCGGCCCAGGGATCCAGCAAATACTGATTGGGTGACGGACTTCCGATTGCGGGAGAATCCACTTGTTCCTGCGGAATTTCTATTTCGGCGTACTGTCCTTTCTTATTGATGTCCACCACACGAAAAACTGGCAGCACATTTTCTTTCCGGAAATCCCACCGGATCAGTACCTCCTTCACTTCATTGGAAACCGACACAATCCAGACGGAATCCGCTCCGGGCAAGGCTTCCAGAATCTCATCCGGGTCGTCCATCGGCGAAAGTTTCACCAGCAAAACAGAAGGACGGATCCGTAAAAACGAATGCAGTTCCTGCACCGAAGGACGGGTATCTTTCCAGGAAGAAAGTCGTTGCCCTTCCGCTGAACGACGATCGGGATCGGCGTAAACCAAAACATGTTCCTCATTAAAATTGATGTGTTCCAGAGAAGAAACTTCAAATGGTTCCGGTTTTAAAACCACACCTTCCGGACGGAGTCTCTCGAGATTGTGATGCAAAAACCGGGCACGGTTTGGATCCGATTCAAAGGCCGTGAGTTTGCGGGCATTCGTACCCAGAAAAAAGGAATCGACACCAAGTCCGGCACAGACGTCGATGAGGTGTTCGATTTCGGGTTCGATCAGTCGGCATTTCCAACGGGCCACGAGTTCAGAGCTGCATTGCTCCAGAGCGACACGGTCCGGAAAAATCAGGTCGGCCCTCTCCCACCAGGTCGGTAGTTTCTCTTTTGCCAAACCATATAGCTGCGATTGTTCCACCAGTCGGGCATTGTCAACCTCCGGGAAAACCGGTTTCCGGAAAGGCAGTTTCTGCCGATCGGCTGCTGACAGATTTTTGCTGAAAGCCAGATGCTTTGGCGAGAGAGGTTGGAATTCCAATTCGAAGAAAGATGGGGTGCAAATAAACCGGAATATTCTGTTGGCTGTGAAATGCAGATCAGTCAACAAACGTCTCCTGAATCACGCTCTTCACTTTTTCAATTTCAGATTCTGATAAAGTTCCGAATTTCTTTACGATTCGGGCCCGATCAATTGTCCGAATCTGATCAATGACAACCCAGCCTTTTGTTTTTATTTGTTGGACTTCAACCCTTGTTGGATAAGGTTTAGAGCTGCTTGTCATAGGTGCAATCACAATGGTTTGCAAGTATCGGTTCATTTCATTTGGAGATAAAACAATACAGGGCTTTGTCTTTTTCAATTCACTTCCAATGGTGGGATCCAGATTCACCAGCACGATATCATATTGGCTTATTGGCTCCATTCCTGAAAATTTTCGTCCTCAAATACATCATCCATCAAAAGTTGATCATCTCCGTTTTCATGCATCAGTTTAAATGAGGCCTCCCAGTTTTTACGAGGTTCTGGTTTTGCTTTGAGGATAAAATATCCACTTTCCATGATCAATTCGATTTTATTGCTGATGCTGTACTTTTCCAGGATCATCTTCGGAAGTCGAATTCCTTTTGAGTTTCCAATATTGATGACAGATATTTCCATGGTGAAGACTTTTGTGACTACAAAGTAATTACAAATTTTGAAATTTCAACACATATTCAATCTGAATCCAACCAAACTTGAGCCCAGGATATTCAGAAGTAAAATTCAGACTGTTCTCATTCTTTGAAAATGAAACTTTCAGAGAGTGAATCTCACAAAGATAAAAAACGCTTTCTTTGAACGACCTAATTAAACCTCCACTCCTTTCCGGATTCTCATGGGCTCCTCCATACTTTTCAACATGATTCGTCAAATTCTTCCGATTATTTCTTTCCTCATACTTCTGACTTTCGATGCCCGCAGCCAGAATCTGTATTTCCCTCCGGTGAACAACAATCTGCCCTGGGATACGCTTTCGCCGCAAAGTCTGGGATGGTGCACCGATAAAACCGACAGCCTGTTTCAATACCTTCAGGAGGAAAACAGCAAAGCGTTCATCGTGCTAAAAGACGGAAAAATCGTCATCGAAAAATACTTCGGCAGCTTTACACAGGACAGCATCTGGTACTGGGCATCGGCAGGTAAAACGCTGACGTCCTTTCTAATCGGCAAAGCACAGGAGGACGGAATCCTGAGTTTGGCGGACAGCAGTTCGCGGTTTCTGGGAACCGGATGGACGAGCGAAACTCCGGAAAAAGAACGCAAGATCACCATCCGAAACCAACTCACGATGACCACCGGGCTGAACGACAACGTCCCCGATAACCATTGCACCATCGACACCTGCCTTCAATATCTGACCGATGCCGGCAATCGCTGGGCTTACCACAATGCTCCTTATACCTTACTCGAAAAAGTATTGACAAATGCCAGCGGCCAGGCCATCAACACCTACACTCAAACAAAATTGAAAACACCAACCGGCATCACCGGAATCTGGCTCACAAGCGATTACAACAATGTATTTTACAGCAAACCCCGGTCGATGGCACGGTTTGGCTTGCTGGCGCTCAACAAATTCAACTGGAATGGAAATGCACTTCTGACCGATACGGCTTTCATAAACCAAAGCACCCGTACTTCCCAGGCATTCAATCCATCATACGGTTACTTGTGGTGGCTCAACGGTAAATCCTCGTTTATGGCACCGACAAGTCAGTTAGTTTTTCCCGGATCGTATGCGCCTCAGGCACCGGCCGACATGTTTGCGGCCATTGGGAAAAATGGCCAGCTCATCTGCGTAGTGCCCTCGAAAAAGCTGGTGGTGGTCCGGATGGGAAATTCTTCCAACGGAAATGAAGTGCCGTTCACATTGTGCAATGAGATCTGGAAGCGCCTCAACCTTGTGATCTGTGAACCCACCCAAACAGGAAACATAAAGTTCCGTCCTGAAATCAAACTGTTCCCGAATCCGGCGACTAATGAACTGACGGTTTCAGGATTCTCTTCAGCTACATCTGTTGTGGAAATCCGGGATGTGCAGGGCAAAATCGCATTTCAACAAACCGGCAATTGTACGGACGCTATCCAGATCAAAACCAGCAACTGGCCATCCAGATTGTATTTGGTTCGGGTGTTGGATGGATCTGAAATAAGGATAATACGATTTGTGAAACGGTAAGCTCACTTTACTGCATTGACAGATCCTGAATACACTGTTCCCGAATCGCCCAGATTTCATCCGGAGAAAAATGAATCCTGCACTCACACCATAAACCCAAATTCCGCAATAGGATTTAAATGATTGATTTTCTATGCTTTATAACCTCACCTAAATCCTCCCGAAGCCAGTTCGGGACAGGTCCTCCAATGTAGAGGACTTAAGGTGAAAATCAATCATTTATGAACCAAAAGCTTTTTCTATTGCAGAATTTGGGATAATTTCTGCCAGAAATTCTTTCAGGCCAATGACCACAACTCCGTCACGGATCGGATAAGGATCGCCTGTAGGCACAACCACAAAATTTCGCTTCGTCTGAAGATCGGAAATGGTTTCAAAAAAACCCTTAGTCACGGATGGTTGAAGACTGTATTTGATCTCGATCGCAATTTCAGGTGCCCCATTCAAAGACAAAACCAGATCACATTCGGCACCATTGTGGGTTCGATAATAATGTAGGTCGTACCGTTGCCCAAGAGCCAGATGAATCTGCTCGATTACGTATCCTTCCCATGAAGCACCAATCCGACCATCACCATGCAAAGCATCAAAATCCTGTATATGAATCAACTGATGCAGAATACCAGAATCCCGAATGTAAATTTTCGGTGAACGAACCAGCCTTTTGAGGAAGTTTCCTTCCAACGGCTGAAGTTCATGTACAAGGAATGCTTCTTTCAAAAAAAACAGGTACCGGTTGATGGTATTCGCCGTCAAACCCATAACCGATGCGATGCGGCTTGCGTTCCAGATTTTCCCGTGGTAGGATGCCAGAATCCGCCAGAACCTGTCAATCAGCAAGGGGCTCACTTTCAGACCCAGATCCCGAAGATCACGGCTGGTGTAATTTCGAATGTAAGCGTTGAGCCATCGTCGGCTTGCTTCCGGCTTGCCTGCCAGCAATGATCCTGGATATCCTCCCCGAAACCAGTGATCGGACATTGATTTTTCTTCTTGAATTTCTCGTAGCGAAAAGGGAGAAAGCTCGAAATAATAGATCCGTCCGGTCAGCGATTCGACAGATTGCTGTAGCAGGCTGGGTGAAGCGGAGCCCAGAATGAGGAACCGTCCGTTTCTGCGCTTTTGATCCACCAAAGCACGAATGAGGGCAAACAAGTTTGGAGCATGGTGGATTTCGTCGATGATGATCAGTTTGTCTTCATGCGATTTTAAAAACAGCTC
>CAMCXM010000006.1 GCA_945883425.1 Spirosoma fluviale
AAGAGTGTAGTATTGTCCATCTGCTTGTTGGCGTTTTGAGTGTGGTAACCCAAAACTGGGGCAGGTTTTCTGCCCCGACAAGCGGATCTCTAAAAAATCCCAGATTTCTAAACGTTTAGGACAGGTGTGAGACGGAATATGGATACTCAACCGATCATTCCGCCATCAACCAAAAGCACAAATGCATGGAGCAAATCCGAAAAGTTAAAAAACAGGAACAACAAACAACTCGTTCATATATGAAAAACAGCAAATTACCTCTACTATTCTTAGCCACCATTTTTAGTATGGGTGTAAAAGCCCAGACACCGGAAGGCTCTCGTCTTTCAACCAACGCAGACATTGCCTTTCGATATGGTACCGGTCTGGCATCTGGATCCGGTTCTTATTTGGCTACCTTCGGTCTGGGGAAAAAAAGGAAATTCCATCTGGGTGGAGGACTAAGACTTGCTCTGGCTTCGGGTTCAGATCTGAATTTTGAAACTGCACCTGCACGTCTCACAGGAAAGCCTTCCACGATTGATTCAGTTGAGATTTCGTCATTTACAACGTATTCCATGAACCTTTTTCTGGATGCTGAATATGAAGTTTCGAAGCGGTTAAATCTGGGTTTTAACATAGATCTGGCAGGATTCAGTTGGGGTTCCAGGAAAAATGGGGTATTCATTTCCGAAAATTCAAGACAAAATATAACCGCCAGACCAACTCCTTTTAACATTCTTTTAGTTGGGGATAACGATATCGGAAGTCTGAACTCGGAACTTTTTGTCCGGTTTAAATGGAAACAAAATATTTCTGTCAGGGGCGGAATTTCTTACTTATTTACTGAATTTCAGACGGATAAGAAGTATTCATTCAACAACGACCGGTTTCGGAATAAGTCGATGGGAGGATTTGTTTCCATCTCCTTTTTGCTGCCTGGTAAAAAATAATTCCTCATAATCTCTGGAATGTCGCCTATCCGACATTCTGCGAATCGCAGAATCCTGATTTTTGACACGTCTATTCTTCCAATGAACTAATCCGATGAAAACGCTGATCTTTCTATTCCTGATGTTGGGGATGTTCCTTGCTCCTGCTGAGGCTGCCTCCTGGAAATTCAGCAATGGAACCGTGGCCTTTTCGATCCGGAATGCGGGCCTCACAGTAAAAGGAAATTTTGGAAAGCTGACAGCCCAGGTTCAGTTCAATCCGGATGAACCGGCAAATGCAAAAATCGAAGCATCGGTTCCGGTTCAGTCGATCGAAACCGGCATCAACCTGCGAAACAAACACCTGAAAAAGCCCGAGTATTTCGATGCGGCACGTTTTCCGGAAATTTCTCTCCGGCTCATCCGCCTGGAAAAGGACGGAACCCAATGGAAAGGCAATTTTGATCTCACCATCAAAGGCATCCGAAAAAACCTGACCCTACCTGTCACATTTTCATCCGATGGCAATTCGGCCCGGATTGCTTCAACATTTACCATCAACCGACTGGATTTCAAAGTAGGAGAAAGCTCCTGGACATTGTCCGACGATGTGTCGGTACAACTCACCGCCAATCTGATACCCTGAAAATTATGGATATACGCAACCATGCCATCGAATCGCTTGATCAACTGGCACTCATTGTGTCAAAATTGTCACAGGTTCAATTCCAGCAAAGTCTGGAAACCCTTAACCAAAACAGCATCGGCAAACATGTACGGCATGTAGTGGAATTTTTCGAATGTCTTCTGATTGGCAGCCTTCATTCCGTAGTGAACTACGACAAAAGGGAACGCAATCTGCTACTCGAAAACAATGTGAAATTTACCCTTTCACGAATTGAGGAACTTCAGTCTGAAATCGAAAATTACCAGGATAAATCGCTTACACTTCTTGCCGACTATGGTTCCGGTCCGATGGTGATCGAGACAACCTTATTCCGGGAACTGGTGTACAACATCGAGCATTGTGTGCACCATCTGGCCATTATTAAAATCAGCCTGCAGGCGCATTTTCCTGCTATTGAACTGGAAGAAAACCTGGGAGTTGCGTATTCAACCCAGCAATACCAAAACCAATCCTGATCATGTGTACGGTAACCTATCTTCCTCTGGAAAAAGGATTTATTCTCACATCCAACCGGGATGAACGCCTGGTCCGTTCTCAGACCGAAATCCCAAAACGATATGAACTGTCCGGACAAACTGTATTTTTCCCAAAAGACAAAGAAAGCACCGGCACCTGGATCGCCACATCGGCACAAGGCCTGAGTCTCTGTCTTTTGAACGGCGCTTTTGATAAACACGAATCCAAACCACCGTACCGCAAAAGTCGCGGTCTGGTCTTACTGGAGTTTTTCAAATACCGGTTTGCCGATGATTTTCTGGCCAACTTTGATCTGAGTGGAATCGAACCGTTTACATTGATCATTGCCTGTGAGCAAACATCGACACCTTACTTGTATGAACTTCGGTGGGACGGAGAAAATCCGCATCTGAAACCGCTCAATCCGGCAGAAGCACACATCTGGTCTTCGGCCACTTTATACACCAGACAGGTACAGGAAGAACGGGAAATTTGGTTTCGGAAATGGCTCAAAGAGAATTCCATTTTTACACAGGAGGCCATATTGTTCTTCCATCATTTTGCCGGAAGAGATGATCACCAGAATGCGTTGGTAATGACCCGTGGCAACGACAGGCAAACCATCAGCATTACGTCGGTTTTTCAATCCGGAACCAGCCGCAAAATCGTGTACGAAGATCTCATCAACCAGAAAATCCACCGGACCCATGTTTACTGAGCCGATGACGGAATCAAGAGAAACAGAAACGTTACAGGTCTGGTTCAACCAACCGAAACCTCAAAACCAGGAAGTTCCGTCTGATTCACCTCGTGAGTTCCAGAAACCGGACTGGTGGGTGCGATTAGTGAATTATGAATACTGGCCCTTCTGGGTTTTCTATTTTCCGATGATCCCGGTCTGGCTTTGGCAAAGCATCCGGAACCGATCGCTTACCTGGTTCACGGCCACCAATCAGAATATTGAATACGGTGGGTTTTTTGGAGAAAGCAAAATCGGCATTCTCGAACAGATACCGTCTGAATACAAAGCGGTTTGCGTATCCATTGAACCAACCCTTTCGGAGGAAAGCCTCACCCAGATTCTTCAAAATGAAAACCTTCCGTTTCCATTGGTGGCCAAACCCAATGTGGGAGAGCGGGGAAATCAGGTAGCCAAACTGGAATCGTTTGAACAGCTCCGTCAGTACCACACAGCTGCTGAAGGTCCGTATATCCTTCAGCCATTTATCACAGAACCGGTTGAGCTGGGCGTTCTGTTTGTCCGGTTGCCGGGTGAGAAGACGGGCCGGGTGACATCGGTGACAGGAAAGGAATTTATGACAGTAACGGGCGATGGCCGGTCAACAGTTGAAGAACTGATGGCGAAGAATCCCAGGTTCCGCTTTCAGATACCGGCCGTAAAAAAAAGGCTGGGCATCGAAATGAACGATGTAAAACCGAATGGCCAGCCGCTTCTGCTGGAACCCATCGGAAACCATTGCCGCGGAACTCGATTCATTAACCGGAACGACCTGATCTGTGAAGAACTGAATGCAGTTTTCAATCTGATTACTCAGAATATGGACGGTTTCTATTTTGGACGGTTTGATCTGAAAGTCCGGTCTGAAAACGATTTGCTAAACGGACGGCACATCTACATCCTTGAACTGAATGGTGCCAGTTCCGAACCAGGCCATGTGTATGACCAGAAAACGGGATTGATCCGGGCATACAAAGACCTGATCTGGCACTGGAATGCTTTAGGCGAAATTGCAGTTCGCAACCAGAAGTCAGGAATTAAACCAGCTTCGGTTAGTGAGATAATCACGTTAATTAGACAACACTTTACATAATCATCTTCTAAATAATAAAATGAATACGTTTAAATTTTCACTCATTCTTCTGATTGCCAGCGTTTCAGAAACCATGGCACAGACAACAAAAAAGATGCTGGTTGAGCATTTTACCAATACCAAATGCAGCATTTGTGCAAGTCTCAATCCTGGGTTCTATACCAATCTGAGAAATCAACCACCCGGAATCCGGCACATTGCATACCATCCCAGCTCTCCTTATGTGAGCTGCCTTTTCAGTCAGCAGAATAAGGCTGAGAACGATGCCCGCACCAATTACTACAATGTATATGGCGGAACCCCGAAAATACTGATCAACGGAACGGTAATTCAGGTGAGCACCAATTACAACAGCCCGACCATTTTTGATCCGTTTGAAAACCAGACTTCAGCTTTCGAGGTGCGGATGAAACAGGAAAAAACCGGGGATTCCATCCGGGTGGGAGTGGTTGTGAAAAGAGTAGCAGATGGTGGAACAGCATCGTTGCTGCTCTACGGCGGACTGGCAGAAGATACCGTCAACTACACGGGCTCAAATGGTGAAAGTCGTCACTATGATGTGTTCCGTAAAGCAGTTTTTGGAATCAATGGAACCGCTTTCAATGCTCCGGCAACCATAGGAGATTCCATTGAGTTTACTGGAACCGTCTGGGCCAATACGATCTGGAACATAAACAGAATCTTTGCCTTTTCTGTGGTTCAGGAAAGTGGAAACAAAAAACTGGTTCAGTCGGAGGCTTTGCCTGCCGGGAATTTCTCTGTGACCAGTGTTGGTCAAAAAGACAAAATAAACCCTCAGATTATACCGAATCCCACCACCGAATATGCAATGATTCAGGGTCCTCTCAATGCAAAAATCCGGGTTCAGATTTTCGATATGCAGGGACGAATCCATCTGGAAAAAACAGTTGTGAGCGGAGAGAAAATTGCCGTCGCCAATTTACCAACGGGTGTGTTTGTCGTAAGCTGGCTATCAGGTAACCAATCAGGAATTCTGAAGATGATTCGGTAAATCCTTTCCAACAAAAAGCCTGTTTCATTGGAATCTGTTGGTTGTTCTGGTTACATCCCTTGATTTCCATCCGGATACGGTCTAATTTGCCATCAGAAAGCAACATGGACCGCATCTTATCAGGAATTGAAAAAGTTAAAAACTTCCTCTGGCAAAGTCGGAAACGATTGTCAGACAGGCAGTTTCTGCTTGTCCTGAGTATTTTGGTCGGATTGCTGTCCGGAGGCGCCTCCATTCTGCTCAAGTCATTCGTATTCTTTGTTCACGAATACCTTGAGTCGCTTCGGATCAATGAAATCTGGAACTATGGTATGATTTTTCTGCCGATGGCGGGCATTTTCATCACCGTATTCCTCATCCGTTCTCTATGGCCAGACGATTTTAACCGGGGCATTGCACCCGTGGTTCATGCTGTGCGGAATGCAAGGGGAAAACTTCCCTTTTCGCAGACCTACAACCACATCATCACCAGCGGAATTACCGTTGGTTTTGGAGGATCCGCCGGTCTTGAATCACCGATTGTATCGACCGGTGCTGCCATCGGTTCGAATTTTGCGGATTTCAACAATATGCGCATGAAGGAGAGGACGCTTTTGCTGGCTTGTGGCATTGCGGCTGGAGTGAGTTCAGCCTTCAACGCACCCATCGCAGGGGTGCTGTTTGCCGCCGAAGTTTTCCTCATCGAACTGAGCATTTCCGCCATCATTCCCATCATCCTGGCCTCCGCTGCCGGAGCGCTTTTATCCAAAATTATCCTGAAGGAATCCATCCTCCTTCACTTCGAAATGCAGGAAGCTTTCCGCTCCGAAAATCTGCCATTTTACCTTGTTCTTGGCATCCTTACGGGATTCCTTTCTCTTTGGTTTTCAAGGTCATCCCACAAAATTCATTCATTGCTCAACACGTTCTCCAATCCATACAAACGCGTTCTGATTGGATCCGGACTTTTGGCTCTGATGTTGCTCATCTTTCCTTCCTTTTATGGGGAAGGGTATCACTACATCAAAGACCTGGCGTCTTTTCATACCTATAAATTGTTCGAAGGAAGCATTCTGGGCAACTTTGTAGAGCGGAAAACGTGGCTCTTCATCGCCGCCATTTTCCTGACGGCCATTTTAAAAGGATTCGCTACCTCCCTTACTCTCGGTAGCGGAGGAAATGGCGGACAGTTTGCCCCTTCTCTTTTTATTGGCGCCAATACCGGCTTTGCGTTTGCCATGGTATGCCACAAGCTGGGATTCATTTCCGTTTCCATCAGCAATTTCACCATCGTAGGAATGGCCGGTGTGCTGAGTGGTGTTTTCTATGCACCCATGACCGGCATATTTTTGATCGCAGAATTAACCGGAGGATACGAACTGATGATTCCTCTGATGGTTGTGTCTGCCCTGAGTTATTCGGTGGTTCGTCGGTTTGAACCCGTTTCCATTGAGTTAAAAAATATCCGTAAATCGCAGAAAACCAGTGGTTCGGAAGACATTCAGATATTGAGCCGACTGGCCATTAACCGGATGATTGAAAATGATTATGATGCACTTTATCCAAACATGACCATTCGCGAATTCCTTCCGGTTTTACAGACATCGACCCACAACACGTTTCCGGTGGTTTCTTTGGAAGGAAAATTTATGGGACTGGTTGTTTTCAGCAAAGTGAAAGAATTGGTGTTGCAGGATTCCGTCCGTGATAAAATTACAATGTTTCAGATCATGTCCAAACCGGCTGCCATTATCCAACATCAGGATTCGGTGTCGGATATTCTGGAGAAATTTGATCGGACAAGTGCCTTCCGCCTGCCTGTTTTGGACGGGGAGCGGTATGTTGGATTTATATCGAAAGGAACCCTTCTGAGTGAATACCGGAAGGAAATTCTGAAAGGACCGACCGACATCACGCCGCCTTAAACCCATTTTATGCAATAGATGTGGAACTTTTTGATTTTCACCTCTTTCGTTTCTCCTCAGGAGAAACTACGGAAGAGGTTGCAAGAAAAAGAAAATCAAAAAGTTAGCATCCGGTGTAAATTTCCAATGCATAAAATGGTTTAAAATAATCTGCAAATAGAAAAAGGCAACCTTTTGGGCTGCCTTTCAATCATTTCATTGGTTTGGAATTAGTCGGCGTCTGCGAAAGCAGGTTTACCAACCGTTTTATCTTCGAGCACTTTGGCTGCTTCTCCTTTGGAATCAGCAAAGCGGGCTCTGATTTTTGCTTCGATTTCGTCGCACAGTTCCGGATTGTCGTGCAGAATTTGCTTCACAGAATCACGACCCTGGCCAAGTTTGTTTCCTTCGTAGGCAAACCAGCTTCCTGATTTTTTCACGATTTCGAGTTCGACACCCAGATCAATGATCTCTCCGATTTTGGAGATTCCTTCGCCATACATGATGTCGAATTCCACCACTTTGAACGGAGGAGCTACTTTGTTTTTCACCACTTTTACTTTCGTACGGTTACCGGTGATGTTGTCTGCCGACTCCTTGATCTGACCAATACGGCGGATGTCCAAACGAACCGATGCGTAGAATTTCAGTGCGTTACCTCCGGTTGTGGTTTCCGGACTTCCGAACATCACCCCGATTTTATCACGGAGCTGGTTGATGAAAATACAAAGGCAACCGGTTTTGTTGATGGTACCCGTCAGTTTACGGAGAGCCTGGCTCATCAGACGAGCCTGAAGACCCATTTTGCTTTCGCCCATTTCGCCTTCGAGTTCACCTTTTGGAACGAGGGCGGCCACGGAATCAATTACGATGATATCAATGGCACCGGAACGAATGAGGTGCTCGGTAATTTCGAGAGCCTGTTCGCCATTGTCCGGCTGAGAGATCAGCAGGTTTTCGGTATCGATACCCAGCTTTTCAGCGTAGGATTTGTCAAACGCATGTTCTGCATCGATGAAGGCTGCAATGCCACCGGCTTTTTGAGCTTCTGCAATGCAGTGCATGGTTAATGTGGTTTTACCAGATGATTCCGGTCCATAGATTTCGACCACCCGTCCTCTCGGAAGGCCACCTATGCCCAATGCAATATCCAGACCAAGAGAACCGGTTGAAATGGCAGGTACATCCATTACCTTTTCATCACTCAGCTTCATTACGGTTCCTTTGCCGTATTCTTTGTCCAGTTTGTCAATAGTGAGCTGCAGGGCTTTTAATTTTTCTGCTTTGTTATCCGACATAATTGATAATCAGTTAATTAGTAAAAAGAATGTTTTAAATTTAGTGAGAGCAATTTATAAACATGTTTTTGAATTGCCGTTAGCTTGTGCAAAAAAATGAAGGGTAAACGCTGAAAATTTTGCGGTCCGATTCAAAAAGGCCCAAAACAAAAAACCCAGCCAAGGCTGGGTACGAAACAGAAACAAAAAACAGGCTAAAATTCTACGCCGAGTATGGATCGAACCGGAATGGAAAGTCCTCCTTTCAGTGAAACATAATCGTCGGATGTGGCCCACACGGTTGTATCAACCACTTTGGTTTCATTGTCATGGGTACGGAAAAAAATGCGCACCTTACCTTTAAAACTGTTGCCTAAACGTTCGGCACGCTGAAGTGTAAAATGGCGATACACTTTTTCCCATTCTCCTTTCAAAACTTCTGAAGGGGAGAATCTGAACAGACCGATCTGTTCTTTGGCGATTACGTTTGATTTGTGCATGGCTTGTCAGTAGAAAATTGTTGTATATAGATTGTTATGATTCCTGTTTTGTTGATTGCCTATCCGGCAATTGCTCGGATGGGATTTTACGAAAACGGGAAGTCGGTGTCTTTCCTTTTTGTTGATACAAAGGTAATTCGGGAAATAATACAATTTATTCTGGTTAATGTTAAAAAAGTACATCGCAATCAACCCATCAAAAGAAAAAGGATTTTCTTAATTTGCCGTCCGGTTGCAATCTAATTGTCACCCTAAAATCCTATTATTAAATACGTTACATCATATTTCTATTTTGAATGCCAAAAATTAACTGGACAGAAACTTCCGACAAAATCCATTGTTCTTTGGTCTTTTCTGATTTTCAGGAAGCATTTTCTTTCATGACTCGGGTTGCATTCCTGGCAGAAAAACAGGATCATCACCCAAAGCTGACCAATGTTTACAACCGGGTTGACATCGAACTCACCACCCATGATGCCGGAAATACAGTAACCGATAAGGATCGGAAACTGGCCGCTTCCATTTCACAGATTCTGGACTCTTCCCTCTAAACCGACATTCCAATCAATATGACAGTATCCTTTCGGAAATACTTTAGCATTCTTGTCATCGCTGCAGGCTTATTTAATGCATTGCCATCTTTTGGACAGTATCGTCTACCGCAGGCAAAACTGAGCGATGAACGAACCAACGAATTTGTCCTTCTAAACGCAACACTGGTTCCGGAACCCGGACAAAAAATCGATTCCGCCACCATCTATATAAAGGACGGTATCGTGGTTGCCGCCGGCAAAAGAATCGCGTATCCAAAAAATCTCGCCACACAGGATCTCAAAGGCGCCTGGGTGTACGCATCTTTCATAGACCTGTTTTCCGGTTACGGAATCGCACCACCAAAACCCAATACGGATGGTGGTTTTTCGCCAGCCCCTCAATACGATTCGCGTCGGCCGGGAGCGTTTGCCTGGAACCAGGCACTTAAACCCGAGTTTGATGCCTCATCGGTTTTTCAGCCCAACAACAAAGACGCGGAAGAACTCAGGAAACTGGGATTTGGCTGGGTTGCCACAGGTTCAAAGGACGGTATCATGCGAGGTTCATCATCCATGGTTCAATTGGGCGAAGGAACGAGCAACGAGTTAATTCTTAAATCCGGATTGTTTCAGGGCTTGTCTTTTCAGAAAGGACAATCGCCTCAACAATACCCAAGTTCTCAAATGGGAGCAATTGCACTGTTACGACAAACATTTCTCGATGCCGACTGGTATCAGAAAGCCACACAAAAAGAAACCAATCTGGCACTGGAGGCCATCAACCGAAACCGTAAATCGGTCTGGATTTTTGAAACCGGCCAGAAGTATGAAGTGCTTCGGGCTACCACGTTGGCCAAAGAATTCAATCTGAATCTTCTCATAAAAGGAAAAGGTGATGAATACCAGCGGATGGACGAAATCAAGGCGTCGGGTTTTCCACTTATTCTGAGTCTTCAGTTTCCTGAACTTCCGGATGTGGAAGATCCACTCGACGCCAACCAGGTTTCCATCAGTGATCTCAAACATTGGGAACTGGCGCCTTACAATGCTGCCATGCTTTCGGCAAAAGGAATCCCATTTGTAATGACCGCCAGCGATCTGAAAGACCCCAAATCATTTCTGTCCTCTCTCCGAAAAACGGTGGAGTGCGGATTGAAAGAAGAGGATGCTCTTGCGGCACTCACCACCAAACCGGCAGCTTTGTCGGGGTTGGCAACGCAGACCGGTAAAATCAAATCCGGATACAAAGCCAGCTTTTTCATTGCCAGCGACAACATCTTCAAAAAGAACAGCCAGATCCTGGATCATTATATAGGTGGAAAGCGATTCACTGTCATGGCCAACCCGGTTCAGGAAAAAACAGGTTCCTTCCGGTTGACATTGGGCAATGACAATGGGTTTCAATTGAAAATAAATCTGAAAGAGGGCAAAACGGAATTTTTGATCATCGCCGCTGACACACAGAAAATACCAGCAGCCGGAAGTCTGGAAACCGGAAAAATCAATTTCACCTGCCAGATTAAAAAGCTCGACACCAACGCCCGTCTTCAGTTCACAGGCTGGGTCACAAATTCGGGTTATCAGGGTTGGTTTATGGGTGGCAAGTCGGGTAAAACCGTATGGAATGCAGTATCAATGGTTCCGGTAAAAGACACCATTCCGGCTCAAAAACCATCTCCACAGGATAAGCCTGGTGATACCTGGTATCCGTTTCAGGCATATGGTTCTCCAAAAAATACGACTCCGTCCGGTAATTCATGGCTGATTAAAAATGCCACTGTCTGGACCAACGAAAAAGAAGGCATTCTTCCAAACCACGATGTTCTGATTGTAAACGGGAAAGTTCAAGGCATTGGAAAATCGCTAGCCGTTCCACCCAATACTCCCATGATTGATGGAACCGGAAAACACGTTACGTCCGGAATTATTGATGAGCACAGTCACATTGCCATTTCAAAAGGAGTGAACGAAGGAAGTTCCACCACCAGTATGGAAGTTCGCATTGGAGATGTGATCGAGGCGGATGATGTCAATATTTACCGTCATTTAGCGGGTGGTGTAACGGCGGTGCAACAGTTGCATGGCTCGGCCAATGCCATTGGGGGACAATCATCCCTCATAAAACTGCGTTGGGGTAAAAATCCAGAGCAGATGAAAATTGAACAGGCACCGGGTTTCATCAAGTTCGCTTTGGGTGAAAACGTAAAGCAGTCAAACTGGGGAGAATTCAATACCATCCGATACCCACAAACCCGAATGGGGGTTGAGCAATTAATGTACGATGCTTTCTCACAGGCCAAAGCCTACATAGCAGATAAGGAACGCATATCAAAAATTCCGGGATCGGTGTTCCGGAAAGACCTCAAACTGGAAACCCTGGGCGAGATTCTTCAGAAGAAACGTTTCATCACCTGCCACAGTTATGTGCAGTCAGAAATCAATATGCTGATGCATGTGGGAGACAGTATGGGCTTTAAAGTGAATACATTTACCCACATTCTGGAAGGATACAAAGTGGCCGATAAAATGAAAAAGCATGGTGCAGGAGCCTCAACATTTTCTGATTGGTGGGCCTACAAGATGGAAGTGAAAGACGCCATTCCGTACAATGCAGCCATGATGCATAAACATGGTGTGGTTGTCGCCATCAATTCGGATGATGCGGAAATGGCAACCCGTCTCAATCAGGAAGCTGCCAAGACAATCAAATACGGTGGGGTATCGGAAGAAGATGCATGGAAAATGGTGACATTAAATCCTGCCAGATTGCTCCATCTGGATGGTCGGATGGGAAGTCTGAAACCAGGTAAAGATGCGGATGTTGTCATATGGACTGACAATCCACTGAAAATATCTGCCAGGGCAGAAAAAACCTTTGTAGATGGGGAAAAGCTTTTTGATTTGGAGTTTGAAAAACAAAAACAAGAAATCATTCTCACTGAAAGACAACGAATTATCCAAAAAATGTTGAAAGCCAAACAAGGTGGAAGCCCTGTTGTTCCGGCTCAGCCAAAGGTTCAGCACCTGTGGCATTGCGACGATGAAGGAGAATTTTAAAAGAAAAAGATGTCAATTTAAAAACCCGGCACAAAATTAGATGTATATACAATTAATCTTATGACAATTGAGGGAAAGAAGATTATCATCACCGGAGGTTCTTCCGGAATAGGTAAAGCAACCGCAAAACGATTAACCGAATTGGGCGCACTTGTTCTCATAACTGGCAGAAATGAAAACCGGCTTGAAAAAGCAGCGAAGGCCATCGGCTGCCACTGGATTAAAGCTGATGTTTCCAAACCAGAAGATGTGAACAAAACGTTTGAATGGGTTGAAAAAAACTGGAACAATGATCTGGATGTTCTCATCAACAATGCAGGTCTGGGAGAATTTGCTTCAATTGAAGAAACGGCAATGGAAAGCTACTACCGTGTATTTGGCGTCAACATTTTTGGACCCATTATGATGGTGAAAAAAGCAATCCCGATTATGAAAGCAAAAATGTCGGGCAGTATTGTGAATGTAGCCTCTACCTCATCTTTGAAAGGCTTTAACAATGGATCGGCATATTCTTCTTCAAAGTTTGCACTTCGGGGATTTACCCAAAGTCTTACAGAGGAAGTCCGGCAATACAACATCCGGGTTTTCCAGGTTAATCCATCTGAAGTAACCACAGCCCTTGGCAATCCGGAACGGGAGGAAAGAAACGAGGTCGATTTCAAGCTGGGAGCCGATCAGTTGGCTCAAACCATTGCAGCCTTGCTTCAACTTCCTCAAAAGGCATTTGTCCCTGAGTTATCTGTCTGGTCCACAAACCCTAAATATTAATTCGTAACAATTTTAAATTTTATATAAACATGACAACGTTCAAATCAATCGCCGCTGCTACCCTATTGGGAGCTTTGGTACTGGGTTCTTCTTTCACCGGAAAACTTTCAGGAAGTTTCAAAGTAAATACCGAAAAATCTACCGTGAAATGGTTCGCCACTAAGGTGACCGGTAAACACGATGGATCTGTGAAACTGGCATCAGGTACCCTCAACTCCGATGGCAAATCAGTGACTGGTGGTACATTTGATATCGACATGACCTCATTGGTTGTAGCTGACATCACCGATCCGGGAACAAATGGAAAACTTCTGGGCCACTTGAAATCAGATGATTTCTTCTCAGTTGATAAACACAAAACCGCTCATTTCGAAATCACCAAAGTAGCTCCTAAATCAGGAAACGAATTTGAAGTATCGGGCAAAATGACCATTAAAGGCATCACTCAGGACATCTCTTTCCCGGCTACCATCACCTCAACCGCCAAAGAAGTAAAGGCCAACGCGAAAATCACACTTGACAGAACCAAATGGGATATCCGTTATGGTTCAGGAAAATTCTTCGAAGGATTGGGTGACAGAGTAATCAATGATGACTTTGTAATTGAACTGAATCTGGTTGCCGGAGCTTAATCCGTTCCTAACTAAACAAAAAGCCCTGGAGAAATCCGGGGCTTTTTTTTGTACTTGCCAACCGTAATAAACATTACAATGGAAGATTTTCAAGTATCAGAAGGAACGAAAGAGGAAAAATACACTCGCCTTTCAGAGCAGTTAAAAAGCTTGTGGGATGGCGAACCCGATCTCATGGCCAATCTCGCTAATGCTACAGCGGCCATTAAACAAACCTTTCCGTTTCACTGGATTGGTTTCTACCTGGTGAAAAACAATGAACTTGTTCTGGGTCCGTTTCAAGGACCGGTCGCCTGCACAAGGATTGGTTTAGGAAGAGGTGTGTGTGGAACATCCTGGAAAACAAAAACGACTCAATTGGTGCCGGATGTGGATGCCTTTCCCGGACACATCGCCTGTTCTTCGCTTTCCCGCTCTGAAATTGTGGTGCCCATACTGGTGGGAGAAGATGTGGTGGCAGTCCTTGATATAGACAGCAGCGAACTAAACGATTTCGACCAAACCGACAAGCTTCATCTGGAGGAAATCTGTCAGGCTCTTGCCCGCATCTGGAATCCTTAGAATTTTTTCTTCAGTTCGAAGTTCTTTCCGAGATATACCCGGCGAACGGTTTCATCTGCCGCCAACTCCTCCGGAGTACCGCTTTTGAGGATCTTGCCTTCAAACAAAAGATAGGCTCTGTCCGTGATACTGAGGGTTTCGTCCACATTATGATCGGTGATCAGAATCCCAATGTTTTTCTTTTTCAACTTCGAAACGATGCTCTGAATTTCCTCCACCGCAATTGGATCTACGCCGGCAAAGGGTTCATCCAATAAAACAAAACTGGGGTCGACCGCCAGCGCCCGGGCAATTTCTGTCCTTCGTCTTTCCCCACCGGACAAAACTTTACCAAGGTTCTTCCGCACATGAGTAAGGCTGAATTCTTCGAGCAAACTTTCCATTTTTTCAATCTGCTGCTTTCGGGTCAGATCTGTCATTTCCAGAACACCCAGAATGTTTTCCTCAACCGATAATGTCCGGAAAACAGAGGCTTCCTGAGCAAGATAGCCAACGCCCTTTTTGGCCCTCCGAAACATGGGGAGATCTGTAATCTCATCGGAATCCAGGAAAATTTTACCGCTGTTGGGTTTGATCAACCCCACAATCATGTAAAAAGAAGTCGTCTTTCCTGCCCCGTTAGGGCCGAGCAGTCCGACAATCTCGCCCTGGTTCACTTCAACCGAGACATCATTCACCACCAAACGGCTCTTATACTTTTTGAACAGGTGTTCCGCCCGAAGCTGCATGTTGGAAAAGGTAGTTTTGAAATGAACTTCAAATCAAAAGAAAAAGGCCCAGAGAGTGAAGGCTGTTTCCAAAATGATCCAAAATAAAAGGCCGGATTACCAGATCCGGCCTTTTTAACACATAAAAACCACAATGAAACAAACAATCAAATATCGAGCATGAAATCTCTTGACACTTGTTTTGTTTAACACATTACAAAAATAGTTAAACAAAACTGTATGATTACCATTTTACACGGAAGTTTCTCCATGTTTTTTTTCAATTTTGCAGATGTCACCAACATTCCAAAAATCCCCTTTTGATGAAAACGAATCTGATGGTCGTATGCAAGCAGGCAATCGTTGTGATGCTTTTGCTTCCTCTCCTTTCTTTTTATCTTTTTGAACCCACGAAAAAGAAAAAACCAGATCCGTTTCTGTATGCCTACTACTCTGGCGACGGAACCAGTGGCTTGCACCTGGCCTGGTCTGAAGATGGTTTCAAATGGCAGCCACTCAAAAACGGAAAGAGTTTTGTCAAACCCGGAATTGGCGATTACATCATGCGTGATCCAAATCTGTACCAGGATCCGGACGGAATCTTTCATCTGGTCTGGTCAACCGGCCTCAGTCGCAAAGAAATCGGATATGCCTATTCACGAAATCTGATCGATTGGTCGGTTCAACGGACCATTCCCGTCATGGAAAAAGACAGTGTGGTTCTAAACGCATGGGCACCCGAACTGTTATTTGATGCGGATGGCAAACGTTTTATGCTGTACTGGGCAAGCTCGGTTCCCGGAAAGTTCAGGGAAACCGAAAAACAAAACGATTCACTTCCAGGAGGCTACCGATATAATCACCGGATTTACAGAAAGTTCAGCACCGATCTCAAAGAATGGAGCCCTACCGAATTGTTTTTCGAACCGGGCTTCAACTGCACAGATGCCACCATTTGCACCGACAGTGGAAAGGTGATGATGTTTTACAAGGACGGCACTCAAATCGGAAAAAACATCCAAAACAACATACGGATGAGTACCTCGGGTTTTGTCAGTGGTGGGTTCTCAACCAAACCAAGTCTCGTCAGCCGGCGGGTATGGGCAGAAGCGCCAACGGGTGTCAGGCTCGACAGCCAGTATGTGGTGTACTTTCATAAATACCGTACCCGGAAAATGGGTGCCGTGTTGACGAAAGATTTTAAGAAATGGAAGGATGTATCCGATAGTCTTTCCTTTCCAAAAGGTGTTCAACATGGAACGGTGCTGAGAATTCCGGAAAAGACGATGGAGAAACTCCGTGAGTTGTAATTCACGGAGAGGCCAAAGGACAAAGTTTTTCTAAATTTTCATTATTGGGCAAGTCGGAGCAATTTTGTCCCTATGAATCACATCATCCGTTTGCTTCCCGACGCCATTGCCAACCAGATTGCGGCCGGTGAAGTGGTTCAGCGACCGGCATCGGTTGTGAAAGAACTGCTCGAAAATGCCATCGATGCAGGAGCCACCGAAATTTTGCTTCGGGTAAAAGAAGGAGGAAAGACCTTCATCCAGGTAGTAGACAATGGAAAGGGCATGAGTGAGCTCGATGCCCGGATGTGTTTTGAACGACACGCTACTTCCAAAATCCGGCAGTTTGAAGATATGCAGAAACTGGCCACTTATGGTTTCAGAGGTGAAGCTCTGGCATCCATTGCCGCTGTTTCGCAACTGGAAATGAAAACCCGGCAACCATCCGAAGAAACCGGAACTCTGATCCGAATCGAAGGCTCTGAACGAAAGGCACAGGAATCGGTCGCCATGGAACCGGGGTCTTCTTTTATCACCCGGAATCTGTTTTACAACGTACCCGCCAGACGGAACTTTCTCAAAAGCAATCAGGTGGAGTTTGCCCACATTTCAGAGGAGTTTTACCGGGTGGCTTTATCATATCCCAATGTTTCGTTTTCGTTTTACCAGGGCGATTCTCTCCTCATTAAAACGTCCTCCTCTCACCTGCCCAAAAGGGTTTCTGCCGTTTTCGGGGATTCGTACCGTGAAAATTTACTGGCCGTCTCCGAAGAAACCGATTTCCTTAAAGTGAGCGGATACATTGGCAAACCCGAAATATCACGGAAGACAAGAGGAGAGCAATACTTTTTCGCCAACAACCGGTTTATAAAAAACGGATACCTTCATCATGCCGTTGCCTCGGCTTTTGAAGGGCTCCTTCCGCAGGCCAGCTTTCCGTTTTACATCCTGTTTCTTGAAATCAGTCCGGAGAAAATTGACATCAATGTTCATCCGACGAAAACAGAGATCAAGTTTGAAAATGAACGGTTTGTGTATTCGATTGTGCAGGCAGCGGTGCGAAAAGCGTTGCAGCAATCGATGCTGGTTCCGGCCATCGATTTTGAACCGGTCTCGCCGTGGCTGACACAGCTGACCAACCAACCGGTGACCGAGAAGCCTGTTTTTACAACTGAAGTAAACCCGCCATCTTCCGGATACACCAACCCGTATCAAACACACAAATCGACACGACCAGATCCCAACTGGGAGAAATTGTTTTCCGCTTCCGGACGATCGAATGCAACCTATGTGTCTGCTTTTGAAACAAAAGGCCAAAATGATACCGTCCGTTTTGAGGCAACTTCTGAAACCACCGAATCAAGGCCGGTATCGGAAAAGCCCAAACCGATGAATCTTCACGGACAGTATTTGCTCTATCAGGTAAAATCCGGATTGATGGTGATTCACATGGCACGTGCCTGGGAGCGGATCAGTTACGAACGATTGATTCTGAATCTGGAAAGCGGATCTTCCGCTACCCAACAATTATTGTTTCCGGTGACTCTCCATTTTTCGGATGGTGATTTTGCTTTGGTTGAAGAAATGGGGGAAGAAATCCGGACGCTGGGAATTGACTGGTCTGCTTTTGGTGGCAACAGCATTCTGGTTTCGGGATTACCCGCTGACCTATCAAGGCAGGAGCCGGGGCGATTATTTCAGGAGTTTCTGGAGCAATACCGATGGAACCAGGGTCAGTTGAAAATCCCGAAAAAGCAATCGCTTGCACGGGCTTTGGCCAAACGAAGCAGTACACAACAGGAATTTCATTTTTGGAAAGAACCGGAGTTACTGGGTCTCGTGAACCGGTTATTCGCTTGTCAGGTACCGGATCTTAGTCCGGACGGAGAACCAATCAGCCGGATAATTGGGATGGATGAGGTGGTGGGTTTGCTGCTGAAATAAATTCCCAGAAATATCTGGCACTGATCCGTTTCATAAACGGTTTTGGTTATATCTCTTCTGGAACTGATATTTGAACTGCTATGAAAAAAGAAAACCTCATCCTTTTGCTGCTGCTGTTGATTCTGCTCTTGCTGGGCTATCAATCGATCATGCTGAACAGATTTCTCACAACCCGTGCACAGGAAAATCCGATGGCCACAACCGAAGGAGAACAACAAATTCAGCCTGAGAAAAAGACAAATCCATATGCGAATGCCAATCTAAAAACGGAGGTTTTTGCCAATCCGGACAGAACCTATGGATACCAAGTTCTGCTGAACGGAAGTCCGATGATCCGGCAGCCCAACATTCCGGGAGTGCCGGGAAATGCCGGTTTTCGGGATGAAGCAAAAGCCAAAAAAACGGCGGAACTTGTGCTGCTGAAAATCCGGAAAAACATTATGCCGCCGGCCATTACAACGGAAGAACTTGACAGTCTCGGAGTTTTTTAATTAATTTCCCGACCAAAATAAAACGCTGAATATGAAAAGGTTTATCTGCCTGAGTATTTTCATACCTGCATTTTTCCTGCAAGTAAGAGCTCAAGGACTCTGGACACAAAAAGCCGATTTCGGCGGTGCGGCCCGGTCGGGCGCTGTCGGATTCTCTATTGGTAATAAAGGCTATATGGGAACGGGGGTGTCCGGGAATACCAAATTCAACGATTTCTGGGAATACGATCCCGAAACCAATGTCTGGACCCAAAAAGCCAATGCTACTTTCACTGGCCGCAACAATGCCACCAGTTTTACCCTGGAAGGAAAAGGATACATCGTTGGAGGACTTACCACCTCCTTTACGAAAAACTTGCTGGAATATGATCCGGCCTTGAATCAATGGAATTACAGAGCTAATTTTTTAGGCGTCGCCCGCAGTGATGGTGTTGCTTTTAACATTTCCGCCGGAGTACTGTTCGGTACTGGCCTGGCCAGTGCCGGCTATAGGAAAGATTTTTATCTATACAGCCCTCCTCCCTTAGACTCCTGGGCGCAGCTTGCTCCGCTGCCGGGTGTGGAAAGGATGGATGCAGTGGGTTTTAACATTGATGGCAAAGGCTATGTGGGTACCGGAGATGCAGGTGGAAATCAGCTGAATGACTGGTGGGAATATACGCTTCCGGATAACATCTGGACCCAGAAAGCCAACTTTAGTGGAGTACAGAGGTATGAGGCTGCCGGATTTGTGATTGGTAGTAAAGGCTATGTGGCATGCGGGTATTACTCCGGTAATCTCAATGATTGTTTTGAGTACAATCCGGCTACCAATGCCTGGAGGGAAGTCGCCCCTTTTCCGGGCGGAGCCAGAAGGTCGCCGGTTGGATTCTCCATCGGAAACTTTGGTTACATCGGCACCGGCTACAATGGCACCGCTCTGACCAAAGACTTTTGGCAGTATGATCCCAGAGATCCGGAAATCTCTATTCTGCAAAACAGTACGGCCATTGCGGATAATTCAGGTTCGTACAATTTTGGAAGCCGGGATCTGAATACTTCAACCCCTGAAACCTTCACCATTGAAAACACCGGAGACCGGGAACTTAAGCTCAGTTCCAGTCCAAGGGTAACACTTACCGGCGCTTCCTACACGCTGGTGACCGATGCGCCCGCCATTATTCCGCCAGGTGGCTCGGCTACCTTTACTGTTAGCTTCAATCCCCTGACCTGCGGACCCCAGAGCGGCAGCATCAGCATAGCAAATGATGATTTCAGTGAAAACCCATACAATTTCACCCTTTCGGGCATCGGCCTGGATAATGTTTCCCCTCAGACCCCGAATCTGCCAGTACTTAGAGGCCAGTGTCTGGTAAATGTACTCGCACCCACCACCACCGACAACTGCTCAGGAACGGTTACCGGCACCACTACAAATCCGCTTAGCTATACTTCCCAGGGAACCTTTACCGTAAACTGGAGTTTCAAAGATGCCAGCAACAATACCACCACTGCCCAGCAGACTGTTATTGTAGACGATACCATCAGTCCCTATGTACTTTGCGGAGGAAATCAGGTCATAAATCTTTCAACAGGACAGACTTCTTATACGGTACAGGGCGTGGAATTTGATCCCCAGAACGGCGGCGACAACTGCAGCCTGGCAGGAGTGAGCAACAGTTTCAACAATCTGGCCAGTCTGGCCGGGGCGCAATTACTTCCCGGTGCTAATACCATCGTCTGGCAAGTAACTGATATTGGTGGTAATACAGCAAACTGCAGTCTTGTGGTAACAATAAATACCACGACGTCGATCGCCAGTCCTCAGGAGGCTGGTATCAACATATACCCCAATCCGGTCTTCGACCAACTCCGGCTCGATTTAACCGAATCAAGACTGTACAACATAACAGTTTCGGACATAACCGGTAAAGAGGTTCTAAGCCTGAAAAGCAGAAGTCGACAAGAAATAATCGATTTTTCTGCCATGCCGGTCGGAGTATATCAACTGAAAATTCAGACTGACAATCGGATTATTATCCAGAAGATCCGGAAACAATAAAAAAAATTGAGGCTTTTCTCTGACAACAAATAAGGAGAATGAACAGGGAAGAAAGATGGGAATGATTTTTCTCAGATGTAAAACACCATCTCTACTTTTTTCCCGCTTTCTTCAAAACGGAGCACATCGCAGAGGTGTTTCATTAAGAAAATTCCGCGGCCATCTGGTTTAAGGAGGTTTTCTCCTGATGTCGGATCGGGTAGCGTATTGTAATCAAATCCTTTTCCCTCGTCCTCTACCACAAAACTAATTTCGGTCGGACCGGACTCGCAGGTGAGGCGTACAATTTTTTCCTTATCGTACAGGTTTCCATGCTGGATGGCATTGTTGACTGCCTCTGTGATGGCGATGAGAATATTGCCATAAACATCATCCGAAATGTGGAACTCATCCCGGCTGTTGTCGATGAAACTCTCGACAATTTTTATGTTGTCAACTATTGACGGAAATTCAATCGTTATCGGTTTCATAGACCATTATCCTGAATGGATTCAAAATATTTATCGTAAGCGTCCTGATACATTTCTGTCAGTTTCGGCGTTCCCTGAAGCAATTGTTCTTTTTGCGATTTCGCTTTCTGGAGCAATTCCTTCAAATCGGTCGGCAATGTAGTTCTTTCTGCGGATTTTGGTTTCTCCGCTTCTCGTCTTTGATCCTGTTCTCTTTGCATCATCGCTTTCTCACTTTCGAGTAACCGTGTGAGAATTTGTTGCTGCCGCATGATGGTTTCGGGTGTGATTTTCTTGTTGAGCAATTCACGCTCTGTTTTCTCCATATCCGATTTCACATCGCCCAAACCGCCGGATTTGTTTTTTCCTTTCTCCATGGATTTTTCCAGTTCAGAAAGGGCCCTGCGCATGGCAGCCTGCTTCTGGGCAAGCTTCGCCAGTTCCTGACTCATCTGTTTTCCGTCGCCTGGTTTCTTTCCGCTTTTCAATTGAGAAATCTGGTCATTGAGCTGTTTTTGCATTTGGCTCATTCCGCCTGGTTTTGGCTTGCCCTTGCCTGGCTTCTTGCAGGATTTGCTACCTCCTTCCGACTGATTTTGCTGCTGCTGCATTTGCTGGAGTGCATCCTTGAGCATAACCGTCAGATTGTTGATGTTGGTCATCGCCATCTGTCCTTTGGCTGATGCAATATCGGGCCGTCTGGCTTTCACGTAGGTAACCGCTTCTTCAATGGCGGCATCCATGGCAAACAACTCTTTCATCACAAAACTCTGAATCTGCGGCGCCCGCATGGCCAACGCTTTCAGACTGTCTTTGATGATTTCTGAATCATCTTTGATCTTCACCTGCTTTTGGGTGAGGGCCAGATATTTCGGATCCAGCTGGCTTACTCTGGAAACCTGTTTGTACACATCTTCCTGATCAAAAGACAAGTGCAAAAGGTTTTCAATAATGGACCGGAGATCACCAATGTCTTCCTGATCACCACCACCTCCTTCCATTTCCATCTGGCTCTTCTTCATCTTTTCAGCCATCTTTTTCATTTTCTGGGCCGCTTTTTTCTGCTTTGAACCAGCTTTCTGCATTTTACCCTCCTTCATCTGGTCCGAACTTTCCTTCTGTTCTTTCTCAATATCTTTTTGTTCTTCCTCGCCAGAGTCTATGTTGTTTTTATCCTTCAGCTCTTTGTTGAGTTCTTCCATTTGTTTGAGATCCTCCTGCACCTGCTTGAACATCTCATTCATTTCTTTCTGTTCTTCTTTCGCTTTTTCCTTTTGCTCTTCAGACTGCTTGTCGCCAGCCTTCTCATTTTCTTCACCGGCTTTGTTTTCTTTCTCCGCCAGCTTCTCCATATCCTCAATGGCTTTGTTGAGTTTTTCCTCCACTTTCAGTTGTTTGAGCATTTCCATTGCCCGGTCGAGTTCGTTCTGGATAAACTCATTTTTATCCTGCATTTTTTCAAATGCATCCTGAAGCTGGTCTTTATTCTGATTCTGCTGTTCCAGTAAGCGTTCCAGTTCTTTGAGCAGTTCTTTGGTTTTTTCGTCCAGCAGCTCGTCCAGCATTTTGTTGATCTGCTCTTGCTTATCCAGCATTTCCTGCGATTGCAGCTGGTTTTCTTCCTTGTTTTTCAGCGCTTTTTCCGCTTCTTTTTTCAGATCTTCGATTTGCTTGAACAGGTCTTTCTGTTTTTCAACATAATTCTCCAGCTCTTTCTTATCCTGCCAGTTGAGCTCCTTTTTGCCTTTGAGATTCTCGAGCATCTTTTTGGTATTCTTCTCAAGCGTTTCTGTCTTTTTCGAAAGCTCTTCCATTTTCTCCTCGTTCTTCTCGTCCAACCGATCCATAGATTCAGCCATGGCTTCTTTCGAGGCATCTTTCACATCAAAAATCTGCGAAACCGCCGCTTTTGGCCCTGCGACACCGTCGTTGTCCCAGACTTTGAAAAAGAGAACAACCGGCCGTTGCTGAATGACAGATGCCATTTTTCCTTCCGGTGTAAAAACGAACGTCTGGCTTTTCTCTCTGGATGAAAATGGAACCGGTGTTTCCATGATCGTCTGTTTCGTTTTTGGATCCTGAATTACGGCTTTCAAACGGGAAAATCCATAGTCATCGGCAATCCGCCCAGCATAGTATTGTTTTGACAAGGAAACGGAATCCTGAAAGGAACGCACCTGAATTTTCGGGAATTCATCTTCCGTGACCGAAATGGCATAATTGAATTGCTGATCCATCTGACCAAGTACATTGCGGGCATTGATTTGGTAATCGGTCGACTGAAGTGCTTTGGTACTGGCAGAAAATACGTTTTCATCCTGTTTTTCAAATGAAACCGGAGACGTTTTCCCCAACGCCATGGTGGCAGAAAGCAAATGTTCTGTTTCGAGCTCCCACTGAATCTGGCTTCCTTTCACTACATCCAGGTTTCCTTCATTTTCCTGAACCATGGCCTGCCTTCCGGTATACGCAGGTGGAATGACACGGATTTTCAGATTCCGGATGTGACCAGGAGGAAGGACATCCAATTGGGCCGGTTCACTGCTGATGGTTCCGGAAAAAACAGAAAGTTCAAAAGAACCAGCTTCCAGATTGTCGATTTTTTGTGAGAATGTCCCGCCTTTCTCACGCACCATTTTGATGGTTCGGTTTCCTAGTTTTACATACACCTGAGAAGGCAAAGCCGGGCCTTTTGCTTCCGCTTTTATGATAAGCGATTGAGTAGAAATGATGCGTTCCGGAACGGAAGCCATTTTAAGTTCGAAAGGCGCCGGTGGAACAAACTGCTTGTTTGCCTGCATCAGCCGGGTGGAACCTTCTTTCACAAAATCAAAAAATCCAATGAAAACCAACAAACCAATGGCGGCCAATGGCAGTACTTTTTTCCAGACAGAGGCCGGAATGGATACCTGAATTTTTCCTGGAATATCGAGTCTTTGAATGACCTCCTGTTTCTGGCCCAGACTAAGGCTGATCAATCGATTGTTTTCTCCTCTGAGGCTAAGAGCAAGCAACTGCAGATAATTGATCAATTTATCATCGACGGATGAAACCTGTCCGGAAATTCTCCGCGAAAGTGTTTCAAACTGGGGAAGTGATTTTGTATTCCGAAGCTGCCACCAGGGCCTGACAATAAAATATCCGAGTAAAAACACAATGGTTCCAGAGTAGCCAATCAGGATGGTTTCCTTAACAGCGGGAGAGAGATATAAAAAGTACTCCAGCAGAGAAAACAAAGGAAAAAACAACAGTGTTCCGGCTGCCAAACCCGCCAGAAGCTGGTAAAGCACACGGAGAATCCGCTTTTGTTCGAAGCGGTTCATGTCTTGTAAAACTTTGTTTTCGATCATGGGCTGAGGTAGTTGGAAAAGTTTCTCCTAAACGAGTGCTTCGGTCATCGGATTGATGGCGACCACCGATTTTATTTCAGGCATGGCATGCTTGATGGCGTCCTCGACTCCAGCTTTCAATGTCATGGCACTCATCGGACATTCACCACAGGCGCCCTGCATTTCAACTTTCACGACCCAATCTTCTGTCACTTCCACAACCCGGATGTCACCACCATCGGCCTGAAGATAGGGCCGGATCGAATCGATGGCTGCTTCCACTCGTTCTATTAAGGTCATGTTTTAATTTGTTAAGAAGATGCGAATTTAAGAAAGAATGGGACTTTCTGTAACCGGAGTTTCAAGCTGGGCATTTTTTATGGCCACCTGTTGCGCCACATTCTGGGCCAGATCTGAAAAGGCTTTCGAAATCGGTTCGTCTTCATGCATCACAATCGGAACGCCACCATCTCCGGCCTCCCGCACCGACTGAACCAATGGCACCTCACCCAGAAACGGCAATCCATAACGGATAGCGAGATTTTTACCACCATCCTGACCAAAAATGTAATACTTGTTTTCCGGCAATTCAGGAGGAGAAAAATAAGACATGTTTTCAACCACACCCAAAACCGGGACTTTGATTGGGGTTTGTCCGAACATCGAAATGGCTTTTACGGCATCGGCCAGTGCTACCCGTTGCGGAGTGGTTACGACTACAACACCTGTCAGTGGTACTGTCTGAACGAGCGTCAGGTGAATATCACTTGTACCTGGAGGCAGATCGATGAGGAGATAATCGAGTTCTCCCCACTGGCAATCCATGATAAACTGTTTCAGAGCGGAACTCATCATGGGGCCTCTCCACACAACGGCGGTATCGCCATGTGCCAGAAAACCAATGGATAAAAGCTTAATCCCCAATCGTTCCACCGGCACCAGATAGTTTTTTCCATCGATCACCACCACTTTGGGCTGGGCATCTTCCACACCAAACATGGTTGGGATGCTGGGACCTGAAATATCGGCATCGATCAAACCGACTTTCGCTCCATTCCGGGCAAGTGCCAGGGCCAGATTACTGGTAACGGTAGATTTTCCAACCCCCCCTTTTCCGGAAGCAATGGCCACAATATTTTTCACACCCGGCAAAACCGGACCTGCATTTTCGCGAAGGCTGGTCACTTCTGCATTCATGTCGATCGTCACCGAAATTCCGGTGCCAAAGTCGGCATGAAGGGCCGTCATACATCGTTCTTTGATCAACTCTTTTAACGGACAGGCCGGGGTTGTGAGCTGAACCGTAAACCGGATCGTATTCCCGTTTACCTCCAGATTTTTGATCATTCCCAGACTGACCAGATCCTTTTTCAAATCCGGTTCCTCCACCCGGCCAAGGGCCTTCAGGACATTTTCGTTGGTTAAATTTTGCATCGTTTGTGTTTGCAAGGAGCTTCCAAAATAATACCAAAATCATGAATCGGTGAAATTACTGACAGTATGCCGGATGAACCTTCGGCTCCTTGTCTGCATTATCAGACAGAATGGTTCCTGACAAATGGGGCTTGCAGGATCCGAATAGGAGAATCAATCCGAATTCAACAATTTTGCAGCGTTATCTGTTGCCGCAACCTGAACTTGAGACCGAATGGAATTTAGGCCGGGCACCATTGCAACAGAAGGAATTTTTGTCCCTGAAAATAATGCTGATAGCCGGAGCCAAAGGATTTGCCAAACAATTGCTTGATGTGATTTACCAGCTTGGACTGGAAAATGAAACCCGGTTATTCGATGACCTGGATCAGGAAATCCAACAGTTGTATCAGTTTCATGTGATCAAGTCGCTTCCGGAAGCCCGACAGTTTTTTGAACAGACGAGGCCGGCATTTGCCCTGGGAATCGGGAAACCGTCCGTACGAAAGCTGCTGACCGAAAAACTGACCAGTGCCGGTGGTGTTTTAACCAGTGTGGTTTCTCCGCTTGCCCGCATTGCACCACATGCAAAAGTGGGCGAAGGGTGTACCATCATGACAGGTGCTGTGGTGGAAAACGATGCCGTCCTTGGAAAAGGAGTTCTGGTGAACCTGAATGCCATGATTTGCCACGATACACAGGTGGGTGATTTTTGTGAAATTTCTCCGGGCGCAATTCTGACGGGGGGTACATCGATCGGCAATCACTCTTTTATCGGTACCGGTGCCATAATCAATCCGGGAGTCAAAATCGGACAGAATGTGATCATCGGATCCGGCTCGGTTGTCGTACGTGATATCCCGGATCATGCCAAAGTTTATGGCGTACCCGCAAGAAAAGGTGGGGATTTAAAATCCTGAACCAACGTCGTTCGTCTACCGTAAACTGGTTTTCTGTTCGCTTTCCTTCAGCCAAATGAGGTAGTCCACAAAAATGAAAACGACCAGAGCAAGCAACACTAAAAATTTGGTCTCCAGTATGTAAACATGGAAATAGTAAAAATTGACATACGAATACAAGGTTGAAAAATAGGCAAACGAGGTTACCAATAATACGACTCCGCTCATCAGATTGAGCTCTTTATGCCGACATAAGACCAGTGGAATGAAGAAACCCAGGATGCTCAGTTTGTAATCATGGCTTACACTTGGCAGAACACAGGAAGTCAGTGCCAGAATGGAAAGGAAGTGAGGAAGTGAACTGTGGAGATGGTTTTTATAATTCTGGTAAATAAACCAGGCAATCATGAACATCAACAGAACCACCACTATGGGATTGATCCAGTTATATCCATACATAATATTGAATGATGTTAACGAGTGATTTCCAATCCAGGAGGTCTTAATATCTGAGTATTTTGTCATGATCCGGACGTACCACTTAAAAATTGACACGCCCAGAATGAGAAACAAGACAGCGTTTGAAACGCAAACCGCAAGCACCATTTTGAGTGAATCTTTTATCCTTGAATAGTCTTTTATCAGAGCGGGAGCGAATAAAATAGGATACAACTTCAGGCTCACTGCCAGAGCAAACAATATGGCGGGCAAAATGATCATGTCTTTCCTCGAAAGATAAACGGCGGCAAGAACCAGGCTCATTGCCAGAATGTTCCATTGCCCCCTTTCGATCTCAAATAAAAAGCCATAGGAGGATAAGTAAAGAATCAACAAAGTGAAGAACAACCATTTGTTCTCAATCTTTACCATCAAAGAGACCAAACCAAATGAAACAGCAGAGGCAATCAGAGTAAGGGCGGTGATAAAGTAAAAGTTATTACCCCAATTACTTTTCGCGACTATGGGGAAAAGAAGCTTTCCAAGTGGAGAATATGGAATCATATACTCATTGAGGGACATTTTTAGTGTGGCAAAAAAATCCAATCCCAGAGTCTTCGCTTTGGGCACCCCTTCAAAAAAACTCATAGAGTCTGTCACACAAAAGGTAGGAATAAAATAAAACAGAAAATAGGCAGCCAGATAAGCCAACCCGATCACTGTCAATGGATTCCTGAAGGATAAAATAGAATTCATGCTAGATGAAAAACAGACAAATTAAACACAACAACCGATATGTTTTCGCAGGCTCACATGTTGCCGGATTCAGTAATTGCATTCGGATGAAAATAATTGAACCAAAATTGATTTCGTGAAATTGACGGATTTCCTCTGAACTCAAGATCAATTGGCAGACCATTCAACTGAATCAAACGCAACATCCCTGAGTTTTTTTCCTTCCACAAACCGTTTTTCTGATTTCCCGGCAAAGTAACATTTTGATATTCTCTTTTCTTGATAATATTTCAGATCGATGCCGCCTATCGCCGTTTCTACATTGTGACATTCAAACCATCTAACATGCTTTTTTTCAGGTGGTAACCAATAAAATAGGGTTTCGCTTCAGGAATAAAAAACGGTTTCAAACGGACGTATTCACAACTGTGACATTGGTTCTGGATGTTGGGATTTACCGACCAGAACCGGCACCAAAAAAGCTTCCATCCTTAAACAGTTCCGAAATATTTATCACATTTTAATTGTTGGAGTCTATTACTTTTACGCTGTTGATTTCCGGCCAATGATACTTTTCTGCTTTGGTGTTCCGTCATTTCAATTGAACATAGTGGATTTTTCAAATCAGTACATTCCGGAAACCAGCGGGTTGGGTTAAAGAGTTGCCGCAAAATGAATCATAATCTGATTACAGGATCATCCGGATTTTTAGGCAGCCGACTTCTGCACATACTGAACCAAAACCAACCTGCTCCTGCAAACCAGATTACCCGGTCGACAGGTGAATGGCCTTCTCCCGAATCTATTCAATCCATTTTTCACATTGCCGCATCGGTCGTGTACAAACTGGAAGACGGAGATGATTTGTACACAAACAATGTTAAACTAACCGCTGATTTGTGCCGGTATTACCCGGCGGCCAGAATCGTTTTTTCTTCATCCGTTTCTGTGTATGCTCAGGATGGACTTCCAAAAACCGAGACATCGAACCAAGGCTGTACCCAACCATACGGATTGTCTAAACTTTGGGCCGAACAACATATTAAAAATCATTCCAATCACGCCATTGTGCGGTTCTCTTCGCTTTATGGACCAGAAATGAATGAAACAACACTCATTCCACGGTATTGCAAACAGGCAATGGAGGACGGTGTGATTCAAGTTTGGGGCGACGGAAATCGTAAACAGGATTATTTACATGTGGATGACGCCTGTGCCATTTTACAATCGGCGATGAAGTCTACATTCAATGGAACATATCTGGGCACTTATGGAGTGTCGTGGTCAAACAACGAAATAGCAGAAATCATCGCTGGCGCAACTGGAGCAAAAATTGAATGGGTGAAAGAAGACAATTCCCCCTCCTCATTTTTTGATAACACCATCACCAGATCACAACTCAATTGGAAGCCATCAGTGGAAATAGAAAACGGTATTAAACAATATTTAGAATGGAAAAGAAGACAATCCTTGTAACCGGGATCGGAGGAAATGTTGGTCAGGGTATAATTCGGAATTTACGGTTCTCCGGATTGGATTTTCACATTGTCGGAACAAATTCTGCCTCCTTTTCGGCAGGTAATTATCTGGTTGATAAATTCTATCCGGTTTCTTTTGCCTATGAACCCGGTTATTTTGAGGAGATTTCTGAAATCGTAAAGAAAGAAAAGGTAGACCTGATTATTCCATCCACAGATTTCGAAGTATATTTTTTATCGCAGAACGCACAATCTCTTCCTTGTCTCATTGCCGCTTCCGGCCAGTTTGCCTCCGAAACCTACCTTGATAAATATCTGACGTGGAAGCATCATTCTGAGTCTGGAATTCCTTTTGCCAAGAGCTTTCTTCCGTCTGAATACAAATCCGACTTTCCGTCCGCCATTGCAAAGCCAAGGAAAGGAAGAGGCTCGAGGGGAATCATGAGAAACAACTTTGACACCTCCAAACTGATGGACGATGAGTACATGATTCAGGAACTGCATGAAGGAAAGGAAATTACCACCGCCGTATACGCCAGTTATTTAACCGGAGAGCTCACCGGGATTCTCAATATGGAAAGGTCGCTGGACAACGGCACAACAAATTACTGCAAAGTCAACTTTGATTTTGATCCGGAATTAAAGCAGATGGCTGAGAAAATGATCCGCCATTCTGATCTGAAGGGATCTTTCAACATACAATCCATCGTGACATCCTCCGGAGAAATTATTCCGTTCGAGGTGAATTGCCGGATTTCCGGAACAAATTCAATCCGAACCCATTTTGGATTCAGGGATGTCGAATATACCGTGAGGGAACTCCTCTTTGGCGAAACAATTGAACCACCGACAATCATTCCGGGTGTAGCGCAAAGAATCCTGTTGGACGTCATTTATCCGAACTGCACCAGTGAAGCCCAATTGAACAAAGACGCAACCGATCATTTTATTGTTTTCTGATGATACTACTTCTGGACGCCGCCAATACCTTAATTCATAAACCGTCGTTTGCACGGAAGTTTCTTTCTGTTCTGGAGTCACACTCTATAACGGTTGACTCAGACCGGTTTGCTTATCATCACAAATTACTTTCAGAGGCAATCGAGTTTCCGGACAAAACCAGCAAAGCATTTTATTCAGAATTCAATTCAATGTTGCTTTACTCTCTGGGGATCATTCCGGGAACCGAGTTGCTGGATGAAATCTTTACAACGTGTTCTTATTTACCCTGGGAAGCATTCGATGATGTAATGGAATTAAAAAACTGGCCGGGCCAGATTTCTGTTTTATCCAATTTCCACAGTGGTCTGACTGAAATTCTGAACGAATGCGTGCCGTCCGTTTTTTCATCGATGATCATTTCTGAGAAATCCACCTACCGAAAGCCGGATCCCCGCTTTTATCAGGAAGCCATTGAAAAACTGTCCTGCAAACCGGAAGACATTATTTATATAGGAGATTCTCCCAAACTGGATCTCCATCCGGCTCAAATGGTGGGAATGAATGCCTGGCTCATAGACCGCACAAATTTTTATCCCGCATCTGATCGCAGGATTTCTTCTTTTGCAGAAATTTTATCCTTAGCTGGCCGATGAAAAAACTCTCTTTGGTTGTCCCTGTTTATTTCGAAGAAGATTGCATTGCCCAGTTTCTGAAGGAAACCATTCCGGTTTTGAAAGGATTGGGACTGGGCTGGGAAATTGTTTTCATAGACGATGGAAGCACAGACCGGACCACCGAAATCATCAAGGCATTTGCTGGCAACACCCCTGAAATCAAGTTAATTGAGTTTTCTTACAATCAGGGGAAACAGGCCGCTGTCAGTGCCGGAATCCGTTATGCATCTGGCGATTATCTCTTGTATATGGATCCGGATCTCCAGGACCCTCCGGATGAAATTCCAAGGTTTGTTTCGAAAATAGAAGAAGGATACGATCTGGTTTTTGGAATCAGAAAAGAGAAAATGGACTCGGGTATCAATAAGATTTATTCGAAGATTTTCTGGGGTACTCTCAACCGGTTCACTGGTCTTAAAATTCCGAAAGGCCTGGCCGTAATGAGAATCTTTAACCGAAAATTTGCCGATAAATTCCTGGAATACAGCGAGCAAAACCGGTTTATTGAGGGGATATTCATTCACATCGGAATGAAAAGAACCGAAATCGAGGTGAGCCAGAGGAATCGTTTTGCCGGCAAAAGCAAGTTTAATTTCAAACGGAAAATGGAACTTGCCTTCAACGCCATATTCGATTTTTCAGAGTTGCCGTTGCGACTGGCAGTCAATCTTGGGATTTCGTTGTCATTCCTTGGATTGATTGCCCTCATCGTTATTGCCTACATTAAGTTCTTCATTTTTGATTTTGCAGCCGGGTGGCCATCCTTGCTGAGCGCCATTGTTCTCAGCCTGGGTCTTCAATTATTTTTCATTGGAATTGCTGCGATTTACATCGGCAAAATCTATAAAGAGAGCAAAGGAAGACCATTGTACTCAATTAAAGAGTTTACGAATTTCGAATGAAAAAAGTAGCCATTATTGGTGCCGGAGATCTGGGACGGCTGATAGCACATCACATTTCCCAATGTGGCAACTATACAGCTGTTGGTTTTTTTGATGACTTTGCTGTGGCCGGAACTTTCATTATGGATCTTCCTGTTCTTGGTCCGCTTTCTCAAATTATGGATCAATTTACTGCTGGTCAGTTTGACGAACTCATGATCGGAATCGGCTATAACCACATGACATTCCGAAAATCTGTTTTCGATACATATGCCGGATCAATTCCATTCGCCACGCTCATTCATAAAAGTTCCTACGTCGATCCATCCGTAAAGATTGGGCAGGGTTGTTTCATTCTTCCTGGATGCACCATTGACGCACATGCAGAATTAGGAGAAAATGTCCTTTTAAATGCCGCTGCCGTAGTTGCCCATGATTCAACAATCGGATCACATTCCTTTCTGGCACCATCTGTTGCCGTAGCAGGGAAAACTCAGATTGGTGAATGTTGCATACTTGGAATAAATTGCACCGTCATCGACAATCTGAGAATTCATCCGTTTATCAGGATTGGGGCAGGGGCTGTCGTATTATCAAACCTTGAAGTATCGGGTATGTATGCCGGCATTCCGGCGCAACTAAAAAAAGTCTATTCATGATTCCATTCAACAAGCCTTACCTTACAGGAAAAGAAGCCCACTATTTATACCAGGCAGTCTTGTCCGGCAAAATCAGTGGCGACGGTATCTTTACTAAAAAATGCCACGATTTTTTTCAGAACAACAATCAGTTTAAAAAAGTCCTTCTCACCACATCTTGTACAGATGCGCTTGAACTGGCTGCACTGCTTCTGAACATCACACCGGAAGATGAGGTCATTATTCCGTCGTACACGTTCGTTTCAACGGCCAATGCTTTTGCACTCAGAGGAGCCAAAATCCGCTTTCTCGATTCCCGGCCCGATCATCCCGGTATCGATGAAAGTAAAATTGAGGAGGTGATCAATGAAAAAACCAAAGCGATCATTCCGGTTCATTACGCAGGGGTCGCCAGTGATATGGGCAAAATAAATGAGCTGGCGAAAAAACACAACCTCCATGTGGTGGAAGATGCCGCTCAGGCCATTGATTCATATTATGTGGGTAAAAATGGAAAAACTCCGTTGGGTGCCTGTGGAGATATGGGTTGTTTCTCCTTTCATGAAACCAAAAACATCATGGCTGGAGAAGGAGGAATGATCAGTCTGAATGATGAACAATATTTCTCCAGAGCCGAAATTTTACGTGAAAAAGGAACCAACCGTTCCGCTTTTTTCAGAGGAGAAGTAGACAAATACAATTGGGTTGATATTGGTTCCAGTTTCCTTCCCAGCGATATCATCGCAGCCTTTCTTTATGCCCAGCTTGAAAATCTGGAAGCCATTCAGGAAAAGAGAAAATCGATCTGGAACAGGTATTATGAAAACCTCGAAGAGGTGGAAACGGCTGGTCACCTGACCCGTCCTTTTGTACCATCCTTTGCCACACAGAACGGACACATGTTTTATGTTGTCTGCCGAAATCTGGATGAGCGTACCCGGTTAGCTGAATACCTGAAAGCCAATGGTGTTTATGCGGTCTTCCATTACCTCAGTCTGCATAATGCTCCTTATTTCAAACAAAACCACGATGGCCGCCCTCTGACAGAATCAGACCGGTACACCGATTGTTTGTTACGGCTTCCTTTGTTCTACGAACTGGAACTGGCTCAGGTCGATATGATCTGCGATACCATCCGTTCGTTCTATAACAAGTAATCTTTTCAGAGCTGCTGGCTGAGAATACCGATTCCTTCTGTAAAAGAATGTGGGTGGTAGCCTAACACGGTTTCGGCTTTGGAAATTACAAATCCGGTTCTGGGTGGCCTTTTCGCTGGCTGCGAGAACGTAGCAGCAGAGGCCTTCACAATCAGCGATGAGTCCAGATTGAAAAAACGGGCGGTTTCGATCGCCATTTGGTAAGGAGTGAGAAAATCTTTGCCGGAAATATTGAAAATGCCTTCCGCTTTTTTCTCTGCTATTAACAAACAACCCATGGCAAGATCTTCTGCCAGAGTGGGTGTACGGAATTGATCATCCACAACCTGAATTTGCTTCCCCTGCTCCAGATTTGACCGGACCCATAAAATAATGTTACTACGGCTCAATCCAGGAGAAATACCATATACAAGAACGGTCCGCACAATGGCCCAGGTGCACGTAGCATTTTTCACAAGTGCTTCTGCATCAAGCTTGCTCTGTCCGTAAACACTGATGGGATTGGGTAAATCCGTTTCAGAATAGGGTCCGCTTTCACCGTCAAAAATAAAGTCGGTTGAAAGATGAATCAGGTGAGATCCAGTGAAATTGCTCGCCTCCACTACATTTTGGGTAGCGACAACATTTAATTGGTGACATACTTCCGGGTTCAATTCACATTCATCCACATTGGTCATAGCGGCCGAATGAATAACGACATCTGGTTTGAAAGCAGAGAAAACCTGCATTACGTCTTTTGGATCAGACACATCGCACATCTGATATTGGGTGTTGGTTGGTAAAGCAGGAATCCGGCATTCTCCTCTTCCGGTTGCCAGTACAGAATGTTGGGTCATTCCAGGGTCAGCCACCAGTTTCTGGCCAAGCAACCCATTTGAGCCTGTGATGAGAATTTTCATACTACATACTTAAATAGAATATCCTAAACAGACAGACATTTTTCAGATACATCATACCGCATATTCCATGAACAAGTAAGACGATTGAACAAAGTCCGCTTTTCCAGTTTAGTTGCCGGAATGAGTTTTCCGGCACCATAAATGGTAAGGCCAGAAGCAAAAAGAGATAATTAACAATCGAAGACTGCCACACAAAATTTGGTGATATAACCCCATCCACATAATCAACAAATGAAAAGGAAATGAAATAACCCAACAGAACAAAAAAGAAGGCGGCAAACGTGAAAAGGTCATCAAAAATCCGTCTGTAAAAACACAACAAAATCACCCAGCCAATCGTAAAACCTTCTGCCAGAACTCTAAGGTGATTCAGTGGACTTCCAAAGAGAAACAGAAAATGAAACTTTGCCTGAAACACGACCAACGTGTTGGCTTTCAGGTACAGCGACTGAGCAATAATAACAAATACGATCAAAGTAGAAAGCTGGACCGTTTTAAGCAACGGCACAGAAAAACCTCTTTTCACCAAAACCGCGAAGGGGAAAACCGGAGCAAAACAAAAAAGAAAACTGGGTTTAGCGAGACAGGTGAGAACCGCAAACAACAACGCCCGTTTATAAAACAAACCATCGCTGGTTTTAAAATACCGCATCATATTCAACACAAGCGCCAACGCAAAAGGAATCGATACATTCAGGGTTCCATTATGAAAGTAGTTAATGCTTAGAGAATTAATCATAAAATTCTCGGACAAGAAAGGAATTGGAATGGCAGCCTGCAGCACAAGTACCGACAGAAACAGCAAAATGGTAATCTCCCGGTTAAAGTATTCCTGAAGGATTTTCAGCGACAACACAATTTTGAAATACTGGGCTGCAGAAAAAATGACAAAACCAGCAAACAGGAGAAATGGATATTGATGACTGAAAAACGAAAGCAATTCCAGCAGGCCAAAGAATATGGGATGAACCGGAAAATTGTTTGTGGCAAATGCTTTTTCGGCAATCCCGATGTGTAAAACCAAATCGGGCTTGTCAACTTTATAAACCAGAATTATGATTCCATATAGCAATACACTCACCGTGAGTGAAATGATGTGAATCATCCGAGGCTGAACTTTTCGGAAAAAGAAAAATCTCATGGAATAATCGGTGTCTGGGTTGAAAACTTCTTAAATTTTTGATTTTCAACCTGTAAACTTTGAAACAGAAATTCGCCTACCACCTGCGCTCCTTTGGGCGTCAGGTGTATATAATCTTTACCAGCCAATGGCGGACTGGTTTTTGACCATGCAATGATAGAATTTTTCCCTCCCATTACCTGATAAAGATCCCAGAAAGCACTGTTTGTGCGGCGACAGGCATTCTTCTGGGCCTCCATCACCATGGGGATGGTTTCAAATGTATTCCAGACACCGTCCTTTTTTTGAGCCATGTCGGAAACCCCGACAACCAGAACCTGAAGTCCTGGCGCCGACCGTTTAATGGTTTGAATGGCCTTCACGATACTGTTTTCATACCAGGTGTACGACGTAGAAGCGTATGGAACCACATTGATTCCAAACTGAAGGATCACAAATTTTACCCCGAGCCTCCGAATCTGATCCTGAAGGAACCGTGGATTAATTTTCAACAGGTCAAGGCCGGAACTGCCACGTAACGGAATGTTATCGACGGCCACTCCAGATTTGCAATCCAGACAAACACCATACAAATCCGTTTCCGAACCAGTAGAAAGCCGGACGGCAAATTTCCTCGACCTTGACTTCATTGGCCACATAACCAACCGAAGAGAGTCGGATGCTGGAAATCGTCTGATTTCGGTCGCTCTCTTCTGATCACTGACTGCCATTTCGAGCTTAGATCGTGAATTCCGACACAGCACTGTTGCTTTCTCAAAATAGCTATTTCGTTTATAGCCTTGCCCGTTCAATTCAAACTGGACATTATCATTGATGAAAGCGTCGTCTGATGTCGTGTCTTTCATCAGGCGGAAATAGCTGTGAAGTACGGAGTAATTGGAATGTGGGCCAGGTTTCGGCTTTCCGTGCAAAACGTATTTCAAAGGAATGGTTGAATTCTGGATACGTAAATAAGTACGGGATGCGATTTCTTCATGCATAGGCAAAAGACCCGGACCGCAACCTCCGTATTGTTGCTGAAGTCGTTGTCTCAGATAGCCGCTGATCCGGTCTCCCTCAATCTGGGAATCTCCTATATGTAGAATACGAACCACTCCGGAACCGGTGTTGGCAGAATCCAGCTCGCGGAAAAACGGATACAATATGGTGGAATCACCAGCCGGATATTGAATGCCGGAAGCTGAGTCAATATGAAACTCCACATCGGCCAGCTGGGCCATTGAAGAATCGGAAGATGTAGAATCTCCGGCATAGGCCTCATTAAACACAGTATCTTCGGCGACCAGCCGATTGGTCTTTTCCTCCAATTTCAGAAGCCGGTCCTGCATTTCACGATTCACTTGCCGACTTGTGTCCAAAGCCAGGAAATCATGTAAGCGATAAAAATGAATTTCCACATCTCCTGCCTTGATTCCGGACGGAAAAAATTCACCCAAAGCAAACAAGCTGAGTCCGATGAAAATCAGAAAAAGAAGAGAATAAAGCGGCCGCATCTATTTGAGCCTGCAAAACTAACAAAGCTTCGAGCTTTTGATTGAGTAAAAAGGAATAGATTTCCCGATCAATACTGCATTTTTGCATCTACGTTATAGAATTATGAAAACCGATTTAGCTAAGCGAGTTGACATCCGAAACAAATCGGCCACTTTCGAATTTGAAATCCTCGACAAATTAACCGCCGGTATCGTCCTCACCGGAACCGAAATCAAATCTGTCCGTCAACAAAAAGTAAATGTGCAGGACAGTTTCTGCCAGTTTAAAGGGTCGGAACTCTATCTCGTCAATCTCCATATTGCCATCTACACAGAAGGCACCTACAACAATCACATTCCAAAAAGGGAACGGAAACTTCTGCTTAAAAAGGCGGAAATCCGGAAATGGCAGGGAAAGATGGAAGAGAAAGGACTCACCATTGTTTTAACACGCTTGTTTATCGACGAAAACGGACGGTGCAAAGTGGACATCGCTCTGGCCCGTGGAAAGAAAATACACGACAAACGAGACAGCATCAAAGAGCGGGATCTGGCCCGGGAAATGAGACGCAATGACTAAGAAAACGATCCTGTTCGCATTCATCCTGTTATTGTGCGCCTTCCGGCTTACGGCACAGACTCCTTCTGAAATCTTGAAATCCGCTTACCAGAAGGCAAAAACTAACCAGTGGAGCGAGGTTGTTTCCACAGTCAAACCCCACATTTTTCCTCCACCAGACGATTCACTGGCTCCGGCACTTCTTCAATTGTATGCGCTGGCGAGTTGGCGCAATTCGGATTATGCTTCGGCTATCGCTACAATCGAGAAAATTGAAACTGACTATCGGACATGGAAAGGATTCTCTGAAACCCTCTACCTGAAAGGTGAAATTTTCTGGAAGAAAAACCGGTTTGAGGAGGCATGGAGTTGCTGGATCACTCTTGATAACCAAAATTATCTGGGCAGAATCCGAAATACAACCCGAACATCCATTCAGAAAGTACCACCCGATTTATTGACAGGATGGAAAACGACATCCCCATTTCGCTCCGTTGCAATCTTCTCTCAATGGCTGGAAAGTGAAACATCCGAAACAATTGCCCGAAACAACGGCCAGCCGAAAATTGGAATTGTATTGCCCTTCCAGTTGAAAGAAAACCAGAAAACGAAAACCAGCAACGCACCGATGGATTTTTACCGGGGCATGCTTCTGGCCAATGAAGTCTGCACCGCCAGCGATTCAGGACTCGAGTTTCATGCGTTCGATTCAAAAGGATCGGTTCAGGAAATCGAATCGATGATCTCGAAAAATACGTTTTCCGGACTCGATGCCCTGGTCGGTCCATTAAAATTCAACCACCTGAAGCCTTTGAAAGATGGGACCAACCAATTAAAAATTCCGCTGTTTAATCCCCTTTCGAATCAAACCATTTCCGAAACCACAGCATCTTATTTCGGTCTCGAGCCTGGATTCAACACAGTGGCGAAAGAGTGTTTCTCTTTCATTTCGCAGCATTCAACCGGAAGCCATTTTGCCATTATTTACGGTCCGGAAAAAAACGACTCTTTACTGGCAGATGCATACAAAGATCACCTGAAAAAAATGGGCCGGCAGTTGAAGCTGTTTAAAAAAGTCGGGAAAAATTCAGCCGCCAACCTGACCAAATTTCTGGTGGAAGCCGGTCTGGATTCAACTGACCACGTTTTTGTTCCCAACAATGAACCGATGGTTCGGGTTCAGTTGTCGTCATCGTATGGCTGGATGAAATCGAAATATCCCATCATGGTGTATGGAAAATGGCTGGGAGCTTCCAATCCGGACTTCCAGGAGTTCACCCGTAACCCGATCTATTTCGCCGACCCCGATCTTCCGGATCATGCCATTCCACACTGGAAAGAATGGGAGAGCAGTTACATCGCCAAATGGGGAACACCACCGAACTGGGTGGCGTGGAAAGGATTCGATTTTGTGAAGACACTTTCGAGACTCTGGTACAATTCAGATAAAGGTTTCGCCAACTCCCTTTCGGGAAATGTGAAACTGAGCAGCGACCTTTTTGGCGGTTATGAATTCAACCCTCTCCAACCGGACAATCAGTTTGTTCCCATTTACAAAGTGGAAAAAGAAGGCGTAAAACGGGTATGGCCACAATAAACCCATTTTATGCAATAGATGTGGAACTTTTTGATTTTCACATCTTTCGTTTCTCCTCCGGAGAAACTACGGAAGAGGTTGCAAGAAAAAGAAAATCAAAAAGTTAGCATCCGGTGTAAATTTCCAATACATAAAATGGAATAAAAAAAGGGGCCGTTTCGAGCCCCCTTTTCATCATTTATTTCAATTAAACCGGAATCGCTTCATTCCCTACATTCACAAACTGGATTTCCATATCGTCCATTGTAAGCATAATCAATGCATCCTTCTTGATGTTTCCCGCCAGAATTTCCTTCGACAACGGATTCATTACTTTTTGCTGCATCACCCTTTTTAAAGGACGGGCTCCAAAAGCCGGATCGTATCCTTTTTCTGACAGAAAGTCGAGAACAGCAGGTTCGGCTTCAATGTGAAAACCAGCATCCAGCAATCGTTTCTGAAGAATGTCAAACTGGATATCCACCACTTTGCGGATTTCACCACGACTCAACGGACGGAACATAATCACCTCGTCGATCCGGTTCAGGAATTCCGGTCGGATGGTTTTCTTCAGCATTTCCATCAGCTGATCCTTTGTGTTGAAAATGAGATCGAACGCATTGTCATCGGTGAGATGGCTGAAATTTTCCTGGATCAAGGACGCTCCCATGTTGCTTGTCATAATCACGATGGTGTTCCGGAAATTGGCGGTCCGGCCTTTGTTATCCGTCAACCTTCCGTCATCCAGAACCTGCAGCAAAATGTTGAACACATCCGGGTGCGCTTTTTCGATTTCATCCAGCAACACAATTGAATAAGGACGTTTTCGAACGGCTTCCGTTAATTGTCCGCCTTCATCATAACCCACATATCCCGGAGGTGCTCCGACCAGACGACTGACGGAATGTTTCTCCTGGTATTCCGACATATCAATCCGCACGAGGGCGTTTTCGTCATTAAACAAGTAATCCGCCAGGGTTTTGGCTACCTCCGTCTTTCCAACACCGGTTGGTCCGAGGAAAATGAACGAACCAATCGGCCGTTTCGGATCCTGCAAACCAGCCCGGCTCCGGCGGACGGCATCGGCAATGGCATGAATCGCTTCGTGTTGCCCGGAGATTCGTTTGCCCAATTCGTCTTCCAGATTGAGGAGTTTTTCCCGATCCGACTGAAGCATTTTGGAAAGAGGAATCCCTGTCCATTTGGCCACCACTTCGGCAATATCTTCCGAGGTAACTTCCTCTTTCAACATCGAACCCGTCTGGTTTTCGGCCAGCTGAAGTTTGAATTTCTCCAGTTTCTCTTCCGCTTCTTTGATGGTTCCGTAACGCAACTCAGCTACTTTTCCATACTCTCCATGGCGTTCGGCCTGGTCGGCTTCGAGTTTAAGCTTGTCGATGTTTTCCTTTTCCTTCCGGATTCCCTGAATCACTTCTTTTTCGCCTTCCCACTGGGCTTTCAGTGAATTACGGGTTTCAGAAAGATCGGCGATTTCTTTGCTCAGCCTCGATTCTTTCTCGTGGTCGTTTTCTCTCCGGATGGCTTCCCGCTCAATTTCCAGCTGCATAATCTGCCGCTGAACGGTGTCGAGTTCTTCGGGAAGAGAATCGATTTCGATCCGCAGTTTACTCGCGGCTTCGTCCATTAAGTCGATGGCTTTATCGGGAAGAAACCGATCGGTGAGGTACCGGCTGGATAATTCCACGCAGGCAATAATGGCGTCGTCTTTAATCCGGACACCGTGGTGCAATTCGTATTTTTCCTTGATTCCCCTCAGAATGGAAATGGAAGACGGAAGATCGGGTTCTTCCACGTACACCTCCTGGAATCGCCGCTCAAGGGCCTTGTCTTTTTCTATGTATTTCTGGTACTCGCGAAGTGTAGTGGCTCCGATGGCGTGCAGTTCTCCTCTGGCCAAAGCCGGCTTGAGAAGATTCGCAGCATCCATAGCCGATTCGCCTCCACCTCCGGCGCCAATCAATGTGTGGATTTCATCAATGAACAAAATGATTTCTCCTTCGGCATCGATTACTTCTTTAATGACGGCTTTGAGCCGTTCTTCGAATTCGCCTTTGTATTTGGCACCGGCCACCAGCAATCCCATGTCGAGAGAAATTACCTGCTTGGTTTTCAGATTTTCGGGCACATCTCCGGACACAATCCGCTGAGCCAATCCTTCGACAATGGCAGTTTTTCCTACGCCGGGTTCACCCAAAAGAATGGGATTGTTCTTGGTCCGGCGGCTCAGAATCTGCAGTAAGCGACGGATTTCTTCGTCCCTTCCGATCACAGGATCCAGCTTTCCGTCCTGCGCCAGTCGGTTGAGATTAATGGAATATTTCTCCAGAGCCTTGAATTTGGATTCGGCGTTAGGGTCGTCAAATTTCTGTTTGGTCCGGATTTCTTTCATCGCGGCCTTCAGTGGTTTTTCCACGATTCCGGCTTCTGACAAAAGGTGGGCTACGGAATCACTTCCTTTGGTTAATCCCAGCAGAAGATGATCTACGGCCACATATTCATCGCCAAATTCCTGAAGAGAAGAAATCGCTTTCTGAATCGATTCATATGAAGCATTGCTCATATTCGGACTTCCGGCACCCGTTACCTTTGGCATACCGTCAAGCAGCGTTGCAAGTTTGGCTTCCAGGTTCGGCTTGGAGACGGATAGTTTTTTGAAAATAAAGGGAATAAGCTGATCGTCACCCGTAAGGATGGCGGATAAAATATGGGCCTTCTCAATGGCCGGATGATTTCGGTTCACTGCCAGCTGAGAGGCTTCCTGCACAATCTCCTGGCTTTTAATGGTGAAGTTATTAAGGTTCATAGTGGATTGCTTTTACACCTCCCGACTCAAAACCTGTACCCGACAATCAGAAAAGACAATTTGTCTGTAAATCTTTGGTTTTAAACCATTTAAACCGACATTTTGGCCAGAAATCAAGTTATCTGAATTCCGATTCCGGAAAAATTGTCTGGCAACTACAAAACCGAACCTTCGATCCGGCGAATGGAAGAACCGGAAATCGCATAAAAAACATCGGAGGATCGCGGCTTAATGGCAACCGATCCGGTAAAGGCTCCAAAAGAAGGAAAGCACAGATGACGTTCACCTTTCCAGAAACAGGGAACTTTTACGTGTTGATGCCCGATGGAAAGTGAAACACCCGGATGAAGATGGCCGCATAGGTTAAATCCTTTGGGTGAAGGAAACGCAGGTTCGTGGCTGCAAAAAAACGGACCAAGCACCAGTTCTTTGTGAAGGTTGATTCCCATCGAATGCAAATACGCAAATCCGGCTTTGTCGTGGTTTCCCAGAACCAGGTCCACAATCAGATCCGGGAAAAGCAATCTCCAATTTTTAAAAAGTTCAAAATCCTGATTGTAATCGCTGTGAAAAACATCGCCCAGAAAAACAAGCCGTTTGGGTTTTTTATCAAGCAGGATGCGGTGAATCTGACTGAAGGATTCCGTCCCGGCATGAGAAGGCAGGCCGATTCCGGATTTGCGGAAATGGGCAATTTTCCCAAAGTGGGAGTCGGCAATGAACAGGGTTCTTTCCTTTCCCCACCAGGCAAATTTTTCCGGGTAGAGTTCCAGGCATTCGCCATCTATTGTTATCTCAGCACAACGGGATTGCTTTTTTACCGGCAAGTCCATCAGGCATTAAGGTCGAGAATCGAGTGAAGTTCGGTTGCATCTTCGGGTTTGATTCTTCCTGCCATGAGAAGGCGTAACTGTCGCCTTTTCAAAGCACCGTGGAAAAACTTCCATTCATCTTCTGTCTCGGGTTCAATTTCGGGAACATCGATGGGCCTTCCGTTCTGGTCTACCGCAACGAATGTAAAAAACGCTTCATTCGACCGTTCTTTAATTCCCCGCATGTTGTCCTCTGTGTCTGCCACAACATGTACTTCCATGGAAGAGTTGAACGAGCGGGTCACTTTTGCTGAAATGGTAACAACCGATCCAAGCTTGATGGCCTTCGAAAAATTGAGGTTATCCACCGATGCGGTTACAACAATCCGTTTACTATGTCGCTGCGCTGCAATGGCGGCCACGATATCCATGAAATGCATCATTCGCCCTCCCATGAGGTTGTTGAGTGTATTGGTGTCGTTGGGGAGAACAAACTCCGTGGAACTGACAAACGATTCCTTTGGGTGGCGCTTTTTCATGGCGCAAAGGTAAGGACAGAGGCGTTTGGAAACAGGAAGTCGTTAAAATAAAAAATGGCTCAAAGTCAGTAACTATGAGCCATTTCCAATCAATCGTTCAACCAAGAAAAGAAATCGGCGTTGTATGTGACAGGCATATGCAATTCCGATCTCTGGTTACAAATGTATGGGACGCAATGATAGCTGTACTGCCGGAAAGGGTGCTTTGCGCACCGGAGTAGGAATTCGCAGAATTGGTTAATCTTTTGTAATTCATGTGCGAAAACGGAGTAAAATCAGACTTAAAATTTGAGAGGTTACATCTTCCATAAAGCTGAATTCCCATGGCAAAACAAGGTTTAAATGGAGAGTAAGCCATTTTCCAATCCTAATCTTGTCCGAAAATTAACGGAACCTTACGCCAGGTCCATTTAGCCATTCCGTGAAAAAATAAACCTGGTTTGCGAACGTTTGGCATTGCATTTCCTGGATTTCTACCGGCAATCGGTTTTAGGCCACGGATATTTATTGAGCAAAGGGATGTTTTGAGTGGCAAACTCATGAAACCTTTTTCGGGTGGTGCTCGGGTTTTCCAAACCCTCTACTCCCAAACCGTTTGATTCATTTGCAAACCCTGCTCAATGAAAAAAACAGGGCCTTACCGATAAAATGCTCCATGGGTGTGTAAATCAGAGCACAATTTTATTTTACTTTGCAGGCCTTTTCAAAAAAGGCACTGGTCCCGTAGCTCAGTTGGATGGAGTAATGGCGCTGTAAGCGCCAAAGGTCTTCGTCCGAATCCAAACGGGATCACAGGTTAGAAAATATTGGTCCCGTAGCTCAGTTGGATAGAGCATCCCGACGTCAAGTCGGGAAGGTCTTCGTCCGAATCCAAACGGGATCACAGGTTAGAAAATATTGGTCCCGTAGCTCAGTTGGATAGAGCAACTGCCTTCTAAGCAGTAGGTCTTTGGTTCGAATCCAAACGGGATCACACAAAACAAGAGTATCCCCTGTAAGTCATTGATTTGCAGGGGATTTTTATTTTTCAGCCTCTTACTGATAACATTTTTATGCTTCTAATTTTCTGAAGATTACAGATTCCAGTTTTAAAAAAGCAGGTAAAAAAATTTGAAAATAGTAGATTTTTGGGTGCCTCGATTCCCGTTTTAGGCTGAATTAAGTAAGATGAACGACCTTGATTGACCCAATCAAACCAAGTATTCCAAACCTAATCAGGACTTATTTTTCCTTCATTGATCAGCGTAACCACAAGTGCTGTCATAACAGTTTTTAGTTCGTCTTCAAAATCCTTACGGGTTTGATCCACATCCACGATTTCAAAAAAGAAATGCCCCCAAAGTCCCGAAGATTCCTCCACCTCCTCTTCTTCATAAGATTCTGCGGAAATCATATTCCGTATGTCTGACTCACCTATTGCCATATCCATTTCATCCCAGAACTGGTCTGTTAACTGATCTGCTGCTTCAGAGGTTAGAGCAGGGAATCGAGATTGCAGGGCTTCCTGAAAAATAGATGCATAACTAATATCCATTTCATCAAAGAAACCATACAACAAGGACTCATCATCAAGAACAAATTTTTTCATATCTATCGATTGTAATTCAATGGCACCAAAGTAAGTTGGCAGAATCATATTAAATTGAAAACTATTTAAGTCAACAACAACTATTTTTGAAACATGGAACCCCAAACCTTTCCACTTGAAGACTTCATGGCAGAACTGATATATCACCCTGCCATCCGGGAAGAAATAACGAGCAAACTTGGCTCTGAAAAAGCGATGCTGGTTTTTGAGCAATTTGGGCATGGTACCCTGAGCAGCGAAATTCAGGATGATGTGTACAATCTAGTCAGTGATTACATCGATAATAATGCTAAAGTTTCTGAAGAACTGACTGGGTATTCATCCGATGATTGCTTCCCTATTTGCATAAGATCATTTGGTCCTATCCATTGGGTAGAAGCACAGGAGTTTGACCCGATCAAGTACTTCAAAAGTTCAAATGAAGCCCTTAACTGGGCTGAGCTAGAATATTCAGAATTTTTAAATGCTGAACCTGATGAGGATGAGGATGAGCAAGAAGATGAAGATGAGTAAAACAATCAGATAGCCTTCAGTATCCCAATGGCCTCTTCTTCCAGGTATGGGGCTTCGACTTTGAAACAACCAGCATATTCCGGATGCAGGACTACACGAAACATCCCGGAAACACCGATTCCATAATTATTCTCCAGTATGTATGAGTATTCCGGAGCAAAGTGAGCCACCTGATGGATATGATTTGAGGTCAATTTTGATGTTTACAAACCTTAAAAAATGGCCAATCAAATTCTGTCTATGAACAAGCTAAAAGAAGTTCTTCGGTATCAAATGGAAGGCCTGTCAAAACGAGAGATCAGCAAGCAGACTGAATTGTCCCGCTATACGGTTGAGAAGTATCTTTTCATATTTGATTCTCATCCATTATCGTTTAAAGAATTGGTGAAGCTCAGTGATCCAGAGCTTCATTCCATTGTCTTTCAATCTGTTGAAGTCAAACATCAATGGGATAGTCTTTACACACTTTTTACGTCAATGGAAACCGAGCTGAGGCGGACTATCAGATCTTTGAACGAACTAAAACTGAAAATCATTTATTAAACTCAGCTTCCGACAAATTGGTTCGGCTATCTCTTGGTCTGATCCTACCATAATATGTTTTCATGAATAATGTTAAATTATAAGATGGGATTGATTTTGTTTTGTAGACCCCATCAGATGTATATTTATCAGGACCTGTCTTAATATAAAAATCATATGAATCAGGATACTCCATATATTCTGGCTCAACTAAAAATGACACATAGCAAATTCCACCCTCTAAAATTGATTTACTTAGCCTTTTTCCATACGCAACCCTGACTTTATATATACCTTCTGGAATGTTTTTCATGGAATACTTTTCGCCAATTCCTATGTATGCCATTCTAATACATTGATCATTTTTATCCATCAGCTTAATCACTGAATTACTCTGGGTACTATTATATATATCAAGATAGTTATCAATATTATAATCTTGCTGTGGACTTATGTTAGTACATTCAAGACCCTCCCCAGTCAAAGAAATTAATTTAGTCCAATTTTCATAATGTTTACTTTCATCAATTGAGACTAAATATTTTGAGCTAAGGTAACCTTCCTGGTTATAGAATCTAATTTTTTTCCATTCAGAATTATAATCTGAGATAAAAGTAACAATATCACCTTGAGATAGTTTGTCGATAATATTTGATTTATTTGATGGTCGTGATCTCAAATTCATTTTCTCAGCTTCAACAACAAAATAATCATCTTGGGCCAAAGTAAATGGAACAAATCCTATAAAAAGGAGAAATAACAATATAAAACTCTTCATTTAATTGTATTCGTAATAGTATCTTTTCTTGTTGCCGTATCAAAAATGAAAATCTCACCCGTCTTCTGTTTATCATAATTTTCATCCTCAGCATATTTTCTTTCCTGATCGCAGGAAAAAAGGAAGGCAAATGCAATGAAAAAAAGACACTTAGACCTCATTATCAATTATTTACCGCTTTAATGAAACGAGGGTAGTTAAAAAATCTTGTCCACTACTTGATATAAATACAGGAAAATCATTTCGCACTTTCTAGTCACGATTTGACTCGTAACAAGAGATAAATATGATCTTGTCGATGGTACACAAATGTAGATACCAAAATGCGATTCACAACAAAAACCTGGGTATCGGGCTGAATTTTTCCCTTAAGTTAGCCCTGTAGGTGGTCGTAGGATTACTGTACGTCAAAGACAAAATGGCGGTCATCTATCTCCTTCCTATAGCTTGCAATCAGGATTTCAAAAATTGAAAACAATTAAAACTCTTTTGCCTGATAGTGGAATCGAAATTTTTGATTGTTACTCGTCAATATCAATGTCATACTCTTTATCAGGATCTCCATTAACATCCGAATAGCCACCATTAGGCCAATAAATAGTGGTTGCCTCTCCATCAACTACCTCAACCTCTAAGTCGTAGTCTGCGGAATAACCTGTATTTCGGTTATGATAGTGAACCGTCGCCGAATAAGTACCATCAGGCCGATCCTCTGCTTCATCACGTTCATCTTCATAATTGGAATTAGCATATCCCTCGCTTGGTGTGTAATAGGGAACAACAGGATTCGTTTGAGATTCTGATTTGGCAGGATATTCCTTTGAATCGAAGAGTTCCCCTAATTTAACCTGTGGATCTAATATCTTAGGGAAGGCTAAGGAAATAAGTCCTACCACCAAAAAGCATCCCATAACCCATCTGAAAAGTGTTTTCACTCTTATTGATGTTGGTAGCAAAAACCTGTTGGGTCTTTTGTCATTCGTCTACACTGGTTTCCTGATTTAGTTGTCCCCAAACATTGGGTAGCTTCTTGTTCTTCTTCTGGCTCCTCAACCTCCTCTGTTGTATTTGAAGGTGGATAGGTCGTATTCAATGGAGGCGTATAAATTACAGGTGGAGGTGTTGTTAAGTATGGATCAGGATTGGTTTTTGTTCCTACTTTCCCTGTATATGGGTTGATGTTTGGTTTTGTGCTGAAATTGTCTGCCTTGGTTTTGTTCGGGGTTGTCTTGAAGTGTGGAGCAACATAAGTTCCGTTCTTCTTAACGTACCCTGGGACATAGGTTGTGGTCTGCGCAAAAAGCGGATTAGCCGCAAAAAGCAGCAATACAATAATTGAAAGACTGAAAATTGTTTTCATGTTTTCAAGTTTTAAGAGAGGGCTAAGTTATTGACTTATTCAATACGGGTAAAGATAGTTTTCTCGAAAACTAGAAGAACAGGCATGTCTGGACATAAAGAGTCAACCAAGTCCTTAGCATGATTTCCAAACGGGATCACTTTTAAGAAAGCCCCTCCGGAATGAGGGGTTTTTTTTCAATTTGGGGTGAATCTCTAGGCCAGCATCCCGGCCAGCCTTTCGCCGACTTCCGTTCCCATTGCCACACCCATTCCGTTCATGCGGACACCCATAGCCAGACCGTTTCCGCAATTTTTAATGACCGGAACTTTCTCCGCACCAAATGCCATGATGCCCGCCCAGCGATGTTCAACAGTGAATGACTGACCCTTAGGCAAAATGAGATTCTCAAGATAATACTCCAGCTTGTCCTGAATCAATGGCTGCAAACAGATTTCATAGGTTTCCTCCCCTTTAAAATCCAGATTACGGCCACCACCGAATAAAACGCGTTCGCCCACATTGCGGAAATAATAGTAGCCCTCATCAAAATGAAAAATCCCTTTGAACTTCAGACCCGGAATCGGATCTGTAATGAGAACCTGACCACGTCCCGGTTTGATATCCAGCTCCGGAAACAATTGAGTGGTGAACGCATTGGTACAAACCGCCACACGTTCGGCAGAAAACACAACACCGGAATCGGCAACCGGAATCTGCCAGAAACCATTGATGTGCTCAGGCAACTCCGCCCGACAACCCGTCAATATTTCAACGCCTTTTTGCCGTGCCAGAGACAAAAGACTCCGCATCATTTTTCCGGTATCGATTTGTCCTTCCACCGTGTTGGTGATGAAAGCCTGAATCGACTCCGTCTGAAAACCCAGCGTCCCAACCCTGTCCGGCTCGGGAACAAAAACGTCCTTTTTAAAAAATGGAAAAAGAAGCTGGTTCAGATGCGGTAAAACGGCCTGATCGAAATGTTCATCCTTCAGAAAAATTTCACCACCGCCGTATTCTTCATAACCCATGGCCTCATCCCCCAAACGTGCCCGAAGTTTCTGCAAACCCGTGATTCGAAGTTCGACCACTTCCATCGCCCGGTCTTCGCCAAGTTGCTGGAGATCGTGCCAGATTTCAGCAGCCGATCCATAACAGGCAAAGCCCGCATTTTTGGTACTGGCACCAGTCGGAAAAATCCCGCGTTCCAGAACAAGAACCGAAGAATGGGGTGATTTTTCTTTAAAGGACAAAGCCGTGGACAAGCCCACAATTCCACCTCCCAGCACCACCAGATCATATTTCAAAAACGATTCTTTTTCCCAGAAACTCAGCATGGCGGCAAATTAGGCAGATTTCATTTCCGGAAGAATGAAAAAAGAGTGCGGTACAGACAGACGGCGTTTTTCTTAAGTTTGGGCCATGATCCGCACCATCCAAACACTCGCCAAAGAAGTGGCACCAAAAGTTCAGAGCTGGAGGCACCACATCCACGCCAATCCGGAACTGTCGTTCGAAGAATTTGAGACCGCCCGGTTTGTATCAGACCGGCTTACCGAATTTGGAATCGAACACCAACATGGCGTAGCGGGAACCGGCGTGGTGGGAATCATAAAAGGACGGAATCCGGATTCCAGAATCCTGGCGCTACGGGGTGACATGGATGCGCTGCCGATTTTGGAACAAAATGAGGTTTCCTATAAATCCACCAAACCCGGCATCATGCACGCTTGCGGACACGATGTGCACACATCTTCATTGCTGGGCGCATCCTGGATTTTGCAACAGGTGAAGGATCAGTTCGAAGGAACGATCAAGCTGATTTTTCAGCCCGGAGAAGAAAAAGTGCCGGGCGGTGCATCACTACTGATCAAAGAAGGCGTTTTACAAAACCCGGCTCCGCAATCCATTGTGGGACAGCATGTAATGCCGTTTTTACCGGTGGGCAAAGTGGGCTTCCGGGAAGGATTGTATATGGCGAGTGCCGATGAAATTTACCTCACCATTCATGGAAAAGGTGGGCACGGAGCCATGCCGAATCTGGCGATCGATGTAGTGGCGATTTCGGCTCAGGTGATTACTGCCCTTCAGCAGGTGGTGAGCCGCAGTGCCGATCCAAAGACACCGTCCGTGCTGTCGTTTGGTACCGTCATAGCAAAAGGGGCCACCAATATTCTTCCGAATTCCATTTATCTGGAAGGAACCTTCCGCACGATGGACGAAGACTGGCGGGCAAAGGCGCACCAGAAAATCCGTCAGATTGTAGAAGGCATCTGTGAATCCTTTGGAGCGAAAGCCGATCTGGAAATCCGGAAGGGTTATCCATTTTTGAAAAACGATCCTGTCCTGACAAGGAAAATGAAGAAATGTGCGCAGGACTATCTGGGTGCTGAAAACGTCGTGGATCTGGACATTTGGATGGCAGCCGAAGATTTTTCGTATTACACCCAGGAAATGCCAGGCTGCTTTTACCGTCTCGGAACCCGGAACGAAGAAAAAGGAATCGTTTCCGGCGTGCATACTCCGACATTTGATATCGACGAAGATGCGTTGGAAATCGGCTGCGGACTAATGGCCTGGCTGGCGATCAACGAATAAATCATGTTGATTACTTCAGCGATAAAATCCAGCCATCGGGATGGACAGGAGCCAGTAGATTCCGGGTTGGATTCATCCAGACATCTCATGCTAAAGCTTGATTTGCTTTGCCAACATCTCCTGCAAAGGAATCCAGCCTAAAATGGCTTTGGAATTTCCAGGTAAAACAAAAGCATTACCCACACTGAACCGATCCTGAAACCGGATTTCAATCGGACCTACAACCGGAAGTCGCTTTCGCGTACCGTCCGCCATTTGTGCGATCCGATGGTCAACCGTCGGCAGCCCTAAAATTTCCTGAATGTTTTCGTTGATGGTCATCATCAGGGCACCCGTATCCACCATCACATTCAGTTTATGGTTCCGCACTTCTTCATTCCCGATAATTCCACTTTTTGAATTAGCCAGATCAACCGAGTTAACCAGCTCTATATCTGCAAATACATGTCCCATTTTTCAATAATTTACTTTGACCAAAAATAAAAAAGTTCAGGAATCTTCAAAAATCAGGAACGAAAATCAACCTGGATTCAACCTCAGATTCATAGTACAAATAGGAGCAAAAGAAAAACCCGCATTCCATTTACAGAAAAGACCGACCTTTGCAACATCCATGATTGAACGGAAACTATACGACACCACCCAGCCCCAGGAAAAAGCCATTCTGGTGGCGGTTACCCCAAAACAACAGCCCGATCAACTCACGCAGGAATACCTGGACGAGCTGGCATTTCTTGCCACCACGGCTAATGCAGTTGTCATCAAAAGCTTTGTGCAAAAACTGGAACGGCCAGACAACAGCACCTATGTAGGCAAAGGAAAGCTGGCTGAAATCGTCACATGGATTATCGAACACCCGATCGACCTTGTCATTTTTGATGATGACCTCAGTCCGGCTCAGGTACGGAATCTGGAGGCGGAACTCAAGGTTAAAATTCTGGATCGCAGCCTACTGATCTTGTACATCTTTTCGATGCGGGCACAATCGGCCCAATCCAAAATTCAGGTGGAGCTGGCACAATATCAATATGTTCTCCCACGACTAACCCGGCTATGGAGTCACCTGACCAAACAAAGGGGCGGCATCGGGAACAGAGGACCAGGTGAAAAGGAGCTGGAAACCGATCGCCGGATTGTGAAGGAAAGAATCACATTGCTGAAGGAAAAACTGGAAAGCATCGACAAGCAATCGGTCACCCGCCGAAAGAACCGGGAGAAAATTGTCCGGGTTGCATTGGTGGGATACACCAACGTTGGGAAATCCACCTTAATGAATCTCCTGTCGAAATCCGATGTGTTTGCTGAGAACAAACTGTTTGCTACAGTCGACTCTACTGTCCGGAAAGTGGTTTGGTCGAATCTTCCTTTTTTGCTTACCGATACCGTAGGATTCATTCGGAAACTACCTACACACCTGATCGAGAGTTTTAAATCAACCCTGGATGAAATCCGGGAAGCCGATATCCTGGTTCATGTAGTGGACTTTTCTCATCCGGCACACGATGCCCATATCGCGGTGGTGAATCAGATTCTGGGTGAACTCAAATGCTCTGAAAAACCGACGATTCTGGTTTACAATAAAATTGATCTGGTTCCGGCCGATGAAAACGGGGAACGATTCTGGGAAGACTCACACAATACAAAAAACGTATTCATCTCTGCGGAGAAGCGATTAAACATAGAAGGACTTCGGGAAGCATTGCTAGTGGAGATCAAAAAATCACACATGCAGATCTTCCCAAACTGGCTTGAGCCGGAAGTATTTGAAGGAATGTAAAACTCCTTCCGACCATTAGTAGCCGGAAGAAAGTTTGTCGTAGCATTTCTTGTAGTATTCGTACAGGTATTCCCAATCGAATAGCACCGATGCCCTTTCTGTTAAGTTTCGTTGGTTGATCCTGTCACGACGAGTCTGCTTCACAAAATTCAGCATTTGCTCGGAGAGTTGCTCAGCTGCATCATAATAACTGTTGTACCGCCGGTTCGTCACGTAGATACCATTCTTTTCATGATCCGGCATCGACTTCAACACATAGTCACCAAATCCGGATAAATCACTGGTCACCGTCGGAACTCCAGAAGCAATGGATTCCAAGGGCGTATAACCCCATGGTTCATAGTAACTTGGAAACACACCCAAATGACAGCCCCGCACAAACTGGGTATAGTCCATTCCAAACAGCGGGTTGGTGCTGGCAATAAAATCGGGGTGATAAACCACTTTCACTTTGTGGTTCCGGTGATTGAGCAACCCATGACTTCGGATGGAATTCAGCATTTCATCGGCACTGTCATTTACAAGGTTGTGTGTTACAACCAGCGGAAGATTATCGGATTTCCAGGACTGAATGATCCTTCTCAATCGCAACCGCCAGTAGTCTTCCACAAACTCGTTCAGATTGGGAAGTTTGTTTTCTGTGGAGGAAGCAGCTGAGTAAAAGAGTTTTTCACCCACCTGTTGCTCAATGGCTTTCGTAGTCTGGCGAATTTCCTCCATCATAGCCCGGCTTTGAAGTGCATTCGGATTCATGGAATGGAAGGGCTGCTTGGTCACCATGAACATCACAACGGTCATGTCCAGACCTTCAAGCTGCATCTTCCAGTTCAGACGGGCAAGGGCATCGAGGGTGATATCGAATCCTTTGTTCCGGAACTCAAACCGGCCGGAGGTAAAAAAGTACAGGGTTTTATCCAGGTCAAATGAATAGCTCTGGAAAAAGTGACCCATCACAAACTCATTGATTTTCTCCTTATACAGCTTGTGCAGGTTCTGAAATTCATGCAAAGCGGTGAAGCGCTCTATGTTCAAACCGTTGGGAACAATCACATCCGGATTCCGTCCCAATAAATGGAAACACTCCCGGGCCGTCACTTCCGAAACGGTCGAAAAAACATGGCAGCCATGCGCTGCTGCCCGCTCAATCTTCACAGTTCCAACCACATTGAAATGCGTCGCTTCTTTATGCCAATCGTAAAAGGGAAGGTGGTCATAAAAGAACGCATCATTCATGGCGATGTACCGTCCCAGTAGAGTGGCGTGTGTGGTGAAGACAATCTGATACGGCAATTGCTCCCGGCGAATATCCGGAATACAGGTGGCCGCCATCCACTCATGAAAGTGGGTGATCATCTGATAGTTGTTCGACTCTTTTACCTGGGCCAGAAAATAATGAAAGAGTCTGACGGTTTCGCCGAAGGCTGCACATTGATCAAACAAAGAGTCATTCTCCGGGCAATTGATGTCATGTCGTTCGAAGAGATTGTATTTCACAACTGCCAGATTATCATACACCTGATACGGATTCAGGAGAATCACTTTTGGATTTCCCGATACCAGCCAGCGTCCATATAAAACCTGAAACCCGGCTTCCCGCATTTTCAGAACCGCTTGTCCAAAAGGATGGCTGTAATCTTCCAACGCCTCAAACTCTGCAGAAAAATTCTTGTGAACCAAAGGACCAACACAGAGATAATCTTCTCCCCAATGCTCCACCGCGGCCGGTACCTTGGAACGAATCACCGTGTAAATCCCGCCAATCTGGTTACAGACTTCCCAGGCAACTTCAATCAGAAGCTTGGGTCTGGGTTTTACAATTTCAGGGACGAGAGATTCGGTTTTTGATTTTTTCGGATTGGCCATATGGGATAGAAAAAGATTGCAGCAATAAGAGTACGCAAAAAACAAAAAAGCCTCAAACTTTTATGTTTGAGGCTTCAAATGAGATAAAAATATTCGCTATCGGGCGAGTTTGAAAACAATCGGAATATTCATACGAACTTTCACTTCGCGACCGCCGTTTTTACCAGGCGTCCACTTTGGCATTGCTTTCACTACCCGTATGGCTTCTTCATCGCAGCCATATCCGATTCCTTTCAAAAGTTTTACATCGTCCACTTCACCCGAAGAGGTAATCACAAACGTTACGAATACCTTTCCTTCCACATCCTGATTAATCGCTTTCTGCGGATACTTAATGTTTTTAGCAAAGTAACTCTGTAAATCACCACCTGGCGGCTGAGGATCCTGCTCTACGAAGGTAAACTCAGGCTCTGGTTCCGGAGCGGCACCGATTACATCACCGGTTCCGGATCCGACGTTGTCCATACTCAGTTCGTTTGGATCGGCATTCGGATCACCCTGAACGGTTTCGGTTCCGGCAACGGCTTTCACCAATTCTTCCTGCTTTGGAGGATCCTCTTCAATCACTTCTTCATCGGGTGCTACTTCCGGTGGAACGAAACGTACCGTCGACACTTGCGGTGGTGGCGGTGCGGAAGGAAGCGGTGGTGGCGGAGGCGTTTTCGGATCGATTGGCGGAGGCTCAATCATCTTTGGATCCACAGGTGTGATATCCGCTTCCACTATTTCTTCTTCCGGTTTGATTTTATCCCAGACAAAAGGACCGCCGACGCAAAGTGCAAAACCAAGCACGGCGAACATTACAGCTCTTAAAACATAATCGTCGTAAATTTTACGAAGATCGTAGGCTCCATATTGCTTGTTTCGGCCTTCAAAAATCAGGTCGTTCAAGCTCGCATCTTTATAATTGATCTTTTCCATCGAATGCGTGTTTAATAAGGAGACTTCGCTAATAATTCCAAATCCTCCGGCGTGATGTCGACCAAAGCATAAATCTTGATTCCGGTAATGGCCATTTCATCAATGGCATCCACCAGATTTTTGTACTTCGATTCTTTCTTTGCCTTGATGATCACAATCGGATCTTTAACTGTTTTTACCTTATTCAGAAGGACCTTCCGTAAACCAGTTGCGGAATAATCAGTGAGCTGAATCTGAGGTTCTTTGGATCCGGAATAATAATAGACCTTGTTGTTTTCAGCCAGAACAAGTGTAGTCGTTCTTGACTCTGCGACTTTCATCGTTTTGTTGTCGTCTGTTTTCTCCGGCATATTCACCTCCATTGTTTGTGGCTTGTTGAAGGTGGTGGTCAACATAAAAAAGGTT
>CAMCXM010000007.1 GCA_945883425.1 Spirosoma fluviale
TTCGCGGCTTCATCCCATAAAAACTGAAAAACAAGCGATTTATATCCAATGTCAAGTGAGGACGTAGGCTCATCAAGCAACCAAACGGATGCATCCTGGGTTTTCATTTGTGCCAGACAGGCGAGTTGCCATTCACCACCCGAAAGTTCATCCGTGGACTTTTCAGCCAGGTGTTCAATTCCCAGTTGCAGAAGTGCCTCCTTCGCCTTTTGAATAGCAGGAGCGGAAACAGAAGGAAACAATCGTTTCGTGTCTGCCCCACCCATGGCAACAAAGTCGAGTACCGGAACGCGGAAAGAAATCTGATACATCTGCGGAAGCCAGGCAATCTGAGAGGTTGGTCCGTCAAATTCTATCTTTCCGTCATATGGGATTTTACCCAGTATGGCCTTCATCAGACTGGTTTTGCCACATCCGTTGCGTCCTGCCAGAATCAACGGTGAGTCATTCGAACCGGCAGAAAACGAAAGACGGTTGATCACAGTTTTATTGCTGTAACCAACCGTCAGTTGTGAGATTCGAATCAAGACCGATTAATATTCATCCTCGTTGAAGAGGAAGTCATCTTTAGTCGGATAGTCAGGCCAGATCTCTTCGATGTTTTCATACGGCTGTCCATCGTCTTCCAGCTCCTGAAGGTTTTCAACCACTTCCATGGGAGCACCTGTTCGTATACTGAAATCAATTAATTCATCTTTCGTGGCTGGCCAGGGTGCATCTTCCAAATAGGATGCTAATTCAAGAGTCCAATACATAGTTTCCCGGTTTTAAAATTTTCCGCAAAAATAGGTTTCTTATTCAAATAGCAAACCTGTTCCTAAAATAAAATTAATCTTTACAAATAACTGACTTTCAATAAGTTTTATCAATCCTATCCAATTGATGCATTTCTACCACTTCCAGACTCTTTGAATTTTCGAGGGATTTTCAGACTTTTGCGGCCCAATAAAAAAAACGAAACCAATCTTTAGGCATGGCAATCACTGCACAAGACGTAAATAAACTCCGCCAGATGACAGGTGCGGGTATGATGGACTGTAAAAAAGCTCTATCTGAAGCCGATGGAGATTTTGAGGCCGCAATCGACATCCTTCGCAAAGCCGGACAGAAAGTCGCTTCCAAAAGAGCCGACAACACAGTTTCTGAAGGCATCGTTCTGATCAACGTCTCTTCTGACGGATCGAATGGAAAACTTATGGCATTGGCTTGTGAAACTGAGCCAGTATCAAAAGTGGAAAGCTTCCGCGCCCTTGCAAAAGAAATTCTGGACGTAGCGGTAACAACAAATGCCGGCTCTAAAGATGATCTTTTAAAAGCTTCTCTGTCAGACGGTCGCTCAGTGGAAGAGAACCTTGTCGACATGATGGGCAAAATCGGTGAGAAACTGGATATCATCGGATATGAAAACGTGACGGCCGAAAAGGTTGTTTCCTACGTTCACTCAAATGGCAAACTTGGAGTCCTTCTTGCATTGAATGGATTGGGTGGTGCCGATGTTGAAGAATTAGGAAAAGATATAGCAATGCAGATTGCCGCAATGAAACCAGTGGCGGTTGATAAAGACGATGTGGATTCAAACACCGTTGAACGTGAAATCGAAATTGGAAAAGAGCAAGCCCGTGCCGAAGGAAAACCAGAAGCTATGCTTGAAAAAATCGCTTTGGGTAAACTAAATAAGTTCTACAAAGACTTCACTCTCCTGAATCAGGATTTCGTGAAAGATCCTTCGAAAAACATCCGTCAGCTTTTAGCTGATGCTGCGAAAACACTAACCGTAAAAGAATTCAAACGAATTTCAATCGGCGGGTAATTTCCATAAAAGTCAATTTTAAAAAGGCCCTTTGCAGAAAGGGCTTTTTTTATTTCCGTCCGGTCTATTGATTTTTCGCTTTTTCAGTGAAGAGATAATCGGATTGGGCATAACTTGCAGGCTGTTTTTACACTTTCCATATCATGCAGTTTTTTATCGATACCGCCAATCTCAGCGAAATTAAAGAGGCCCAGAGTCTGGGCGTATTAGACGGAGTAACCACCAACCCATCTCTGATGGCAAAGGAAGGCATCACCGGAAAAAATAACATTTTAAGTCACTATAAAGCCATATGCGATCTGGTTGACGACAATGTGAGCGCAGAAGTGATTTCAACCGATTTCGAAGGAATGGTGAGGGAAGGAGTTGAATTGTCTGAAATCGATGATAAAATCGTGGTAAAAATCCCGATGATCAAAGAAGGTCTGAAAGCCATCAAATATTTCAGCGAGAAAGGAATACGGACCAATTGCACGCTCATCTTTTCGGCCAATCAGGGTTTGCTGGCCGCCAAAGCCGGAGCCACCTATGTTTCACCGTTTCTTGGTCGTTTGGATGACATTGGCCAGAATGGACTGGAACTGATCGACGATCTGGTCACGATTTTTAGCAACTACGGTATGGATTGCCAGGTTCTGGCGGCTTCCATCCGCAATCCGATTCATTTGCTGGAATGTGCCAAGTTGGGAGCAGATGTTGCGACCATCCCTTACTCTGTGATTATGAGCTTATTGAAGCATCCTCTTACCGATTCTGGATTGGAAAAATTCCTGGCAGATTATAAAAAAGGAAACAGTTAACGGGCATTTTTGATTTAAAGCAGAAGCCAGCTGTGTCGATTCCCCTATTCCTTACTGAGGAAGAAAGAGCAAAACAGCTGTCTTCTGTAAAAATCTCAGATAAACCTGACAAAATGTACATCATCAAAATCAAAGGCAAAGCCAAAATCCCGGATTACATCCAGCTTCGCAACGAAGATTTTGTCCTCGTTGCCTACTTCAGGGCTGACAGGGAACTGAAAAACCTTGAAAAGTACGGGCTTGCCGGAAAAGAAGAAATGCTGGCCAAACTGATTGCCGAACTTCCTTTTGGCAAACTTCAACTTCTTGATCTCTAACCCAATTTTATGGCTCAGGAAAAAATTGTCACTCTTTCCAACGTCAATATCTATCAGGAAGATAACAGCCTGGTCCTTTCTGATATCGACTTCACAATGGAAAAGGGCGAGTTCCTTTATCTGATCGGACAAACCGGAAGCGGGAAATCGTCTTTGCTCAAGACCCTGTACGGGGATTTACCACTTTCTTCCGGGACAGGACAGGTCGCAGGATTTGACTTTCCACTGCAACGCAAAAATACCCCCGCACTCAGACGAAAGCTGGGAATGATATTTCAGGACTTTCAACTGCTGCATGACCGCACGGTGTACGAAAATCTTCTTTTTGTTTTAAAAGCTACTGGTTGGAAAGATAAGCAGGCCATTCGAAACCGGATTTCAGAAGTACTGATGAAAGTGGGTATCGAATTCGCTTCCGGCAAAAAGCCTCACCAGATTTCCGGAGGGGAACAACAACGCGTGGCTATTGCCCGATCATTACTCAACGAACCCGTACTCTTAATCGCGGATGAACCCACCGGAAACCTGGACCCGGAAACCGGAACCGGCATTATGGAGACATTTATGAACATTAATCAAAATGGAACTGCCATCATCCTTGCCACCCACAACATGCAATGGATTGAAAAATTCCCGGCCCACACCATTCATTGCAAAAACGGCCGTCTGAACGATTCCCGCAATTCGGGCAATATCAAATCCTGATTATTCAGAATTGGTGAGCTTCCGCAGAGGTTAAATCTTCCGGCATTCCAATCGTTTACCAATAAGCTTCATCTTTTTCGGCTGTAAACATTGCCTGTACCAATTTAACAAGGCTTAACACCTCTGCTTTCGATTGGTTCGTTTTCTTTGTCATCGAATTTTTATGAACAAGATCAGATTCGGAATACAGAAAGTCGTTTTTGCTTTGGCCGTTACCGCATTTTTAACGTCGTCTAAGCCAACCGGAAAAGTATTCACCGCGGCTTACTTTCCGGGAGAGCAAATTCGATATCGGGTTCATTATGGCTTTTTTAATGCGGGAGAAGCCTATATGCGACTCACCGACAAATACTATCTTGTAAACAACAAGGTCTGCTTTCGGGCAGAAATCATCGGAAATTCAACCGGCGCCTTTGATAAAATGATCCGGATCCGGGACGTTTGGGGCTCCTATTTTGATACCGTCAGCTTCCAGCCTCAGAAGTCATTCCGCAGCATTCAGGAAAACAAATACAGGAAAAGGGAAGAAACCTATTACGACTACAATGCAAACAGGGCCCGTGTCATCGCAGAAAACGACACTCCCGAAGTTGTGAATGTAGTTCCTGCCATTCAGGACATGGTGAGTGGCTATTATTTTCTCCGGTTGCAGAATTACAATCATCTCCGCAAAAATGACACCTTAAAACTTTTCGGAATTTTTGAGGATAAAACCTATAATTTCAACATTATTTACCTGGGTAAAACCAGAATCAAAACCAAATTCGGCAAATCCAATACATTTGTGATTAGTCCGATAATGCCTGAAAACAAATTGTTTAAAGGAGCCCACCCGATCCGAATGTGGATTTCAGATGATCAAAACCGGATTCCACTGAAAATAGAAGCCGAACTTTTGCTTGGCTCTGTGGAACTCGATATTACAGATTATGCGAACCTGAAATATCCCATCCGTTTTGAGTGAGGTCTGGTCAAATAAAAACAGAATTTGAAAAAGAAAAAGGTTACACAATCGTAACATTGCAGAATATTACTTTGAACTACGAAATGACATTACCACAGAAGGCACTCCTCATCGCTTTGGGGACAATTGTTTTGGGGTCTGGAATCCAGGCAGCTTCTCTGAAAGGAACCATTACACCAACTCCTGTTTCGAAAAAACTGTTTCTTTACCTGCATCAGGGAGATCAGGTTTTTGTGGTTGATTCTACTACCCACAAATCGGGCAAATTCCAGATCAAAAGCAAAGACAAATCCTTTCCAAGAGGAGTTTATAAATTTGGTATAGATCCCCTGAATTCCACTTCTCTCATTTTGTCGGATGAAGATGTGACGATGGAATGCAACTCCAAAAACTGGGACAAGGCCACAATCTCCAATTCAAAAGAAAATGCTCTGTTCAGTAACTTTAAGAATCTGAACGCACGATTTACATTTGAGATGGAAGTGCTGGACACCAAATACCGGAATCTCATTCCAAAAGCACAAACCGACAAAGCCGCTTTCGATGCAGGCCTCAACCAGTTAAGGTCGAAGGCAGATTCTTTGATAAAAGACAAGGAACTCCAATATCTCAACTGGAAAACGCAGAATACGGAATTATTCTTTTCCAAATTGATAAGGCTTTTGTCTGCCGACCCGGCTGAATCACCGGAAACCTACATAACAGCGGCTGATTTCGAAGATCTTGAAAATCTCCGAGCAGACGTCTGGGGCACCAGAGTTTCGAATATGATGCAGAAATTTGGGCAGCAGGACGCGGAAAAGTGGGTGATTCTGGGGGATCAGGTAATCAATTTAAGCCGGCCCGGTACAGTCGCCCGACAAATTGCATTCCGAGCGGTCGCTCAATCGTTGCAACCGCTGGAACAAAACGGACTAAATGCCGGATATGATGTTGCAAAGCGCTATTCACAGGAATTTCCAGGAAAAGTTTCAGCCGAATTTCTGAAAGGATTCAGTCCCGGTCCGCCAGCAGTAGGTGAAATGGCGCCCGACATAGAATTGAATGACAGAGAAGGGGCGCCAATGAAGCTGAGTAGTCTGCGAGGAAAAGTAGTTCTTCTTGACTTCTGGGCTTCCTGGTGCGGTCCATGCCGTCATGAAAATCCGACCGTTGTCAAAGCCTATCAGAAATATGAACCAAAAGGTTTTACTGTTTTCAGTGTTTCGCTTGATCAAAGTAAAGACAAATGGCTGGCAGCGATTGCCAAAGATGGCTTAATCTGGAACAATCATGTTTCCGATCTGAAAGGCTGGCAATCGGCGGGATCAGCATTGTACAAGGTATCCAGTATTCCGGCTACCTTTCTTATCGACCAGAACGGAAAAATAATAGCAAAAAATCTAAGGGGGCCAGCACTGGAAGATAAACTCCGGGAATTGCTGGGGCCTTAACATTCACGAACCGATATGGCAACAAAAAACGGATTGAAAGCATTGGTTGTGGACGACGATCAGGACATCGTTGAACTCCTTCAATACAACCTGGTGAAAGAAGGATATGAAGTCCGGACTGCTGAAAACGGTAAAAAAGCCATTGAAATGGCGAAAGCATTTCAGCCTCACCTGATCCTTCTCGATATTATGATGCCGGTAATGGACGGTGTGGAAGCGTGCCGACAGCTGAAAGAAATTCCGGTTCTCAAAAACTCCATTGTTGTTTTTCTCACATCCAGAGCAGAAGAATATTCGGAAGTAGCGGCATTTGACGTGGGTGCCGATGATTTCATCAACAAACCCATCAAACCGCGGGCTTTGATGAGTCGTTTGAATGCGCTATTCAGACGGAACAAAGGACCACAGGAAGAATTGGCGCCAATCCACATGGGTGGCCTCGTGATTGACAAATCCAGCTATTCTGTGACACTAGATGGCAAACAACTGGTTTTTCCGAAAAAAGAATTTGAACTGCTTTTGTTTTTGGCTCAGAACCCGAACAAGGTTTTTTCAAGAGACGAACTTCTGCTGAATATCTGGGGATCGGATGTGTACGTACTTTCAAGAACAGTCGATGTCCATATACGAAAGGTTCGGGAAAAAATCGGGGAAGGTTTTATTTCTACAACAAAAGGAGTTGGGTATAAATTTGAGACCCGGAAAGATTCCTGATCTCTATGCTTTTACAGCCCCGGTTTGTTGCGATTATTCTTGCATTGCTTATTGCAATCGCAACTGCCTCTTTTTGCAGTATGATACCCGCAACACCAAAAGAAACGGTTTTCATAACGTTTCTGGTGGCAGCAACCAGTTCATTCCTACTCATTTATTTCACCATTGAATTCCTCATATTTAAGGAATTGTCGAAAATCAATGCTGTATTTGAAAAACTAAAAAAGAAAGATTTCAAAAAAGCCCGGCTTTCATCTGAGTTCAATATGAATCCGATGAAAAAGCTCAACAATGAGATTACCCTCTTTGCTACACTCAAGCAAAAGGAAATTGAGGATCTGAAAAAAATGGAGATCTACCGTCGGGAATTCATTGCCGACATGAGCCATGAATTAAAAACCCCGATTTTTGCAGCGCAGGGATACATTCACACCTTAATGGATGGGGCACTTGATGATCCGGAAGTCAACCAGAGATTTCTGAAAAAAGCAGCCAAAAGTCTTGACGGCCTTGATGAACTGGTGCAGGACCTTCTGGTTTTGTCAGAACTGGAAACCGGTTCTGTAAAAATGAAAAAAGAACCGACGGATCTTCACCTGCTTGTAGCCGAAGTGTTTGACCAGCTCGAAAAAAAAGCGTCCAAACGAAATGTCGTGCTACTAAGTGAGCGAAATGTTGAGAAACCTGTAGTAGCTGAAGTCGATAAAGGAAAACTGTTTCAGGTTTTGAGGAATCTTATCGAGAATGGCATCAAATATGGCAATGAGGATGGTTTTGTAAAAGTGACACTCGAAAGCGATAAAGAATGGGTGGAGGTTTCGGTGACCGATGATGGGCCCGGCATTCCGGAAGAGGACCAGAAACGAATTTTTGAACGGTTTTACCGGGTCGAAAAGAGTCGTTCAAAAGACAAAGGAGGTTCCGGATTAGGACTGGCGATCACCAAACAGATTCTTGATGCCCACAAATCAAAGATCCAACTGATCTCCAAACCTGGAAACGGATCCACATTCTCGTTCCGTCTCTTAAAAAAGAAACAGGAGAAACTCCCTTAAGTCAATCCCTGAACCATCTTTTCGGCCCTTCGTCCGGGAATGACAAGAGCGATAACAGAAGATATGAGCACCCAAACTGAAATGGCCATTATATCCGGAAAGTGTAATTCCACCGGGTAGCTTTTAATGAGGGTAGTTGACATTCCCAACGGGACAAAACCAAATACTTTCTGGATTTCAACCAATACAGCTCCAGTAGCAACCCCAATCACCAAACCCGTGAAGGTAAGAATCCCACCTGTTAGCCGGATTACCTGAGAACCTTGTTTCGGGTCGAGACCCATCGCGGAGAAAATTTTAAAATCCGCCTGTTTGTCAATCACCAGCATGGTGCTGCTCACAAAGAGGTTAAAGGTGGAAATAAGAATAATGAAACCAAGGGCCAGAAAAACAAACAGCTTTTCAATCATCATAACTTTATATAAGTCGGCGTGTTGCTGACTTTCATTTTTCACCAGATAGTCGTCTCCAAGAATTTTACGGATGTCCTCCTGTACCTTTTCGACTGACCTGTCCTTGGCAACATACACATCCAGATAATTCATACCAAGTGGCTTGTCCATAAGTTGCCGGACATCCGTAATCGGCAGAAACACTTTGTTTTCATCCATTTGAACCACCCCAGTCGGTCGAATGGTGAGTTGATTGAATATGCGGCTGGTACCCAGTTTCAGGATTTTCTTTCGTTTAGGATACTGAATCTTCAGGACCTCAAAAACATTTTTCAACGAGACGTTTAATGCATTTTTTATCCCAACAGACAGAACTGCACCAGAACCTTCTTTGTCCCTTAGAAGAAAAGCCCCTTCGGTAATAGAAGTATCCAGCCGGCTGACTGAAACAATACCCGGATCGATCCCCACAATTTCCACCACCATCTGTCCTTCACCATATTGAATGGACGCTTTGTCGACCAGCACTTCAAATGCGGCCAGCACATTGTCATTCTTTGCTATCACATCGAGCTTGCTCTGAGGGATCTGAAAATACTTCCCCTGTTTCTTTTCAATCCTTAAATCCGGGTCCTGGAAATGGTACACTTTCTTCAAAAGATCTTCAAATCCGTTGAAAGCTGACAGAACAAGAACCATTGCCAGACTTCCCAGCAAAATTCCGAGAAAAGACAAAAACGAAAGGATTTGTACCGTGGATGCCTTCCTTAGAGCGAGGAGGTAACGAACGGCAATTTTGAGAACGAGCATGTGCTGCAAAAATCATGATTTTTAGGTTGAGAAAAAAAATCGCAAAGACTCAAATGAAAATTTGGCAACTGAGGGATTCTCCGGAAGAAAGTTTTAATATTGCACCCTGTTTTCAAAAGTTGAACCATGAATTTTAGAATTTTTACACACAAACTATCTGCCACATTGGTCTTAGGGCTTTTATTGGCAAGTTCTGCCTTCTCGCAGGGGAATTTTGCAAAAAAGGCACACCAGATTATCAAACCGAAGCAGAATACGGAATCTTTCTCCGGCAAACTGATTCCGGTAAAACAATCAAAACGCAAAACCGTAAACGGAAAATCAACGTCAAATCTAGACAAGGCCGCAGGAGACACGTTGTATTTTGAAGCATTTGAGTCAACTACCTGGCCAGCTGACATACGCAGGATTAATGTTGACGGGGGAACGCCTGCAACTCCAAGTTTGCTTACTTTATTTGGCACAAATGCCTGGGCAGTTTCAGGTACGGTTGACAACCGGTTTGCTGCTTCGACTTCATGGATTAATCCGGCTGGCCAAGTTGATCGCTGGATGATTACCCCTCCCATAACCCTTACTGATGGAAACAAATTATCATGGAAAGCCAGAGCATTTGAAGCTGCCTATGCCGATGGATATGAAGTACGGATTTGTACAAATTGCCCGGCTACCATCAACGCCGGAAACGTTTTGACATCTTTTGGCACTACATTGTTTTCTATAGACGAAGAAGAAGCTACAGATGTTTTTGTTGATCGTGAGGTCGCTCTGGATTCTTATTCCGGCCAGACAGTCCGAATTGCATTCCGTAACAACTCAAACGATAAAAATCTTTTGTATGTTGATGATCTTCTTGTGTACAAAGTGCCTGAAAAAGATGTTGCGGCCGGTGAAATCTTTTCACCAGATTCAACTGTGTACAATTGTTCAGGACTTAATTTTCCTGCATTGGTTAGCATCGCAAACAAAGGTTCCAAAACTGTTTACAATGTTGAGGTTAAACTCCGCTCGTCAGGGCCAATCAATGATACTGTTAGCTTAACGCTTGATAGTCTTACTGCTGCTACAACTGATACAATCTTATTCAGTGAAGGACTGAATCTTTCTGCTGATGGCGAATATCAATTGGAATTAAGTGTAACTGGCAATGATGACATCAATCCATTGAATAATATCGAAACATCTGTGTATACTCATTTAGCTCCGAGTACTGGGATTTTTTCTGAAAATTTCGATGATCTATTAAGCCTTCCTTCCGGTTGGTTTTCAACTTCACGGTTCAATCCAATTGTAGATGGCACTGGAATCAATGGCTCCCCTTCACTTGAAATACCAGTGTACAATAATCTGGGAACTTTTGGATCTGATCCTGATGCATCCATCATTACAGGTCAATACACAAACATTCCATCTTCCACAGTCTTTTCAATCAAATACCACATTTACAACCTGTCTGCTGCTGAGTATCCGTTGGTAGATGGCGATACCGTTACCATATCTGTGTTGAAAAACTGTGAACCAACTAAGGTCTCTGTTCAGATTCACTCAGGTAACCAATCGGTAAGTGCTGACTTCCAGAAATTATTTATCCCATTGGATTCATTATACCTGACTCCATCCGATCGGATTTCGTTTATCTTCAATTGCAGAGCTGCCGCTACAACCAACAATTACCTTGTTGATCTGGATGAGGTCGCATTGGGTACAATAAATGACAATGACATTTCACTTGTTAACATTGAAACACCTACTAATTCCATTTATAAAAAGAATCAGATTTCTACGTTTTCTGTAAAAGGCTCAGTGTTTAATGAAGGATCAACTGCAGTATCACCTGTTCGGATCGTTGCTCTCGCTTCTCCAACTTCCCTTGAAGACACTGCCCGAATTTCAACGATTCCGGGAGGATTTTCAAAGCCGTTTACGACTCAACCAGGTTTTTCAATCACAGAAGCGGGTGACTACTCAATTGATGTGACAGCTACTGGCGGCCAAACAGACCCAGTTCCGTCGAACAATACTTTCTCATTCCCACTTTCTGTCAGCGACAGCACAATGGCGAAAGATTTCGGTGATCCTGCTGATGATTTTGGTCTTGGTTATGGAGCTACTTCAGGTGGAAAAAGAATTATGGCCAATGCCATTTCTACTACTGCAAAAGACACCCTGACCTCTGTATCTATTTTCCTTGGAACCCTTGACACAGAAGTCAAAGCGAAATCGTTCTTTGCAAACAGAAATGCTGCCGGAACTGGCTGGGTAGAAGATTCATCAACCACTTTGAATACAATCGGTGCTGATTTAAGTAACTCATGGATTACTCTCCGCCACAGAGCAGCTTCTGGTCCTCAGGCAGCACGTGCTAGAGGAAAAGCGGTAGCAGCCAATACAACCAACCTTTATGGCGTAAAAATCTTCGGAGGTAATCTTCGGGTGTCATACAACTTCAACAATACAAGCGATGATGGTTCATGGATCTGGCTGGGTGGTCAGTGGTTGGGAACTCAGGACCTTACCATTGGTGCCGTAACGTTCTTTATCCGTCCGAATTTCGGAAGACCGGCAACCCTTGTATCTGTAAGCCAGATGGAACAAAGTTTGCAATATGCTGACCTGGTTCCAAATCCAACGTCAGGACAAAGTGATCTTTCCATCATGATGACAAAAAATAGTGATGTCGCAATTCAGGTGTATTCTGTAAACGGAATGCTGGTTTCCAGCTCTACGTCACAGGCTACTGTTGGTGCAAACCGGATTCAGATCCCAACCAGAGGACTTGGAAAAGGAATGTATCTGGTGAAAGTGAACGCCAGCGGATTTTCAACCACCAAAAAACTGGTGATCGAATAATTCTTAGCTCCATTGAATTTTAAAAGAGACACGGTCACAAGCCGTGTCTCTTTCATTTAACCCCATCGTTTATGATTCAGTTTCTCAAAAATAATCTTCCCAACTTCCTCACATGTTGCAATCTGATATGCGGAATAACGGGAATCATTCTGATTTCACTGGACGGCATCAAGGCCATAGACCAGGTGGAGTGGTTGATCGTTGGTGCAGGGATCGCTGATTTTTTTGATGGATTTGTCGCCCGGCTTCTTAAGTCAGCTTCTCCCATTGGCAAAGACCTTGATTCCCTTGCAGATGGGATTACCTTCGGCGTTCTTCCAAGCATCGTTTCATTTCACTATTTGTATTCACAGGAAACAGCGGGGCACTCATGGCATCCGTATATCGCCATTCTCATAGGTGTATTTTCCATTATCCGACTTGCTATCTTTAATAACGACACCCGTCAATCGGATAGTTTTATAGGAGTACCCACTCCCGCCAATGCCTATTTCCTCACCTTTCTAATTGGAGGTATGCACCATTCCGAAATTCCGTTTCCAATTTCATCAAACACATTCATCGTTATAATTATTGGCTGCAGTTATCTCCTTGTTTCTCCTCTTCACCTGCTGGCCCTAAAATTTAAGAACTTTGGCTGGAGTCAAAACAAAACACGTTTCATTTTGATTTTCCTTTCAGTTGTGACTCTGGCTTTTTTTGGCAAAATTGCAGTTCCTATCATATTCATCTATTATGTTGGGCTCTCCATTATTTTAAAACTAATACCGAAAAATGCAGTTTAATGCTCGTGTAGTTGTAATGCCTCAGAAAGAAATCCTTGATCCTCAGGGCAAAGCAGTCGAAGGTTCTCTCAATCAATTGTCAGATACTGAAATTGGCAATGTGCGGATTGGGAAAAACATCGAGTTCACCATTGAATCAGATTCACATGAAATGGCACTTGCCGAAGTGAATAATCTGAGCAAAAAGCTTTTGGCCAATATGATCATGGAAGATTTTCATATCGAAATACAACCTGCCTGAAAAATAAATTCAGGACCTGAATAATTTTTGGAAACGCTCACCGTTTATGCTTCTTATGAAAAAATTTCTCTCCCTGATCTTTCTTCTGACCGTCTCCAATTGTCTTTTTTCTCAGTCAGTAAAGACAACAACCAATTCATCCAGCATTGAATGGAATCCAATTGAAACGGCGACAAGCAAAAGTGGGCAAACGGAGAAATACCTCACTTGTAAAGAGGGCAGCACGCATAAACTGAATGTTAAAGTTCCGGTGTATTCCATTTTCTATCCGGGCAAAAAGGTACTATCAGCTTCCTTTTTAACGAGCAAATGGGTGGAGGTTCCGTTTTGGGAACTTGCCGGAATCGATACAACTTTCGTTCTCACTCATCCTGCAGAATTTTCAATTGAAGAATCGGAACGCAGAAAAGTGGAAGGATCTCTATTGACGATTTCACTGATCCGAAAAAATCAAACCGTCTGGGAGAAACTGGTTTCGTATCAATTAAATCTCAATACACAACCATACAATCAACAGGACAGAATTGCCCGTATTGCCAGTACCAGCAGCATGTTCAAAACAGGAAGCTGGGTGAAGTTGGGTATTATCAAAACAGGAGTGTATCAGTTGACAGCAGGAGATCTTGCAGCAAACGGACTGGATCTCAACGGAAAAAGTTCTCAAAATATCAAAATGTACGGAACAGGATCTAAATTACTGTCAGAAGCAAACAAAGAGTACAAATTCAACGACGAAACCGAAATTGCCATTAAAGTAGAGGATGGCGGAGATGGAGTATTCAACTCAAACGACCGAATCATTTTCTACGGCGAAGAACCCAATTCCTGGACCTACAACACAACCGACGGCGCCTTTACCTACAGCCCGAATCTGTATACCGATTCAAGCTACTATTTCATCACATATTCTGACGGAGCCGGGAAACGGGTAGCCAACTCCACTCAACTTCCCAATCCGGATCTTTCGACAAGTCAATTTCTGGACCGAATCATTTATTCTCCTCAGAAAGTAAATGTTGGATCATTTGGCCGCAACTGGTACGGGGATGTTTTCGATTTCAACACAACCAAAGATCTTTCGTTCGATATTTCAAATCATGTAGCCGATTCGGCCATTCAGATACGGTTTGGTATGATGGCCCGAAGTGGCGTATCGTATCCTTTTGTGATTTCGGCAAACGGCAAACCACTTCTACCCAATATTACACCTCCGTCAATTGTTCTTACTTCTGACTATCCACTTTATGGCTCTGAATCAAATGTAAGAAGAGAAGTGAGCTTACCAGCAGAAAATTCCTCACTGAATATTTCCATTAACTATCAGAAAGCCGGAAATCAGCAATCGGTTGGATACCTTAATTTTATCGAGGTTTGTGCAACCCGGAAACTGAATTTGGGCAGTACGAATTTCGGATTCCGGTCGGTTGGGAATCTGGGTAAAAACATTTCGTTTCAACTCAATGGTTCTACATCTGCCTTTCAAATCTGGAATGTGACCAAGCCATCAGAGTCTCAATCTGTTGCCATTCAGAACCAAAATTTCAATCATCTACAGGATACAATTGTTGAAGAGTTTTTTGCCTTCAATCCAAACAATCTTCCAAGACCTGCAAAGTTGGTTCCAATGGAAACCCAGGATTTGCATGGACTTGCCACACCAGATCTGATCATTGTAACCCATCCTGATTTTCTGGAAGAAGCAAATCGTCTGGCAAACTTCCGACGTACCCATGACCAACTGGATGTAGAAGTTGCCACCACACAGCAGGTGTACAATGAATTTTCATCTGGTAGTCAGGACATAACCGCCATCCGGAATTTTGCCATGCATTTGTATTACAAAACCCCGGAAGCAAAACTGAAGTACCTTCTTTTATTTGGTGATTGTTCGTTTGATTATAAAAATCGGATTTCCAACAACACCAATTTTGTTCCAACCTATCAAAGTCCACAATCGCTCAGCATCATTGGTTCATATGCTTCAGACGATTACTTTGGAATTCTGGCAAAAAACAAAGGTGGCTGGGCGTCCAACGATTTTGTCGATCTTGGTGTAGGAAGGCTTCCTGCAAAAAATGCCGCAGAAGCAAAAGTCATGGTGGACAAGCTTATCCATTATGGCAGGTCAAAAGAGTGTTTGGGAGAATGGAGGAACCGGTATTCATTTGTCGCCGACAATGGAGATCAGTGTACACACAGCAATCAGGCTGATGAACTTTCCGAATCTGTTGTGTCCAGGAATCCAGCCTCAAACATCCGCAAGATTTTCGTTGGAGCATATAACCGGGTTGCTGGTGCTGGTGGATATACGGTACCCTCTGCAACAAATGAACTGATCAATACGATTAACAAAGGAAACCTTATTGTCAACTATACTGGACATGGAGGAGAAACCGTATGGGCAGATGAGTTTCTGTTTACCAGTGATATGATATCCCAATTGACCAACTATGACAGGCTCGCTTTTTTTATTACAGCTACCTGCGATTTTGGTCGCCATGATTATCCTTCACAAACATCGGGGGCAGAAAGTATCCTTTTGAGTGCCAAAGGAGGTGCCGTTGGAATCATGACAACCGGACGGCCAGTAGGCTCTTACAACAATTTTCAAATCAACAAAGCTTTTTACAATGGGCTCTACAAAGAAATAAATGGCCAGCCAGGTCGAATGGGTGATGCTATGAGAGAGGCCAAAAACATCAACACGGACAAAATATCAAACAGAGGGTTCACTTTATTGGGCGATCCATCTGCATCTTTTGCTTTCCCTGGTAAAGAAGTGGTGATCACCAATCTTTCAAATGAAGATACCATCAAAGGATTGAATCTGGTGGTTTTGAAAGGTGAGGTCCGGAAAAATGGGGTGAAGGAAGAAAACTTCAACGGAAAAGTCTTTGCTACTTTGTACGACAGACCCGGAAGGTTGTCAATTATAGATGATGACAATTGCTTTGGCACAGACAAATCGTATAATTACCAAAGAAGTATTCTGTATAATGGTTCAACCAGCGTGACCAATGGCAATTATGAATTCAAATTCTATGTTTCCAAAGACATTTCATTTTTGCCAGGAAATGGCCGTATCACGTTGTACGCAATGGATGAAAGTCAGCTACGGGATGCCAGCGGATACAAAAAAGATCTGATTGTAGGAGGCCTTAATCCCAATCCAAAATTTGATGATGAGGGTCCACAGATCCGGTTATTCATGAATGATACTACATTCCTCAATAATGGCCTTGTTGGAGAAGACGCCGATCTGTTGGTACAACTTCAGGATGACTCAAGCGGAATCAATGTGACAGGACTTGGGCTGGGTCATGATCTGACAGCAATTCTGGATGATGAACAATTGTTCATTCTGAATGACTATTTCGAAAATGATGAAGGAAGTTACACCAAAGGGCATCTTCGATTTCCGCTGCGGGATTTAAGTGTTGGACTTCATTCAATCGTCGTGAGAGCCTGGGACAATTCAAACAACTCGAGCGAAGCAAAAATATATTTCGAAGTTGGCATCAACAACGTAAACGGAAGGATCGTTAAAAACGTAACTCTTTTCCCAAATCCTTCATCTGAAAAGTTTTACCTGCAATTGGAGAACGCATACGCCGGCCAAAATGTGAACATCAAACTGGAGATATACAACATCATTGGTGAACGAATCAGCACTAAGGAATGGGATTACGACAATTCAACCGCCAGGCCCGGCTCTCAGAAAGAATTAGCCTGGGACGGCACCAAATCTGATGGCAGCCGATTGCCTACAGGTACCTACTTTTGTAAAATTCTCCTAAAATCTGACACGGATGGGGCCGAATATAAAATAGACCGGAAAATCGTTTTAATTCGCTAATATTTGTGCAGGTATTTGAACTAATCAACCATTTGACGACAGCTCTACCCTATTTTAATTTTCAATACGAATGATCAAAAGATCGATTTACGGAAACCTCCTCGCATTTGCATCCATGTTTGGAACGGCTTCAGCATATGCCCAAGCAGTAGACCCTCTGAGCGGCAAAGAAAATGAGTACCGGGTGATAACCACGTCTGTACCATTTCTTGGAATCACACCTGACGCCCGGTCTGCGGGTATAGGTGATGCAGGCTCTGCGCTGAGTGGGGATCAAAATGCGGTTTACTGGAATCCGGGCAGACTTGCCCGCGTAACAAAGGATGTCGGAGGATCCATTTCAATCACTCCCTGGCTTAGAGGTCTTGGAGTAAATGATGTATATCTGGGCTATTTAAGCGGTCATTACAAAATCAATAAACAAAGTGCCATCGGACTTGGCTTTACCTACTTCGGATTGGGAAGTATTCAGATGACAGATAATGTGGGGCAAAGTCTTGGTACTTTGAATCCAAATGAACTGGCAATCTGCCCAACATATTCCCGGGTATTGTCAAAAAACCTGAGTCTGGGCGTTGGTATTAAATACTTCCATTCCAATCTGGCCGGATCATATTCCGGAGGCACCGATGCCACCAGAGCCAGACCGGCAAACAGCGTAGCCGTTGATCTTGGAATGTTTTACACGAAAGAAACAAGTCTTGGAGGCAACCCTGCCCAATTTGCATTTGGTGCTGTTTTGAGCAATATGGGTCCTAAAATTTCATACACAGACAATAATAAACGTGACTTTATTCCGTCTACTTTACGTGTTGGTCCGGCATTAACAATGGAACTGGACGCATATAATAAAGTGACCTTTACATTCGATATTGCGAAAGCCCTGGTTCCAACGCCTGGTAAAGATTCTTTAGAGGCCGCTCAAATCCAAAACCTTGGATGGATTGAAGGAATGGCACAATCGCTTTACAAAGCACCCGATGGCTTCAGCGAAAAAATGCAGGAACTTATGATCGGTGGCGGTGCAGAGTATTGGTATGACAACCAGTTTGCTGTTCGTGGAGGTTATTTTCATGAAAGTAAAAACAAGGGAAATCGTCGCTATTTCACTGCCGGAGTTGGTATTCGATACCAGACATTTGGATTGGATTTTGCCTACCTGATTCCGGTAGCGAGCAATCACCCATTGGCTGAAACACTTCGTTTTTCTCTTCTATTCGATTTGAATATGGCGAAAAAAGAAGATTCTGTGACCGATAAGGCCGATGGCCCAGGTGCCGAATAACCAAATAATCATCTCAACTTACAATCCCTCACCAACCATGAGGGATTTTTTTATGCCCGCACTGATTCAACTTCAATGTAAAGCCGGAAGCGTTTCTGGTGTTGCAAATCTTCCGTCCTCGAAAAGCGAAAGCAACAGGGCACTCATGATCCGGGCCTATTCCGGTAATCTGGTGGAAATCCGTCATCTTTCAGAAGCAGCAGACACAAAAACACTTTCGGAACAACTGAAAGAAACGGATTCTGAATACAATGCAAAAGATGCGGGAACGACTTTCCGGTTTCTGACAAGTTATCTGGCATTCTCCCAAAAAGAAACCACACTCACAGGTTCTGACCGTATGAAACAACGCCCCATCCGGTTGTTGGTGGATGCTCTGAAAACACTGGGTTGTCAGATTGAATACCTGGAAAAAGATGATTTCCCCCCGATTCGGTTCAAACCCTTCGAATGGTCTGGCAAATCAGAGATCGCCATCGATGCAACCATCAGCAGCCAGTATATTTCGTCACTTATGATGGCGGCCCCTACCCTTCCAGCGGGACTGAGCATTCATTTGCTGAATGACATTGCCTCCCTTCCTTATCTCAAAATGACATGGGCACTCATGCAACAAGCCGGAATTAAAGGGGAATTCTCTGCCAGAACCATCAACATTCCGCATCAGCCCTATACTCCATGCTTTCTGGATGTTGAGTCTGATTGGTCTGCCGCCAGCTACTTTTACGGTATGGTGGCTCTTTCAAAAGCGCCTTCAAGTTTATTTCTACCGGGGCTGAAAGAGGATTCTTTACAAGGAGATGCTGTGATTCGGCACATTGCCACACACTGGGGGATCGAAACCCGTTTTGAAAAGGACGGTGCCTGGATCGAACGAAAATCCGCAATAATTCCAGAAAAACTGGAGCTGGATTTTCTTGGGTTCCCGGATTTAGGTCAGACTTTAATTGTGATGTGCGCACTGTCTGGAACTGAGGCTGAATTCACCGGGCTGCAATCTTTATCCATTAAAGAAACCAACCGCCTCCTGGCAATGAAGTCGGAGTTGTTGAAAATTTCAATTCACATAGAAACAGACGAAATCAAAGGAACCTGCCGGATTGCAGGAAATCAGAAGCCAGTCGTTGAAAATCCAATTTTTGAAACCTACGAAGACCACCGGATGGCAATGTCTTTAAGTTTGGTGGCCGTTATAAACTCACCGATTAGAATTGAGAAACCAGAAGTAGTCCGGAAATCGTTTCCTGGATTTTGGGCATCCCTTGCTAACTGCGGTTTTGAAACTTCTGTTTCCGAATAGGAAAGGAAAGTGCTGGTAAACAGAATCGGTTATTTCGATTCAGATTTCGTTTTGGATTTCAGTTGATAAAAACGACAGGCCTCCAAAATTCCACATTCTGCACACTTTGGATTGCGGGCAATGCAAACATACCGTCCGTGAAGAATGAGCCAGTGATGCGCTTTCGGGATCACATCTTTCGAAAGATACCGATACAATTGTAGTTCTACTGCCAGTGGAGTTTTTGCATTCTGATTCACAAGGCCAATTCGCTTGCTGACCCGAAAAACATGGGTATCCACTGCCATTGTGGGTTGATTGTAAATAACGGAAGCAATCACATTTGCCGTCTTACGACCCACTCCTGGTAGTTTCTGTAAATCATCAACCGACGAAGGAACCTCCGATTGAAACTGGTCGCGAAGCATTCTTCCTAAACCAGCCAGATGTTTTGCTTTGTTGTTGGGATACGAAACACTTCGGATGTAGGTGAAAATTTCATCCACCGAACCCTGAGCCAAAGCTTCGGCATCGGGGAAACGTCGAAACAGAGCCGGAGTTATGAGGTTGACTCTTTTATCGGTGCATTGGGCCGACAAAACAACAGCCACAAGCAATTCAAAAGGATTGGAAAATTGCAGCTCCGTCTCAGCATCGGGCTGGTTCCGGGAAAAATAATCCACTATAAAACGGTACCGGTCTTCTCTCTTCATTTGATTACAGAGTTGAAATATGAGTAATAACGATCCTTTCAAACAGTTCAAGCCTACTAATTACCCTTGATTTTGCATAATAGTTTTTGAATTTCAACTTGATTATGGATGCATTCATAGAATGTACGGGCTATTTGACTTAGGAATCCGGCGTATTGAACGGACTTATTTGTTGGAAAGGAATTGAAGGTCGATATTTGAATTTGATAAAACGCAAGTTTTATTTTTGGGTTGAAAAGTGAAAGAAAAGGCCTTTCCCGATTGGTTAAGGCTTTTTTTTATTCCCTTTATCCGGACAATCAGAAATAGCTTCCGTATTCCAGAAAGTTGGCCACATAATCCTGAACCCCTTCTTCCAATGTATGAAAGGAATGCGGGTACCCCACTGCCATAAGTTTACTCATTTCTGCTTCTGTAAAGTACTGATAACTGTCCCTGATTTCAATGGGTGTCGGTACAAACTCAATTTCCGGTTCTTTTCCCATTGCCAGAAACGTCTGGCTCACAAGGTCGAGGAAAGTCCGGGCAGTTCCAGAACCAAGATTGTATATCGCTGAATTTTTCCGGTGGTGCATCAGCCAGTAGCAAACCTCCACCACATCCTTCACATAAACAAAATCACGCATCTGGTGGCCATGGGCAATTCCTTCTTTGTGGCTTTGAAACAGTTTCATTTTGCCTGTCGCTTTTATCTGTTGATACGAGTGAAAAATGACGGACGCCATTTTCCCTTTATGGTATTCATTGGGACCGTATACATTGAAAAACTTCAGTCCAGCCCAGAAAAATGGAGCCTTTTTTTGTTCCAGTACCCAAAGATCAAAATCCTGCTTGGAGTGTGCATATGGATTCAACGGTTTCAAAGCCGGAATACCAGAATGATCATCGGAGTAGCCCATTGCACCATCACCATAGGTAGCAGCCGAAGATGCGTACACCAATGGAATCTGAAATTCGGTGCAAATCCGCCAGACTTCTTTGGAATAATTAAGATTCAGTTCATCAAAAATGGCAACCGATTGCTCTGTGGTATCGGTACGGGCACCCAGGTGAAACACAAACTCAACCTCAATGGCGTTGATTTTCAGCCAGAAATGAAACTCCTTCCGATCAATAAACGCCACGATGGATTTGCCTTCCAGGTTCGGTTTTTTAGCCGGATTTGAGAAATCATCCACAGCGACAATCGCCTTATAACCTTCCTGGTTTAGTTTTGTGATTAAGCAGCTGGGAATAAAGCCAGCCGCACCTGTTATAACAATCATCAGATCTGAATTAGATTCGCAATATTACAACATAAATGATGGCTCTCTCTTCCGGTTTACGGTTTCCTGCATTGCTTCTGCCGTTCCTTTTTTTCATTGGCTGCGTGGAGAAAAAAGGAAGTTCGTCAAACGCAAAACGAACCATCCGGTACCGCGAACAAATGGCTGAGATTTCGTTGCAACCAAAACGGGTTTTGTCCCTTTCGCCTGCCGTGACCGAAATACTTTTTCATGTATTGCCCGACTCGCTCATTGTGGGAATCACCCCATTGTGCAATTTCCCCAAAGAAAAGACCCAACAAAAAACCAGAGTGGAAGTGTACCCGCTGAATATTGAGAAACTTCTTCAGCTCAAGCCGGATATTGTATTTTCTGAAGAAGGGATCACCAGTCCGCAAGATGCGGCACACCTGAGGCAGCTGGGTATTCCGGTGCTTTTGTTTCATTATGAAAAGAGTCAGGACATAATAGATGCCATGGATTCCGTCCGTGCCTGGGTAGTTCCGGAAACATCGCGGGATCGCATTGCCGCTTTGCAGATGGAACTGAATGAACAGGAAAAGAAACAGGCAACCATTCCGGACAGTCAACGGCCGGGCGTGTTATGCATCACCTGGATGGATCCGATTTTCGCTTATGGGTATGAAACCTGGATGACCGACAAAATCCGTCTGGCTGGCGGGAAAAACGTTCTGTCCGAAAAACTGGACAAGCCCTACCCGACTCTTCAAAGAGAAACCATTCTGAAACTGAACCCGGATGTTTTGTTTGGTGGAAGTTTTGAAAAAATGGACAGTACATTTTTTGAATTGTATCCGGAATTAAAAAAAACAAGAGCCTACCAGAATAGAATGGTGTTCGAACTGAACGATGATCTGGCCAGTCGACCGGCACCCAGATTTATGCAGGGAATTCAGGAAATAGAGAATCGTGTGAATGCAACCAAAGCATTATTGATCACGAAATAAGCAAGCGAAAACCACCTGAAAAGACCTTGGTTATGAGCAAGAAACGCACATTATTTCATTGTTAACAGGTTGTTTCCGGGCTTCAGTTTTCCTGCTTTTTCCAAAAAACCTTACATACTAAACCTAATAAATTTGCTTTGAAATCATTTTCGACTAAACGCCAAATGTGGATAAGTCGGAAATCAATGTGGATAATGTGGATAACTTTGTTGACTTATCCACATTTTTCGAGGGAATCGCCACTAAATCCTTTGTTATCAAAGAAATCGCCCTTCCATCAACCTTACATACATTGTGTTATGGAATGGTTACGAAAAACGATCCTTCATCGCCCGGACTGTTTAAGGAAGGACGGCATATTTTTTCTTAGCCGAGGCAAGTGAGCAGGAATTAAAATGCCACCACTCGGATGTGATCGAAAGAAACCCAGCCTGCACCATAATCTTTCGCAACAGCTTCCGGTTATTAACCTGCGACCGGGAAAGAACTCCCTTTTTCACCATCTGTTCTTCGCATCGTGGCTGCGCTTCCAGTCCGAAAAAATCGTAAGGCGTGCCCATGTCAACCACCACACCTTTGGCATCGACAAGCGTGAGATCAACAGCCGCACCATAATTATGGATGGAACCTTTCTTTGGGTTGGCCACATACACATGCTTCACATGTTCTGGTTTGTCGATGTGATCCCACAACGCCTGCTGAGCCCACTTTGGACGACCGGCATCGTACACGCAAAACCGCAATTCCGGACGGAGTTTCGAAAGAATCTCACAGGCCTTTTTGAGTTTGATTCCGACTTCCGGCTGAACAAACGCAACGTCCAGACAACCATAAATATCTTTCTTCAGGAAATTGTTGGTGCCGGAATACCGAAGATCAACCACTACACCTGGCATCACATCCCGCACATCCACCAGACCTAACTGCCGCAAGGTTACTTCCTGTGGGCAGGATGGTTTTTCGGGACCACCCGAAACTGGTTGGGCGTTCCTGCAAAGAAAAAAAAAGACGGTTATGAAAATGAAGGCTTTCATTAAAATAAATAGTAAGCATTCAGATAAGCTTAATTCTGATAACTGGTTTTGCCATCAACGCCCGTCGATCAAAGAGAATGAATGGCCGGTCAAAACTAGTTGTATTCTGACTCTTTTCACGCCCTGAACAACAACTTACAAAATGCAATTTCATGGTCGGAAACAGAAATCGCATAATTTAGTCCGGTTAACATGAGGTAGGGAAGATCATTAAAGTCAAAATGAAAATGTCAAAAATTAGGGGGCTTTTTTTGTGGTCAATGGTTTGGGATGATTTTAACTTCTTGGATATTGAAAGGACTTGCGAATCTAAAATTCACCAACGCACGGACGAAGACCGAAGTCTACACCCAACTTCAAATGATCATTCTGAGGAACCAACTTTGCTACTGAAAAACACAGAACAACCGAAATACGAAATTTGTCTCTGGCCGTAGAAATCCCGGAAAAGGGACGGATAATTTCAGAGTAACCGGCAGAAGATCCAACAACTCAATTTCAACATTTCATTGGCAATTCAAAGCCTTAGGAAGAACAGGATTACTGGCCTTCTCATGACCAATTGATTTGAAGAGCCAAATCCGGATTGGTAAAAGATAGGTTTAAAAACTCCACACATAAAATTTGAGACTGAATGAAATAAAAAGTTTTCGTCACTCCACTGAATCACAACACATTAATCTCTAAAATGCCTAAAAAAAACGAAGAAATCAATTGCAAAAAGTCAGATTCAGGCCTTGTTCCAAGGGCCGGATTTTTTACAGAATTATTCGTTTTTAAAAATTTGTACGCAATGTTGCGAACACCTCCGATTCGGTAACAATTTGATAAAGAAGGGAAAAAAAACTGTTCAAATTCTATTTTCAAAAAACCTTATGCCGACATTCTAAAAATTTCCACAACCCATTTTTTTAATCGGAATCCGCGACGGACTTTTGCCTCCCCATTTTTAAAAGCCACACGTTTTAATATCGTACCTCTGCATGCATAACCATCGAAGTGCCTGGAATCAATGCCTTCAAATTATTCAGAATCAGGTGGATGAGAAATCATTCAAGACCTGGTTCGAGCCCATTGTTCCATTATCACTTCATGGTCAGCAACTCACAATCGAAATTCCAAGTCAGTATTTTTACGAATGGCTGGAAGAACATTTTGTGAAGGAACTGCAATTCGCTTTGCAAACCGTAATTGGTCCGAAAGCAAGACTGGAATATTCCATCGTGGTGGATCAGGGAGACCGCAACAACCGGCCCCTGCACATGACGCTTCCCAATCAGGGGAACGGAACGCCCGCCCCCATCAAACAGGAAAACGGTGCTTTTAAAGAAGGATACCCCAACCTGAAACCGGTTCCGCAGCACATTCAGCAGATGAACGGAAATGGTGCAGACTCCGGAATAAAAACTGGTAAGTCTGCCTTTTTTCACCGCCTGGAAAAGGACCGTATTTTTGATGAATCGAATCTGATTCCGTCGTACAGCTTCGACAATTTTGTGGAAGGCGATTGCAACCGTCTGGCACGTTCAGCTGGTTTGGCCGTCGCATTTAAGCCGGGTATTACGTCCTTCAATCCATTGATGCTTTATGGCGGAGTGGGTCTGGGTAAAACCCACCTGATGCACGCCATCGGAAACAAAATCCGGGAACTCGACAGCCAGCGGAAGGTGATCTACATTTCGTCTGAAAAGTTCACCAACCAGTTCATTGAATCTCTGACCAAAAACGCGGCAAACGATTTCACCGAGCACTACATGCATATGGATGTGCTCATCATCGACGATGTGCAGTTTCTGGCGGGCAAGGAAAAAACACAGGAGATTTTCTTCCACATTTTCAACCACCTTCAGCAGGCAGGAAAGCAGATTATTCTGAGTTCCGATTGTTCGCCGAAAGATTTGAAAGGCATGCACGATCGTTTGATTTCCAGATTTAAATGGGGACTTACTGCTGATCTGCAGCAACCGGATTTCGAAACCCGGATGGCCATCATTCAGAAAAAAATGCAGAACGACGGTGTGAATATGCCGATCGAAGTGGTCGAATATCTGGCCATCAACATCGATACCAACATCCGGGAACTGGAAGGCGCCCTCATTTCACTGATCGCTCAAAGTTCTCTGAACAAACAGGAATTCGATCTCACACTGGCCAAAAAGATTCTGGAAAACATCGTACACAACATTGAAAAAGAGGTGGACATCGACAAAATCCAGCGTTCGGTGAGTGCGTATTTTTCGGTGAGCATCCACGACCTAAAAGACAAAACCCGCAAGAAAGAAGTCGCCACCGCACGCCAGGTAGCGATGTATTTTGCAAAAGAATACACGGACTATTCCCTTAAACAAATTGGACAATATTTCGGCGGCCGAGACCACAGTACTGTAATCCATGCAGTTCAATGCGTTCATAATCTGATCGATACCGACAATTCCTTCAAGCGTACGGTGGACGATCTGAAAAAACAGCTTCAGACAAACTAATCGTTCCTCTTCTTTTTGTGAGAAAATCTTTCCCGGCAGACGATTCCGGTGAATTGATGCATGCCTTACCACCGGACTGGTTTTATTTGCCATTACAATTCTCTACAAATCATTGATGACGAAAATCTCCCTACTTCTCATTCTTAGCTTTTTTATTCAGACAAGTTTTGCACAGGTGAACTGGGTAAAACGGGCCGGCGGCGCCAACACAGATCTGGCCAACGGACTATGGGCCAGTCCCCAGAAAAATCTGTATGTCACCGGAAGCTTCAGCCTTCTGGCTAAATTTCATAAGACAGAAATCGTGGGCAAAGGAGGTGGGGATGTGTATGTAGCTGCGTATAATCCGGACGGTATTCCCCTCTGGATCAAATCCTACGGGGGAAAACTCGATGATTTTGCCACTGCCATCACTGGCGATCCGGAAGGAAATCTCTACATCACTGGCGTTTTCACCGACACCGCACAATTCGAAAAAGAAACTCTCATCACGAAAGGAGCCGATGTATTTGTCGCCAAAATCGGGCCGAAAGGAAACCTGATCTGGGCAAAAAAGATGGAAACTTCCGGCACCGTTATACCGCAGGCCATCGCCGTAACGGATCAGGGAGGCGTCTACATCGGAGGCTTATTTTCTGGGCCATACGACCAAACCATCAAACGTCAGATGGGGCAAACCGATGGATTTGTCACCAAACTTGACTGGCAGGGAACCGTTTCCTGGACGAAGGTAATGGGCGGCTCCGGCTTCGACGAAATTACCATGCTCAGCACCGATCCCTGGGGCCGTGTGGTAGCAGCTGGTGTATATGATAAGATTCTATATGTGGAAGAAAGGGAACTGGCAGGAAACAGTTCAAAATCCTCATTTGCTGTACGTTTGGAAGCGACCGGAGATATTTTATGGACGAAATCCTTTTCCGGATTTGATGTCCAGTCGCAGATTTCCGATGCCGTGACTGATGTGCAGGGAACCGTTTATCTGACCGGTAAATTCTCTGGTGAAACCCAGTTTAGTGATCAGGTTAAAAATTCAAAAGGGCAGACCGACGTTTTTGTTTGTGCCATCAAAACCGATGGACAGGTACAATGGATTTCAACCTTAGGAGGCGATGATGTGGACGAAGGAATGTCGATCCAACTGACGGAAAATCAGAAGTCCGTGATGGTGGCTGGTTTTTTCAATAAGTTCATAGAAGTAGGAAAAAAGACGCTCAAAGGTGAATTTGACAATCAGGTTTTTATAGCCCGCTGGGACAACCGCGGAAATCTCGATGAACTTCGGAAACAGGATTTTAACTCGACCTTTCAATGTGCCGGGCATAAACTGGATGCGAAAGGCAATCTCTGGATTTGCGGATCTTTCACAGCCAAATCTTCATTTGGCAAAACCGGACTGCAATCGGCAGGTGAGGAAGATATTTTTATCACCGCAATATCCGATTCAAAAGTAACGGATTAGCGTTCATTCACTTTATTGCGTTCGGATATGGAAGAACAATACCACCCGGACTGGGATGCCTATTTCTGCACGCTGGATGAAAAACCCGCCAGCATTGCCATTGATCTGGATCTGAGGCGATTTGCTCCGCTGGAAGACAGAATTCACCTGATTCAGATTTCGATCCGGGTGATGGATCCCGATGAAAACGGACTTCCGAAAGGCCACGAACTCGAGAAACTTTCCGAAATCGAAGACAACCTGGCCTGCGAACTGGGCGACAAACTGGATGCCGTTTTTGCCGGTCGCATAGCGCACGACGGTCTTCGTTCCTTTTATTTTTATGCAGCCACTTCGGCAGATGCAGCTGAAGTTGTGATCAATAGTATTTCAGAATTCGAAGGATATTCTGCCCAGCTGGAAATCAGCGAAGAACCGGAGTGGGAAACCTATTTTGATTTTCTCCTGCCGGATGAAAGGGAATTTCAGCGAATCCAGAATCGGAGACTGCTAGCTCAATTAGAAGAATATGGCGACAAACCGGATCGACCACGAAAAATTGAGCATTGGGTGTATTTTCCATCAGAAGAAAACAGAGCCGATTTTATTCGTTCGGTTGTGAGTCAGGGATATCAATACGAAAGCATGGAGGCCGAAGAAGGCTATCAATTCAATTACAAATTATTGGTAAGCCATGAAGATCTCACGACTGAAGAAAACATTGACGAAGTGGTTTTGTACTTATGGGAAACAGCTCAGGAGTTTGACGGCGAATACGACGGCTGGGAAACGACGGTGGTACGGGAATGATCCGGAAAAGTCTATTTAATCCGCCACCATTTTTTCTGCAGATTCAGAAAGAAACGGAACTGTCCGAATACAGAACCAATCACCAGCAGCATCACCTGATAAACCGGAAGGATGGCGATGATGCGCAACGGCACACGAATCCATGGGTTCATGTCATCGGTTATTCCAACCATTTCCAGAACAGGACGGGCAACAAAAAGTGAGGCTGAGCCGGTAATCGCAAACACAATAAACACCACCACCATCTGAAAATGGCTGGTGATGCCCCATTTGGTTTTCAGTCGATCGAGGTAGGCCATTAATGAATACCGGCTTTGTTGAGAGCCTCCTGGTAAATGCGTGCATTCCGCAGATGCTCGTTGAAATCTTTGGTGAAATTGTGGTATCCGGAAAAATCTTCCCGGGCGCAGAAAAACAGATAGTCGTGCTTTTCGTAATTCAGGACGGCATCGATGGCCGGGCGAATGGCTATGGCGATCGGGCCCGGAGGTAAACCGCCATATTTATAGGTATTGTAGGGCGAATCGGTTTCTTTATGTCCGCTCAAAACCCGTTTGATTTCAAAATCTCCGACCGCAAAAACCACAGTTGGATCCGCTTGTAAGGGCATATTCTGTGCGAGGCGATTTAAATAAACGCCCGCCACACGGGGCATTTCGTCCACTTTATTGGTTTCAGATTGGGTGATACTGGCGACCGTCATTACCTGCGCAGGTGAAAGATTGAGGGCTTTGGCCTTGGCAAGACGATCTTCGGTCCACAGTTTTTCATATGCCGATTTCATCTTTTCCATCAGGGCTTCGGGTTTGATGGTCCAGTACACTTCATAGGTATTGGGAACGAAAACGGATATTATGTTAAAGGTATCGAGACCAAATTTGGCGGTTTTGGCTGGGTCATTGAGGATGGATAAAATATCCTGTGCCGAAAACCCAAGTTTCTGATCCAGTTTCTCAGCCAGCTGACGTTTGGTCCGGAAGGAATTGAATGTGAGCTTAATGGGCGTTTGCCGTCCGGCCTTCAACCGCCGGATAACGGAAAAGTTGGCTTCGTTCGGAGCGATTTCATAGGCTCCCGGTTTCACCGCTTTTTGATAGCCCAGCATTTTCGACACGAAGGCAAAAGGCAGAAAATCGTGTACCAGCTTATTGGTTTCCAGTGAGTCTTTCACCGAAGTCCAGTTTCCACCTTCCGGAATATAGAGAAATCGGCTCTTCTCCTCTCCTACCAGAAAATTGCTCGCAAAAAATAGTTGATAAAAGTAAAATGTCGTCGACACCACCACCGTGATGAAGGTGATGAAAATCCCGATTTTCGTGTTTCTGCTCAGTGCCATAATCGTAATCGAACTGCAAGATTACACCATCTGCGTAAAATACCGGAACCAAACTCCATCTTTGCACCATGAACAGCATTGAAGAAGGCCTGCCTATCCAGAATGTTCCGGAAAATTTCAAATCCGGATTTATCGCCATTGTCGGCAAACCCAACGTCGGAAAGTCCACCCTGATGAACGCCCTGGTGGGTGAAAAACTGAGTATCGTTTCCCACAAGGCATCGACAACCCGCCACCGCATTTTCGGAATTCTGACAGGAGAAAACTATCAGCTGGTGTACAGCGACACGCCTGGTTTGATCCAGCCGGCTTATGAGTTGCAGAAATCCATGATGCTGTTTGTGGATCAGGCTTTGGAAGATGCCGATATTATTCTGGCCGTTACCGACAGTCTGAAACTGGGAGCCGATCCGGAACTGGCGGAAATCCTGAAAGCCAGCTCCCTTCCGAAAATTCTGGTCCTCAATAAAATTGACAAAACCACGCAGGAAGAAACCGAACAAAAAATCGCCGACTGGAAAGAAGCGATCCCGGAATTGATTCTTCTGGCCGTGAGTGCGAAAGAAAAATTCAATCTGGAGGGTGTGATGTCCTTTATTCTGGAGCACACACCGGTGCATCCACCTTACTACCCGCTCGACCAGCTCACCGAACAGACGGAGCGTTTTTTTGCGGCGGAGATGATCCGGGAACAGGTATTCAGCATATTGGAAAAGGAGATTCCGTACAGTACCAATGTGGTGATCGAAAGCTTTAAAGACACGCCTGAAATTCTGCGAATCTCCGCCATTTTATATGTGGAGCGCAACTCACAAAAAGCCATTATGCTGGGACATCAGGGAAAAAACATAAAGAATATTGCCACCCGTGCCCGCCATGAAATGGAAAAATTCTTCGACAAGAAAGTCTTCCTTGAAACCTTTATAAAGGTGGATGAAGACTGGAAAACCGAAAAGCACAAACTGAAGCGTTTCGGTTTCGGGGTGTAGTGCGGAGAAAAATCATGTCCGCATCTTCTGGTAAAATCCGTTCGACTTAATTCACCAGAAAGAACGATAGAAACAGGTTGAGTGCGAGTCCGATGATGAGCGACAAGGTATAGGTCGCTCCCAGAAAGTTGAACTTTACAAACGTCCTTATCCAGCTCTGGCAATAGATTCGTTTCATTGCTACAAACGCGTAAATTAAGAACCAGAGATACACTACGTTGAGCAATTCTTCCAAATCAGGAAAGGCCCATTCGACCAGAAAAGCAATACTGAACAGGGCAAAGGCTAAACAATGGAGGTGAATCCCGAAAATAAGGTGCTCTACATAATAGTAATTCCTTCGCACATACAGTAGTTTGAGCACCAGCGCAAATACCGGAAGCAGGAGAATGATGATGTTTGGTAGATTGGACTTAAAACCATCAAAAAGTTCGCCAATGATCGTTTCATCTTTGTTTTTCAGCCTGCCATTAATCGAAATCATTTTCGTCTTTATCGTCCTGACAAACCAACCATCCCGTTCTTCTTCAGGTTTCCTCCGTTGGGCGGAATCGTACTGGGCATAACTGTCCTCCAGCCCATTGAAATGAAATCCAGGAGTATTTTCATTCCGGTTCCTACTAATTTTCGCACCTCCTACTTTGACGGTCACATCCTGAATAGAATCCGAACTTTCACTGACGGAATCAGTAAACATTCCATCCCGGATTCCTTTCTGGATTTCTTCCTGTGCTGATTGTCCTTCCTTTTCAGGGAGATAAAAAGCAGTGAGGAAAAACAGAAATGAAAAAAATGCATACATCTGGATTGGGTTCAGAAAGCTCTTTCTTTTTCCTTCCAGATACTTTTTCGTGAGCATTCCCGGCCTGAAAAAGAGCGGTCCGAGACTGGACCAAAGCTTATTGTCAAAGTCGGTAAACGTCTCAAAAAACTGGAAAAATACATTCCAGACAGAGCGTTTGAATTCCTTGCTGTCCTGTCCGCAATGGCTGCAGAACCGGTCATTGAGGACGGTTCCGCAATTGAGACAATGAGGTTGAATAGATTCTGTTTCGGACAACTTTCAATCCGTTTAATTGAAAGGCAAATAGATACACTATTTTTGTTTTCTGAAAGACATTCATGCGATTCCTTCCGTGAAAAGGAAGAATGAGAACAGGATCGGTAGAGAATGTATGTTTTTCAGGGGGAGGTTCCGGAAATTCGTCCAAAAGGCGGAACCGGTAAAAACAAATTCTGCTTTTTTACATTTAATAATTGCACAACCAAAAAATTGATCGTGAAACATTTTTCCAGTCTGCTACTCCTGGTGCTTTCGTTTAACAGTTTTGGCCAGGGGAATTCCTGGTTTTCATCTGTTACAACCAATCCTGAAAAACTAAAAAGTTATGCCAACCGTTCCATAACCTTTGAGCTCGACACATTGAAAAGTCAGGCTGCCTATCGGGAAGATAAGGACCGGATTACACTCTCGTTTCCAATTCCGGGTGGTGTAAAAGAAATGGAATTCGAATCGAATGACATACATGCTTCCGGATTTAAAGTGCTGGATGCCAAAGGACGAAATGTGAGTTCAATACTTCAGTTTCCTCATCACTACAAAAGCATCAGCCGGAAACGGGGAAAAGAAATGGCAGCCCTTAGTCTGTTTTCAAACGGACAGTTTGTTTTGGTTTATTCGGATTCAAAAGGAAATCTGAACATTTCTCAACTTCCTGAAAAACTGGGAAAACCGAATGAATACGTGGCTTTCTTTGATTCTGACCTCACCAAAAAGAATCCATTCCAGTGCGGAATAGACCACGATGACGTTCAGCCCACTCACCGTTCAGGATCCGGAAACAATTCCATCACAGCCGACACCAGTTGCCGGGTGACCGAAATTTACTGGGAATGCGATCACGATATGTTCCAGAAAGGTGTGACGATGCAGGGTACTCTGAACAAATTTGAATCTATGTTCAATGGTACCGCCATTCTGTTTGAAGTTGAAACCATTAACATCGGTGTGAAAGCATTGAAAATCTGGAACACACCCGATCCATATACCTACAACAGTTCGTTCACTGCGTTGGATGATTTTATGGCGGCTGGAAATGCAGCAAACTGGCCGGGTCAGCTGGCGCATCTCCTGAGTACCCGTCCTCTGAACTTAGGCGGTGTAGCCTACCTGGACGCCATTTGTTCCAACTTCCGCTATGGGTTCTCCAATATAGACTTCAACTTTGTTGATCTACCTGCGTATTCGTGGACATTAAGTACGATTGCCCACGAACTGGGGCATAATTTCTCAAGTAACCACACACACAATTGCGGCTGGGAAGTTTCGCCAGGCGTTTTTGGACAAATCGATTCCTGCTGGAATGCCGAAGGAAATTGTCAGCCCACCGTAAGAGGAAGAGAAGGAACGGTAATGAGCTATTGCCACCTGACTGGGAATGTCAATTTATCACTTGGTTTTGGTCCATTGCCCGGAGACAGAATCAGGCAAGGATTCGCTGACATGTCCTGCGTGTCAGGCACCATTGTCATTCCAAACTTTACTCCCACAAGTACAGGTCCGTTTTGTGTTGGAGATACCATTCAGTTACTGGCAGAAGATCTGGAAGGATATTCCTACAAATGGACCGGACCAAACGGATATCTCAGCACCGAAAAGTTCCCGTTCATTCCAAATGTGACCGAGCAGGCGGAAGGAAAATACAGTCTTAGTCTAAAAAAATCGGCTTGTGAATCAAGAGGAAAGAAAACCGATGTGGTGTTCAATTGCCTTCAGGTAGATGCGCTTCCAACGGCGATTTGTGCCGGATCCAATCTATCGGTACCGTTTCGTTCCACCGGCGTTTTCAATTCAGGCAACCGTTTTATAGTGCAGTTGAGTAACACGTCCGGATCTTTCAATTCACCATTGAATATTGACACGCTGGATGCCATTACTCCCGAAATGTTCAATTCAAAGCTTCCAGCCAACCTCACCACAAGTGCCAATTACAAAGTAAGAATTATCTCCACCAATCCGGCGTATACCGGAAAACCTCCGGTGAAGAACGTGCTGATCAATGCAGTGGGCCCGTCTCCACTACCTCAAAACGGGGAACGCTGCGGTCCCGGAGTTGTGCAGATTTCGGCTACCGGCGGCTCCAATTTATTGTGGTTTAAAAACACAGAAGCAACCGTTCCTTTGGCGAATAATGTCCGGAAGTTCACAACTCCCGTGATCAACCAAACCACCAGTTTCTATGTCCAAAGCGGTAATGTAACCAAAGGTAAAAGCGGATTAAACAGCTCATTGGCCGGAACGAATTCATCCAATTCATCAGACGGATTAAACTTCTCTGTTATCTCCACCATCCGTCTGGATTCGGTCACAATACCGCATGCTTCGATGGCCAGTCCTGCCAGCTTATGCCGGATTGTTTTGGAAAAGAATGGTCTGCAATGGTATCAGACCGATGTCGTTTCATCTGGTTCCAAAGCGAAAGTGGCCCTTTTCTGGCGATTGGATCCGGGAAGCGGATACCTGTTGAAATGTGAAAACATCAGCCAGCCATTATTGACTGCATCAGGAAACTGGGGAAGCTATCCTTTAAAGTACCCAACCTTATTGAATATTGAAGGGGCTGTTTCGGGAAATACAACCTATCCGTATCTCTTTAACTGGGTGATCAGTAAATACAGCGGATGTCCAAGTCCGAAAGTAGAAGTGAAAGCCCGCATTCTGAACGGACAAACTCCTGAAACACCTTTGGTTACTCAAATTTCAGATTCACTTATCTGTAATGTGAACGCACCTCAATATCAGTGGCAGGTGAATGGTATTATTCAAACAAACAACAATTCACCAAAAATCAAAGGACTACAGAATTCGTCGTACACGGTTCGGTACAAACTGGATTCCTGCTGGTCAGAATGGTCCGTTCCTGTGGTGGCTGTAATTACAGGTGTGGCAGTAGAAAACCAACTGGAACCGGTATCCTTTTATCCCAATCCGGGAGAAGGTTTACTCAACTGGTCGGGACCTGAAGAAAAAACAGCTCTCAGACTCTTCTCAACCGAAGGAAAATCAGTTTGGGAAAAGACAATTCAGGGTTCGGGACAGCTTGATCTCCGGCATTTACCATCTGGGCTTTACATCCTTCAGTGGTTATCTGCGCAGACCAGAGGAAGTTCTCTCCTTGCAATAGAATAAACGATTCTGAAGATTTTTAGGCATTTGATAACCTATCACAACCATTTTGGTTATACCTTTGCTTAGAATTATTCTAAATAATGAAATTGATTCATGTCGAAGGAAAATGACATTCTGGAGGAAATAACCAGCTCGGATTACAAATATGGTTTCACAACCGATATTGAAACCGATGTGGCACCAGCCGGACTGAATGAAGATACCGTCCGTTTTATTTCAGCCAAAAAGAAAGAACCTCTCTGGATGCTGGAATGGCGTTTGGAGGCGTTTAAAATCTGGAAAGAAATGACGACACCCAACTGGCAGAACGTTCATTTCCCGGAAATCAACTATCAGGACATCATCTATTATGCGGCACCGAAGCAGAAGAAAACGGTGAACAGTCTGGATGAAATTGATCCGGAACTCCGCAAGACATTTGAAAAACTAGGGATTTCTCTGGACGAACAAAAACGTCTGACCGGTGTGGCTGTCGATGCGGTAATTGATTCGGTTTCCATTGCCACTACCTTTAAATCAAAACTTGCAGAACTTGGTATCATTTTCTGCTCTATGAGTGAAGCTATTGAACATCATCCGGAATTAATCCGGAAATATCTTGGTTCAGTGGTTCCGGTAAGAGACAATTATTTTACAGCACTCAACTCCGCTGTATTTTCTGACGGATCGTTTTGTTTCATTCCCAAAGGCGTTCGCTGCCCTATGGAACTGAGCACCTATTTCCGGATCAACACAGCCAACACGGGCCAGTTCGAACGTACCCTCATTGTTTGCGAAGACAATTCGTATGTGAGTTATCTGGAAGGATGCACTGCCCCAATGCGGGACGAAAATCAGTTGCACGCTGCCGTTGTGGAACTGGTGGCCATGGACAATGCCCACATCAAATACAGTACCGTACAAAACTGGTATCCTGGGGATAAAGAAGGAAAAGGAGGAATCTACAATTTCGTGACCAAGCGGGGAATCTGCCTGGGCAAGAAATCCAAAATTTCATGGACACAAGTCGAAACCGGCAGTGCCATCACATGGAAATATCCTTCTGTGATTCTGAAAGGTGATGATTCGATTGGTGAGTTTTACTCCGTAGCCGTTACCAACAATTATCAGCAGGCCGATACCGGAACCAAAATGATCCACATCGGGAAAAATACCCGAAGCCGGATTGTGTCGAAAGGAATCTCGGCCGGAAAAAGTCAGAACTCCTATCGTGGACTGGTGCAGGTAATGAAGCGGGCCGACAACGCCCGGAACTTCTCTCAGTGCGACAGTCTGCTACTGGGCAACAAATGCGGAGCCCACACATTTCCATACCTGGAAGTCGAAAATCCGAATGCGCAGGTGGAACACGAAGCCACAACTTCAAAAATTGGCGAAGACCAGATTTTTTACTGCAACCAGCGGGGCATTTCAACTGAAGATGCCGTTGCGCTAATCGTAAACGGTTATGCCAAGGAAGTCCTCAACCAACTACCGATGGAGTTTGCCGTAGAAGCGCAGAAACTTCTGGCGATCAGCCTGGAAGGAAGCGTGGGGTAAAGAATTATAAATTAGGAATTATAAATTAAGAATTTGGAATAATTGAGGAGCTCAACTCCTGATTGTGTTTTATGGGATTACTTAAAATTGAAAATCTGACGGCCAGTATTGGTGACAAGGAAATTCTGAAAGGAATTAATCTGACGGTGAATCCGGGTGAGGTTCATGCCATTATGGGGCCAAACGGAAGCGGAAAAAGTACACTGGCGTCGGTTCTGGCCGGACGCGAAGATTATGAAGTGACCGGAGGAAGCGTCACATTTCAGGATGTGGATTTGCTGGAGCTGAGTCCGGAAGACCGGGCACGTGAAGGCGTATTTCTCGCATTCCAGTATCCGGTGGAAATCCCGGGTGTTACCACCATCAATTTCCTGAAAACCGCTGTCAATGAAGTGCGGAAATACCGTGGCGAAGAACCGCTGGATGCCGTTTCCTTTCTGAAAATGATGAAAGAAAAAAGCAAACTGGTTGAAATTGACCAGGCTTTGCTGAGCCGTTCTCTTAATGAAGGATTCTCAGGCGGCGAAAAGAAACGAAACGAAATCTTCCAGATGGCAATGCTGGAACCCAAACTGGCCATCCTTGATGAAACCGATTCCGGCCTTGACATTGATGCTCTCCGCATTGTGGCAAACGGAGTGAATAAATTAAAAACTCCGAACAACGCCACCATCGTGGTAACGCATTACCAGCGTTTGCTGGATTATATCGTTCCTGACTTTGTGCACGTTTTATGGAATGGCCGGATTGTAAAATCGGGCACCAAAGAACTGGCTCTGGAACTGGAAGAAAAAGGTTACGACTGGGTAAAAGCAGAAACAGCTCTGGCATAAAATCCCAAACCGTCATCACTATGAAAACCAATCCTGCTCTGGAAGAACTGAAATCCAGTCTTATTTCACAGATCCAGCATTTGTCTGGTAACGCGGATATTCAACCTGAAACGGCCCTTTCTTTTCCGGGAGTGAAGAACGAGGAATGGAAATATTCCCCGTTTCAGATTCCCAAAGACACCAACTTTGTGATCCAGGAAGGAGAAGCACAGGTTACCGGACAATTCTCGACAGAAGAATTCGGCGAGTGTATTCTTCTTGTATTTGTAAATGGATCATTTCAACCAAATCTCAGTGAGAAATCGTTTCCGTCCGGCTTGCGGGTGGGTTCTCCTGAAAAATCGGGCAACAGCATAGCGGCTTTTGAGAATACGTTGTTTTCTCAATTGAACGACGCCACCAAACAGCAGGGAATTTTTATTGATGTGGCTCCGAAAACGCTCATTGAAAAGCCTGTCATCTTTTTACATCTCCAAACCGCTCAGGAAACCGGACTTTGGTCTCAGCCAAGAGTTGAAATCAATGTGGGTGAACAAGCAGAAGTTTCATTCGCAGAAATCTGGCGGAACGAAAATCCACAGCCAACGGTAATCAATTCTGTGACTGAAGTGAAAGTCGGGAAATCGGCTTTTGTGAAATGGCTGAACTTCGAAAAAGGGACGGCGTCCTTGTCTCAGGTTCACCAGACCCGGGTCGAAACAGAAGAAAAAGCTGTTTTCAAACATGTGGTTGTAGCGATGGGTGAAGGATACCTTCGAAACAATCTCGAGATCAAAATCAATGGAAGTCAGGGAGATGCCCACATGTACGGACTCACCCTCGGCAATCATAAACTGTTGGTGGACCATCACACGTTCATCAACCATAAACCGGAAAACACCACCAGCAACCAGTTATACAAAGGTGTGTTTGGTGGTAAATCGACGGGTGTTTTCAACGGAAAGATTCTCGTGGATCAGGAAGCGCAGAAAACCAATGCGTACCAATCCAGCAAAAACATTCTCCTGTCGCCTGATGCGAAAGTGTACGCCAAGCCACAGCTGGAGATTTTTGCCGATGATGTAAAATGTTCTCACGGTGCCACCATTGGACAACTGGACGAAGAGCCGGTATTCTATCTCCGCAGTCGTGGTCTGGATCTGGCCACTGCACGGATGCTTCTCGTACAAGCGTTTGCTTCTGAAATTCTGATGAAAATCGACAACAAAAACCTTCGGGAACTGGTTGAATCAGAAGTTCTGGCCGAAATGGACAGAATGATCGCAGGATAATCAAGAACTAAAATCGTATGGTGGTGGAAACAGATCAAACTCAGGAAATGCTGTATGCAATTCGAAATCAGTTTCCGATTCTGAATCAAATGGTTGGAAAGCACCCGTTGGTGTATTTCGACAATGCAGCCACCACTCAGAAACCGGAAACAGTGATTCAGTCTCTGGATGACTATTACCGAAACTACAACGCCAACATCCACCGGGGAGCGCACTATCTGGCCGACAAGGGAACGACGGCATATGAATCATCCCGAAAAAAAATCCAGCAATTCATATCGGCTGAAACACCCGAGCAAGTCATTTTCACGAAAGGAACCACCGAAGGCATCAATCTGATTGCTTCGGGTCTGGCCAAATCGTATCTGAAAGCCGGTGACGAAATTCTGATCACCGGGATGGAACACCACGCCAACATTGTGCCCTGGCAAATGGCCTGCGAACAAAGCGGTGCCGTCCTGAAAGTGATCCCCGTGCTGGACAATGGCGAGCTGGACCTCGAAGCCGCTGAAAAACTGATGTCTGAAAAGACAAAAGTGTTTTCGATGGTATACATTTCGAACGCACTTGGCACCATCAATCCGGCAAAGGAACTCATCGCTAAAGCAGCCAATCTGGGCGCCATCACGGTTCTCGATTGCGCACAGGCCGTCGGGCATTTTGTGATCAATGTGCAGGATCTGGGAACGGACTTCGCTGTTTTCTCCGGACACAAAATGTTTGGCCCCACCGGCATCGGAATTCTCTACGGAAAAAAAGCCAGACTCGAAGCCCTTCCACCTTACCAGGGCGGAGGTGAAATGATCAAAGAAGTAACCTTCGAAAAGACAACCTACAACGAACTTCCTTTCCGTTTCGAAGCCGGGACACCGAATATTGCGGACGGAATCGGATTGGGATTTGCTGTGGACTTTATCCAGTCGCTTGACAGGCAAACCATTGAAGCTCATGAACATGAGTTGCTCAAACTCGCCACAGATATCATTTCACAAACACCCGGCTTACGAATCATCGGACAAGCAGCAAACAAAGCGTCTGTCGTTTCTTTCGTTTCCGACAAAGCCCATCCGTCTGACATTGGAACGCTGCTGGATCAATATGGCATTGCGGTACGGACAGGTCACCATTGTTGTCAGCCTTTAATGAGCCGATTCGGCGTTCCGGGTACCGTCCGTGTTTCCCTCAGTTTCTACAATACGAAAGAAGAGCTGGAGATTTTTGCACGGCATCTGAACAAAGTGATGTCGATGCTGGCGTAGAAAGCCCGACTCATTCCATGAATTATTGAGGCTGCTTTTGTTGATTTGCACCCACATCGAACAAAAGCAATGCGGCAGCCGAAATCAAAAGAAAAAATCAGGAAAGATCAGATACTGGAAGTTGCGGCCCGGCTTTTCCGGAAGAAAGGATTTTCAGCCACGTCCGTCCGCATGATTGCCTCAGAAATGAATATGGAGGCCGCCAGTTTGTACAACCATATTTCGAGCAAACAGGACATTCTCAAGGAACTTCTATTGACGCTGGCCCGTGAGTTTATGGAAGGAATGGAACAGGTAGAAAAATCCAACTCCAATCCCTTTCAAAAACTGGAAATGCTGGTTTCGCTGCATGTAAAACTCACGTTGGCGCATCCGGATCAGATTTCACTCATCACCGGCGAATGGGTTCATCTCGAAGAACCGATGCTCTCACAATACGTAGCCCATCGGTCGGATTACGAAAAGCGATTCAAAAGCATCATCTCGGACGGAATGAAAGAAGGCTTCATTGAAAAAATCGATGTCGACATGGCCGTTTTTTCGATTCTGTCATCCCTGCACTGGCTGTATTCATGGTCGGGTCGTCACAGAGATCTGGCTGCTGAAGAAATTGAAAAGGAAATCAAGCAATGTTTGCTTTATGGACTAAAGAAAAGAGAAAGCTTCTCCTAAATTTGTCCCACCATACACCAAATGATAAAAGAGGAAATTGAAATGCATCTGACTCAAAAGGAGTTGGATAAAATGTTGTTGATGAAAGCCTACGGGCTGATGGCAACGGCAAGGGAAATGAGCAAAACCTATGAAGAAAACTTCAAACTGGTTTCCAAATATGTTCATTCCACATCCAAAGGTCATGAAGCCATTCAGATAGCGGCCGGACTTCTCCTGCAGAAACAGGATTTTGCCTATCCCTATTACCGGGACGAATCCATGTTACTGGGCATCGGAATGCAACCGTACCAGCTCATGCTTCAGTTGCTGGCCAAACGGGAAGATCCGTTTTCAGGAGGCCGAACCTATTATTGTCACCCCAGCCTCAACGATCCCGACAAACCTAAAATTCCGCATCAATCATCTGCCACCGGCATGCAGGGAATTCCGGCCACCGGAGCGGCGATGGGATTGAAATACAAAGAGATTCAGGGAATGTCTTCTTCAGATGAAAAGCCATTGGTGCTTTGTTCATTCGGAGATGCCTCGATTACAGAAGGGGAAGTATCCGAAGCCTTTCAGATGGCGGCCCTTCACCAGCTTCCCATTTTATATTTGGTGCAGGACAACGAATGGGATATCTCTGCTTCTTCCAACGAAGTGCGGGCCCAGAATGCCGCCGAGTATATGGCAGGATTTCATGGAATCGAAGCCATCAGCATCGACGGAACCGATTTCATGCAGTGCTATGCCACGCTTTCGTATGCGATGAATGCCATCCGTACTGAACGGCGGCCATTTCTGATCCATGCGAAAGTGCCGTTGCTGAACCACCACACCTCCGGCGTTCGGATGGAATGGTATCGGGATGATCTCGAAGACGACCAGAAACAGGACCCGTTCCCGAAATTCCGGGCAGCATTGCTGGCAGAAGGTATCGCCGAAAATGCGATTCAGAAACTGGAGAAAGAAGCCCGGACAAAAGTGAAACAGGACCTTGACAAGGCCCTGAAGGCCGAAGATCCCCGTCCGGAAGATTTGTTTCTGCACGACTTCGCTCCTACCCCAATCACCGAAGAAAAAGGAAAACGGGAACCCAACGGCAGCAAAGAAGTGATGGTGGATCAGGCCCTTCACGCCATTGAAGAACTGATGCACAAACACCCGGAATGTCTGTTGTATGGACAGGACGTAGGGAAACGATTAGGCGGAGTGTTCCGTGAAGCCGCCACGCTGGCCCAGAAATTCGGAGACAACCGGGTTTTCAACACCGCCATTCAGGAAGCATTCATTGTCGGGTCAACCGTCGGGATGTCGGCCGTAGGCCTGAAGCCGATCGTGGAAGTTCAGTTTGCGGATTACATCTGGCCGGGTCTCAATCAATTATTTACAGAAGTGAGTCGTTCCTGTTTTCTGAGCAACGGAAAATGGCCGGTGAGCATGATTCTTCGCGTTCCGATTGGTGCGTATGGAAGCGGCGGACCCTACCATTCTTCCAGTGTGGAATCGGTTCTGACCAGCATCAAAGGAATCAAAATCGCCTATCCTTCGACGGGTGCCGATCTGAAAGGATTGATGAAAGCCGCCTATTACGATCCAAATCCGGTGGTGATTCTGGAACACAAAGGACTGTACTGGTCAAAAAATCCGGGAACGGAACGAGCCAAAACATTGGAGCCATCCGAAGACTACCTTCTTCCATTTGGAAAAGCCAACCGGGTGCAAACCTCAGATGAAAAACGGGCCAAAGAAGGAAAGACGATGACGGTGATTACCTATGGAATGGGCGTTCACTGGGCATTGAATGCATCAGCAGAATTGATGGACACCGTCGAAGTTCTCGATCTTCGAACTTTGTTTCCGCTCGATAAAGATGCGATTCTGGAAACCGTCAGAAAAAACGGACGGTGTCTTGTTCTCACAGAGGAACCCATCGAAAGTTCCTTTGCCCGCAGTCTCGCAGGTTGGATACAGGAAGAATGCTTCCGGTATCTCGATGCTCCGGTGATGACGATGGGGGCCGAAAATCTTCCGGCGATTCCGTTGAATGCGACACTGGAATTTACCATGCTGCCCAATGCCGATAAGGTGAAAGAAAAACTGAATGAATTACTGAGCTGGTAAGCTCAAAACAAAAGTCCTCAACAATAAATTATGCGGATTCGCTCTTTTTTCGTTTTCGTTGCGATCACGGTTTTCTTCCTGAAAGGAGCAGCCCAGCAGATGGTCCGTCCTTCCGATACAGAAATCAGCCGGTTGCCGGAATGGGCAAAAGCCATGTATTCCGGGAAGGTGTCGGCCTATGTCTGCGATTCGATGTATCAGGACTATTACCGAAGTCATCCATTTAAAAAGTCATACCACACGCAGTATTACAAACGGTGGCGACGAAAAAATCAGACCAGACTGGATGCAAAAGGATTTCCGGTGATCCAAACGGAAAAGGAACGAAACGACATTGAATCCGAATACATCAAAAAGCAATCCGGAGATAAAACCACAAGCTGGAAAATTATTGGTCCGATAAAAAATCATGAACCGGAAGGAAAACCCGGAACCGGGCAGGCCAATATTTACTCTCTTTCCGTTTGCACATCGCAACCGGCCATTATGTATTGTGGTACCGAACCTGGTGAGGTTTATAAAAGTCTGGATTCTGCCAGAACCTGGTCATTGGTGAGTAAAACAATTGATTTTGGAAGTGGAGTGACAGCCGTTTCGGTGCATCCAATATTAACAGAAGTGGTTTTGGCCGGAGGAAACAATGGATTGTACCGCAGTACAAACGGCGGGCAAGTCTGGATTCGGGTGTTGGCCGGCAGCGATCTGGGATTCAATGAGTTTTATCAATCGGAAACGATACCCGGCCGTGCCTTTGCAGCCACCGACAAAGGATTTTATTCCTCACAGGATACGGGAAGAACATGGCAGCAGGTGTTCAGCCAGAAATCGTATGACATCAAACAAAAGCCGGGAAACGGGAACCATTTTTTTCTGTTGAAAAACAATCCGGCAGAGAAACGATGCGAATTCTTTCGTTCAACTGACGGAGGACAGAACTGGATCCAAAGCACCAACGGTTGGTACAACTCAACCGATCCCAACCGGACGGATGGCGGAGCGAGACTTGCCGTGAGTCCGGTCGATTCAAGCCGGGTGTATGCCTATCTGATTGGGGAATCGAAAGCAGACGACATTGGATTCATCGGGATTTACAAAAGTACAGACGGTGGAATATCATGGACGCTGCCTGCTGGTTTCACCGGTGGGCCATATTCAGCCAGTCACCCGAACCTGGCAGTTGGAAGTCCGGACTGGGCATACCATCAGGGCTTTTACAATTGTGCCTTCATGGCATCGAAAGAAAATGCCGACCACATTCTGGTGGGTGGACTCAATCTTTGGAAATCCACCAACGGGGGTGTGAGTTTTCAGGGAATGGCCGGTTACATCGGCGGCCCGCTGAATATGCATGTGGATATGCAGGATTTCCGTCCGGGAAGTGCCAGCGATTACTGGATCACCACCGACGGCGGGATTTACAGGGCTCCCGACTTTTTTTCAACGCAGCCATCGTTCCGTATGACAGGTGTCCATGCGTCGGATTACTGGGGATTTGGAAGTGGATGGAATGAAGATGTGCTGGTTGGGGGATTGTATCACAACGGCAATCTGGCCTACCACGAAAACTACGGAGCCGGAAATTTCCTGGAACTGGGAGGCGGAGAAGCGCCAACCGGTTATGTGAATCCGGGACAAAACCGGAAAACCTATTTCTCTGATATTGGCGGACGGACACTTCCCCGAAATCTGACGGATCCCATCGCCGGTGCTGCCTTCGGGATTTCTCCGAACGAAAGCTATTTTGCTGCGGAGTCCAGTGAAATGGAGTTTCACCCCAATTGCTACAACATTGCCTGGGTAGGAAAAGACAATGCCATCTGGAAAACCACAGACGGCGGCGGCTCGTTTTTCAAACTGTTTTCATTCGGAACCGTCCTTGGTAGCCAGGTGAAATACATCGAAGTGGCTTCCAGCAAACCCGATGTTTTGTATGTAACCCAGCAAGCCGCCAGTGGAGGCGCCGGGAAATTATGGAAAACCACCAACGGAGGAACCAGCTGGAATGCAGTCACACTTCCGGGCGGAAACAGTCGCCGGATTTTACTGGCTCTCGATCCGGCCAATGAGAACCATTTATTTATGGCGTTTCCGGATGCAGGAAACACGACCAAAATTTATGAAACCAGCAACGGCGGAACCAACTGGACCAACCGAAGCAATGCCTTGCTGAACAACGAAAGCATTCAATCACTGGCGTTTATTCCGGGTGCCGGATTGTATGCGGCCACACAAAAAGCTGTGTATTACCGCAACCTGGCTGGTACATGGGTGATCGCCAATCAAGGCTTGCCAACCTTCACGAACGGAAACATTCTCAAACCGTTTTTCCGGGATGGAAAAATCCGTCTGGCTACGTATGGCAAAGGAATCTGGGAAAGTGAACTGGAAGAAATTCCGGCGAATCCTCTGTCGAGACCAACGGTGAATCAACTGAGTCAGACAGTTGTCTGCAAACGCGATTCCTTGTATTTCGAAGACTACTCCTTCCTTTTGCACAACGGTTCCACCTGGGAATGGACGTTTCCCGGTGGCTCGCCGTCCGCATCGAACAAACGAAATCCGGTGGTTCTTTATCCGACGGACGGAATCTTTCCGGTTTATCTGAAAGTGCGCAACGGGGCAGGACTGGAAAGCATCGACACCATTTCAGTACAGATTCAGTCGCTGGCATTGCCTACGGGTGTAGCACAGGATTTTGAAGGGAGCTTCCCTCCTGCTGCCTGGAGCATTGACAATCCGGGACAAGATGCGCAATGGGGACTTTCAACCCAGGTAGGAGGATTTGGGAATTCGGCGCAATCGGCTCTGTTTGACAATTACAACAACCATTCACAGGGAAAATCCGATGATCTGAGAATGAACCTTTCCGGAAGCGAATTGTCCGCAAACGGAATGCTTCGTTTTGATGTGGCCTATGCCCGTTGGGGTTCCGCCAATTCAGATACTCTAGAGATTCTGATTTCCGACGATTGTGGTCAGACCTTTGAGCAATTGTACCGGCAAGGAGGTACGGATTTATCGACCACAGGAGAAGATGTGCAGGTTTTGTTTGTTCCCACTGCGGACCAATGGCGGACAGATTCGGTTGATTTGTCGGCCTACGCCGGTTCGGAAAAACTGCTGGTGGCCTTCCGGAACAAAGGTCATTATGGAAACGCGATGTATCTTGACAATGTGCAACTGGGCACGCCTGTTTCGGTGCGAAAAAATGAAGGCCGTCCAGTTTTGCGGATCTGGCCGAACCCTGTGAAACGGGGAAGCTGCCTGCATGTGGAAACCGGTGCACCCGGAATGTTGGAATGGCAGGATGTGACGGGAAAAAGTCTGAAGAAGGTTCCGGTTGCGAATGAAGTTCAGATTGACATTCCAACGAACACAAAACCGGGCGTTTACAATCTGCGGTTTGTTGGCAGCGACTGGATTCTGAACCGTAAGGTGGTCGTTTGGTAGATGAACCATTTACCCATGGACGGAATGCGGCCCCGATCGAAGCGAATACCCCGCAAGGCTGACGAAGGAAGCCTGAGGAGTAGCAGCAAAGAGCGGGAAATTGCCGCCCGAATGCATTTTCAAACTCAGCTAAGCCAACATTCAACGCCTTTTTGAAGCGCTGTTTTGTTGTGCCGAAAAAAAATTTGAGCCGGAGTAAAACTTTAACTAACAATTGTTAGTTTTGCTTCCATCAAACCGGTACTTTCTTGGCACAGCAATTTTATTCACTCTCTGTAAAGGACATTTCAAAGACCACTCCCGATTGTGCGGTGGTGAGTTTTGATGTTCCGGAATCTCTGCAACCGGAATTCGAATTCCGTCAGGGTCAGCACCTCACCTTAAAAACCAACATTGCGGGGGAAGAGGTTCGTCGCAGTTATTCGCTTTGCTCGAGTCCGTTTGACAAAGAATGGAAAGTGGCGGTGAAAAAGATTGACGGCGGGGTGTTTTCCGGATTTGTGAACGACGAACTAAAGGCCGGTGACGTGCTGGATGTGATGAATCCACATGGCAATTTCTTTGTGGAGCCAAAGCCGGAAGCGCAGATTCATTATGTGGCCTTTGCGGCCGGAAGCGGGATTACCCCCATTTACTCGATTCTGAAAACGCACCTTCAGGCAGAACCGAATGCGCATTTTTCGCTGTTCTACACGAACCAGAATGTGTCGTCGATTATCCTGAAAGAAGAAATCGAAGCCCTGAAAAACCAATATCTGGACCGGTTCGAGCCTTATTTTTTCCTGACGCAGGAAGAACGGGATGTAACCTTATTTAATGGCCGGATGAATGAAGAAAAGCTGGAAAAAATCAGCCAGTATTTTCTGGACCTGCCGACAGTAGATCACTTCTTTCTTTGCGGACCGGAAGAACTGATTTTTATGATCCGGGATTATCTGGTGAAGAAAGGCGTGGATGAAAAGAAGATTCACTTCGAACTGTTCACGACAGCAGCCGGACAAAAACGAATGCGCAAGGCTGCCACGGCACAAACCGTTTCTGAAAATATGTCGGAAATCACCATTAAAGAAGGCGGTAAGAACTTTAAGTTTAAGATGGCCCGGGATTCAGAAAGCATCCTTGAAGCCGCTCTCCGCCACAATTCCGGTTTGCCGTTTGCCTGCAAAGGAGGCGTTTGCTGTACCTGCAAAGCCAAACTGGTGGAAGGAAAAGTAGACATGGAAGTGAATTATGCCCTCGAAAAAGAACAAGTGGAAGCTGGCTACATTCTGACCTGCCAGGCCATTCCGCTGACCGAAACCATTGTTGTAGATTTTGACCAATAACCAATTGCATATGCAACTGAATACAGAAGATTTAGAAAGAGAATTTCAGGCCAAAATCGATTCTGGCCGAAGCATCGAACCAAAGGACTGGATGCCGGAAAAATATCGGAAGACGCACATCCGCCAGATTTCGCAACATGCCCATTCTGAAATCGTGGGAATGCTGCCGGAAGGAAACTGGATTACCCGTGCCCCGTCCTTAAAACGGAAAGTGACCCTCCTGGCGAAAGTACAGGACGAAGGCGGACACGGATTGTATCTGTATTCAGCCGCTGAAACACTGGGCATTACCCGCGATGAATTGTACGAACAACTCCATTCAGGAAAGGCCAAATACTCCAGCATTTTCAACTATCCTGCCGTAACCTGGGCCGATATGGGCGCCGTGGGCTGGCTGGTTGACGGGGCCGCCATCATGAATCAGGTGATGTTGACCCGCACTTCTTTCGGACCGTATGCCAGAGCGATGGTGAGGATCTGTAAAGAAGAAAGCTTTCACCAGAGACAAGGCTTTGAAATCATGCTGACCCTTTGCCAGGGAACGGAAGTGCAGAAACGGATGGCACAGGATGCTTTGAACCGCTGGTGGTGGCCATCGCTGATGATGTTTGGTCCGAAAGACGAGGAATCGACCCACACCGAGCAGGCGATGAAATGGCGCATCAAACTGAAAACAAACGACGAATTGCGTCAGCAGTTTGTGGACCAGACCATCCCTCAGATCAAAATTCTGGGATTGGAGGTGCCGGATAAGGATTTGAAATGGAATGAAAGCCGGGGCAGTTATGACTTTGGTGCCATTAACTGGGAAGAATTCTGGAACGTGGTGGCCGGAAATGGTCCCTGCAACAAAGAAAGACTTGAAGCCCGTAAATCGGCTTTTGAAAACGGCGCCTGGGTTCGCGATGCCGCCATGGCCTATGCCGAGAAAAAAGAAGCCTTAAAAGAAGCCGTTTAACGAAATACCGATATGAAAAAGGAATGGCCCGTTTGGGAAGTTTTTATCCGGAGTAAGGCAGGTCTTGACCATCGCCATGCCGGAAGTATCCATGCAACCGATGCCCGTATGGCCATCGAAAATGCCCGTGATGTGTACACCCGCCGTCAGGAAGGAGTGAGCATCTGGGTGGTTCCGTCCAAAGAAATTGTGGCTTCCGATCCGGACCAAAGCGGTGAACTGTTTGAGCCGGCTGTGGACAAAATTTACCGCCACCCGACGTTCTATGATTTGCCGGATGAGTTGAAACACATGTAGAAGAATTAGGAATTGAGAATTAGGAATTAGGAATTGAAAAAGCACCAACCATAGTGTTTGAAGCAAAAACCTTTTGACTTTTTACTTACTCCTTCTGACTTAGTCCTTCAAAATCCCCCCCCCGTTATTGAAATGAATACCAAACTGTACGAATATATTCTTCTCCTGGCGGATAATCCGCTGATTCTGGGCCATCGGCTTTCGGAATTGTGCGGACATGGTCCCAGCCTGGAAACCGATATAGCCCTCACCAATATTTCACTCGATCTGTTCGGACAGGTGCGCAACTATTTTCAGTATGCCGCACAGGTGCAGGGATTGGGAAAAAGCGAAGACGACATTGCCTTCCTGCGTTACGAGCACGAATACCGGAACGTGATTATGGTGGAGCAGGCCAACAAAGACTTTGCCTGGGTGATTGCCCGGCAGTTTTTCTTCGATGCCTACCACAAGCCTTTGCTCGAGCAACTTGCCGGCAGCAACGATGCCCAACTTTCGGCAATTGCGCATAAATCGCTGAAAGAAGTGCAGTATCACCACCATTTCTCTTCGGAGTGGGTGAAACGTCTGGGCGACGGAACCGAAGAAAGTCACACCCGGATGCAGGATGCCATCAACCATTTCTGGCCGTACATGGGTGAACTTTTCGAAGAAACAGCCCTTGAAAAGGAAATGAAAGAAAACGGAACCGGCGCCGATCTGGTGGCCATCAAACCGGTTTTCAAATCCTTCACCAACGAAATTATGGCCGAAGCCGGAATCACGGTACCGTCCTCGGAGTGGTCGCATTCCGGCGGAAAGAAAGGAACCCATTCCGAACACCTGGGCTTTATTCTGACCGAATTGCAGTATATGCAGCGGGCCTATCCCAACATGACCTGGTAATGAACCGCATGATGGTTTCAAATCAGGAAATCCGGGACATACTCTCGACCGTGACCGATCCGGAAATTCCGGTGCTGACGGTTGAGGATATGGGCATCATCCGGAACATCGACATTCAGGAAAGCAAGGTGGTGGTGACGATTACGCCCACCTATTCCGGGTGCCCGGCCATGGATCACATTGCCACCGATATCCGGACCACGCTGAAGGAGGCGGGTTATGAATCGGAGGTTTTGTCGGTTTTGTCGCCACCCTGGTCATCTCTCTGGATCTCAGAAAATGGTCGCAAAAAGATGGAGGCCTATGGCATTGCACCACCGATGGAGCCGACCTCTGATAAAAAAGCCTTGCTGGGAGGTGAACGAATCGTGAAATGCACCCATTGCGGATCGACCAATACCAAAATGATCAGCCAGTTTGGGTCTACGGCCTGCAAAGCGTTGTTTCAATGCGCCGATTGCCTGGAGCCGTTTGATTATTTTAAATGCATATGAGGGAATTAGGAATTAGGAATTAAGAATTAAGAATTAAGAATTAAGAATTAAGAATTAGGAATTAGGAATTAGGAATTAAAGGGTGAACACAACCCAATACCTGAAAAAACCATGAGTGAAACCATACTGTTTACCAAATCGGAAGGCGTGGCCCGGATCGTGCTGAACCGTCCGAAATCTTATAATAGTTTCAACCGCGAGATGGCACTTGCCTGCCAGGACGCTTTGAAAAACTGCCATGAAGACGACTCCGTCCGTGTGGTGGTGATTACTGGAGAAGGAAAAGCCTTTTGCGCCGGACAGGATCTGGTGGAGGTGACCTCGCCCGAAATGCATCCGGGATTCAAAGCCATTCTCGAAGAGCATTACAACCCCATCATTCTGGCCATCCGGAATATCAACAAGCCTGTGGTGGCTGCCGTGAACGGTGTTGCGGCCGGTGCAGGTGCCAATATTGCCCTCGCTTGCGACATTGTGGTGGCATCCGAGGCGGCGTCTTTCATTCAGGCGTTCAGCGGAATCGGACTCATTCCCGACAGTGGCGGCACCTATTTTCTACCCCGGTTGGTTGGTTTCCAGAAAGCGATGGCCATTGCCATGCTGGGAGACAAAATCTCAGCATCCGAAGCCGAATCGATGGGCATGATTTACAAATCGGTAACCGCTGATGCGTTTGAAGAATACATTTCTTCGCTGGCAGCCCGACTGGCCGGAATGCCGACTTATGGTTTAGCATTGACAAAAAGAGCCTTTCAGGAAGGACTCGAAAACACGCTGGAAGCACAACTGGACGTAGAATCCCGGTTGCAGATTGCGGCCAGCGAATCAGCCGATTACCACGAAGGTGTGACGGCATTTATTGAAAAAAGAAAACCCGTATTTCAGGGAAAATAAACATGACAATAGGCGTTATCGGGACCGGCACCATGGGCATCGGCATTGCACAGGTGGCGGCCACAGCCGGATGTACCGTCCGTATTTTCGACAGCTACCAGGCTTCGCTTGAAAAGGCAAAACCCGGCATTCAGAAATCCCTCGACTCCCTGGTTGCGAAGGGAAAAATGGAAGCCTCCACGGCGGAACAAATTGCCGGACGGATTCTGCCTGCAACCGGACTGCCCGAATTTCAGGACTGCTCACTGGTGATCGAAGCCATTGTGGAGAAGAAAGAAATCAAGGCGGCGGTGTTTCAGGAACTGGAAGGCATTGTGTCGGAAGACTGCATTCTGGCATCCAACACGTCCTCTCTTTCCATTGCCTCCCTGGCCGCAAGTTGCCGGAAACCGGAACGCTTCATCGGCATCCACTTTTTCAATCCGGCACCGGTGATGAAACTGGTTGAAATCATACCAGCGGTGCAGACTTCCGGATCGGTTGTGAACCAGGCCTTGACCACCATCAAAGGCTGGGGCAAAATCACCGTTCTGGCCAAAGACACCCCCGGATTTATTGTGAACCGTGTGGCCCGTCCGTTTTATGGAGAAGCTTTGCGGATTTACGACGAAGGCATCGCCGACTTTGCCACCATCGACTGGGCCATGAAAACCTTCGGCGGCTTTCCAATGGGGCCTTTCGAACTCATGGATTTTATTGGTAACGACATCAACTACACCGTCACCGAAACCGTTTTCCACTCCTTTTTCTGCGACCCACGGTTTATGCCATCCTTCACCCAGAAACGATTGATGGAAGCCGGTTACCTCGGACGAAAATCGGGCAGAGGTTATTACGATTACAGTCCCAACGCCTACAAACCTTCGCCACTCGAAGAAGAAAAACAAGGCCGGATGATCTTCAACCGGGTGCTGGCCATGCTGATCAACGAAGCCGCCGATGCGGTGCACTACCGGATTGCCTCGGCACAGGACGTAGATCTGGCCATGACCAAAGGCGTGAATTACCCCAAAGGTTTGTTGCAGTGGGCCGACGAAATCGGCATTCAAAACGTGGTTGACCAACTGGATGCTTTGTTCGCCGAATACCACGACACCCGATACCGGTGCAGTGCGTTGTTGAGGAAAATGTCCGTGGAGGGTTCCCGATTTTTCTCCTGATTTTTTCGGGTTGGGGTTCGTAATATTGCGGAAGAAAGAACGCCACGTATGCCATTAAATCCTCCCCAGATCGTCCAAAAAATGATGGACAACGATGCCTTCAGTCAATGGCTGGGCATTGAGGTGGAAGAAGTGACCGAAGGATACTGTCGTCTGAAAATGACGGTGCGCCCGGAAATGCTGAATGGATTTTACATTCTCCACGGCGGCGTTACTTTCGCTCTGGCGGATAGTTGCTTTGCCTTCGCCTCCAATTCGAGAGGACAACTCAGCGTGTCGCTTCAGGCATCCATGAGTTTCCCCAACCCCGCCAAAGCCGGCGACATACTGATCGCCGAAAGCAAAGAACTGAGTATGTCACGCAGTTCGGCCACCTACGACATCGAAATACGAAATCAAGAAACAAACGAAATCGCCGGACTTTTCCGGGGCGTCGCACACCGAAGCTCACGACCGGCATTTGAGAGTTAATACACCATGAAAGAAGCATTTATCATCGACGGAGTCCGCACTCCGATTGGAAATTTAGGAGGAAGTCTGTCACCCGTCCGGGCCGATGATCTGGGTGCCCACGTACTGAAAGCACTGATCGCCAGGAACCCGGGCATTCCGGCAAACCAGATTGCCGATGTAATCATGGGTTGCGCCAACCAGGCCGGAGAAGACAACCGGAATGTGGCCCGTATGAGTTTATTGCTGGCCGGCCTCCCCTACTCTGTTCCCGGAGAAACCGTCAACCGACTTTGTGCTTCCGGCTTATCGGCCGTTATTCAGGCCAACCGGGCCATCAAGGCAGGCGACGGCGATCTGTTCATCGCCGGTGGTGTGGAGCACATGACCCGGTCTCCCTGGGTGATTTCTAAAACCTCCACTCCTTTCGGACGGGACGCTGAAATGTTCGACACCAGTTTCGGCTGGCGGTTTGTGAACAAGCGGATGAAAGAACTATACGGCACCGACGCCATGGGCGAAACCGCTGAAAACCTGGCCGATCTATACAACATCAGCCGGGAAGACCAGGATGCCTTTGCCCTTCACAGTCAGCATAAAGCCGCCCAGGCCCAGCAATCGGGCAGACTGGCCCGGGAGATTGCCCCCGTTTCCATTCCCCAGAAGAAGGGCGATCCCGTCCTTTTTTCGGCGGATGAATTTGTCAAACCTGCGACCAGTCTCGAAGGTCTGGCCAAACTTCGCCCCTCCTTCCGTTCACAGGGTGGCACCGTCACCGCTGGCAATGCATCCGGATTGAATGACGGAGCCGCTGCCGTTTTGATCGCCTCCGGTGATGCAGTGGTTGACCTCGATCTGAAGCCACTGGCCCGGATTGTGAGTTCCGCCGTGGTGGGTGTGGAACCCCGGATCATGGGAATCGGTCCGGTTGAAGCCAGCAACCAGGCCCTCCGCAAAGCTGGGTTGACGATGGAGCAGATCGATCTTATTGAGCTTAACGAAGCCTTCGCCGCCCAGAGTCTTGCCTGCATCCGAGCATGGGGACTCTCTGACAACGATCCACGCATCAACCCGAACGGTGGCGCCATTGCATTGGGTCACCCACTGGGAATGTCGGGTGCCCGCATCGCCTATTCTGCCGCCATCGAACTCAGCCTCAGCGGAAAACGCCACGCACTGGTTACGATGTGCATTGGAGTTGGGCAGGGGTATGCGGCGGTTTTGGAACGAGTCTAGTGGTTAGTGCGGAACGTGGCGCCTTGGCGCCAGTTAGTGGTTAGTGGTTAGTGGTTAGTGGTTAGTGGTTAGTGGTTAGTGGTTAAAATTCGAAATTTTACTAATTACCAACTACTTAACACTGATTTTTTTACTAATTATCAGCTACTATCTACCAGCTACTTACAACTTCGTCGGTACCGAAGGTCAGACGGGTTGGGGGTTTACACGCAGCATTTTATCTCATTTTCATGTCCCCCTGGGGACAAACTATCGGTAGAAACCAGAACCACCTCCGATCCAAAGTGCCTTATATGTTTGTTTTTGGTTTTTAAGTTAGGATTTCGCACCTTGACCAGAGAGGGGGTAAGCGCCTTGTTACATAGATAACGTCCTAAAGTTTCTCCCCTTGTCAAGGTTGAGTTTGAGGTATAACCTGGCACTTTGATGCCG
>CAMCXM010000008.1 GCA_945883425.1 Spirosoma fluviale
TTTGAATCGATGAATATGAAGGAAGGTTGGGAGATAAAAAAGTTGGGGGAGGTTTGTGAAAGAGGTTCTTCAAATGTGTCTCAAAATCAGCTTAACGATGAAGTTGGAGAATACCCAATTTTTGGGGCAAGTGGCTTAATTAAAAATGTAAGTTTCTATCACCAGGATAGACGATACTTGTCAATTGTTAAAGATGGTTCGGGTGTTGGCAGAGTTACAAAAATGGATGCTTTCACATCTGTTATTGGAACACTTCAATATATCCTACCCAAAGAAAATATTGACTTAAATTATTTGTACTACAATCTGATTTCAATTGACTTCAAGAAGTATGTTGCAGGAGCAGCCATTCCGCATATCTATTTTAAGGATTACAAAAATGAACCGTTTTTATGGATGCCACTTCCCGAGCAACAGCGCATCGTAGCAGTATTAGACGAAGCTTTTGCCGCCATAGCCAAGGCAAAAGCCAATGCCGAACAAAACCTCAAAAATGCCCGAGAGCTGTTTGAGAGTTATTTGCAAGGGGTGTTTGAGGATAAGGGGGAAGGTTGGGAGGAGAGGATATTGGGGGAAGTTGCAAGTTTTAGAAATGGGATGAATTTCACCAAAAGCAGTAATGGTGAAAAAATCAATATTGTTGGAGTAAAAGATTTTCAAAACAGTTTTTGGGTTCCATTCGAAACCCTTGAAACAGTTACCTTAGATGGAAAATTGAATGATTTAGATTTGTTGAAAGAAGGAGATATTTTGGCGGTTCGCTCAAATGGAAATCCTCAATTAATAGGTAGAACTCTTTTAGCAAGTGAGGTAGTTGGAAAAGTATCTCATTCTGGTTTTACAATTCGAATTAGGCTAAACACAAATGATATTGACCCTATCTATCTGTGTAACTACTTAAAGATTTCATCAACTAGAAAGATTTTAGTTGATGGTGGCAATGGTGTTGGAATAAAGAGTTTAAATCAAGGCTCTCTATCTGCACTATTAATCCCATTTCCTAAATCTTTAAACGCCCAAAAAACCATCGTCCAAAAACTCAATGCCCTATCCGCCGAAACCAAAAAACTCGAAGCCATTTATCAGCAAAAACTTCATGATTTGGAAGAGCTGAAAAAATCGATTTTACAAAAGGCGTTCGCAGGAGAATTGACAATTGATAATGGACAATTGACAATGGACAATGGACAATGGATAATGGACAATGGATAATGGACAATTGATGATGGACAATGGATAATGGACAATGAAACAGGAAATTGCAATCATTAACCAGGAAGAATACGGCAACCTACTGCAACAAGCCGTGGAGCAAATTCGCTCCACCCGGATTATGGTTGCCAGACAGATAAATGCCGCAAGGCAATCCGTATATTGGAATCTGGGTAAATTGTTGTTTGAAAAACAACTTTCCGAAGGGTATGGCAGTAGTGTTGTCAATCAACTTTCGGCAGACCTTAAAACCGAATTTCCCGATATGGGCTTATCGCCCCGCAATTTGTGGAATATGAAGCTATTTTATGAGCGTTATCATTTGGCCGACCCAAAACTGCTACAAGCCGTAGCAGTTTTGCCATGGGGACATAATTTGCTATTAATCAACAAAGCGCCATCACTTGAAGCGGTAGCATTTTATGCAAATGAAACCATTGAAAAAGGATGGAGCAGAGATTTGTTGCTCAATGCCATTAAAATGGATGGTTTCAGCCAAAAGCAGAAACAAATCAAATCGCACAACTTTAATGAAACGCTTCCCGCCATTCATTCCGAATATGCCAACGAAGTGTTCAAAGACCATTACAATCTTGGTTTTTTAGGCATAACCGAACCTGTAAAAGAGTTGGAATTAGAAAAACGTCTGATTGAGAAAATCAAACATTTTGTATTGGAATTGGGTAAGGGTTTTTCATTTATCGGCAACCAACACCGCCTGGAATACAACGGAAAAGAATATTTTGTCGATATGCTTTTCTTTCATCGTGGGTTACGCAGTTTGGTAGCCATAGAATTAAAAATCGGCAGTTTCAAAGCCGAATACATTGGCAAAATGAATTTGTACTTAGGTTTGCTTGACAAGTTAGAAAAAGGAGAAAACGAAAATCAATCCATTGGTATTATTCTTTGTGCCGATAAGGACCATTTGGATGTGGAAATTGCGCTGCAAGACATTCAAAAGCCCATTGGCGTTGGGGAATACCAATTATTGCCGAAAGACCAACTGGAAAGATTAATCGTAAACGCAATTAAAGGAGAAGAACAATGAACGAAGCAGAAACCAGAGCCGAACTCATAGACCCCAAACTAAAGGATTGCGGTTGGGGCGTTGTTGAGGGCTCCAAAATTCTTCGTGAATACAACATCACCGCCGGTAAAATCCAAACCGGTGGTGGAAGATCCAAAAAGCTTACTGCTGATTATGTACTGGTTTACAAAGGCATAAAGCTGGCTGTAGTAGAAGCCAAAAGCGATGAGTTGGGTGTCGGCGAAGGCGTAGCCCAAGCCAAGCAATACGCAGAGAAGCTTAACCTCGAAACCACCTACAGCACCAACGGAAAAGAGATTTACAGCATCTGTATGAAAACAGGTGCGGAGGGTCTAGTCAATGACTACCTCACACCCGAACAACTTTGGAATAAAACCTTTGCCATTCAAAACGAATGGAGAGAGAAATTTTCCGCCATTCCATTTGAAGATGTTGGCGGTACAAAAGGAGCCCGATATTACCAGGAGATTGCGGTAAACAATACGTTAGAAGCCGTTGCCAACGGTGCCGATCGCATATTAATAACCCTTGCCACCGGAACAGGAAAAACATTCATCGCCTTTCAAATTGCCTGGAGGCTGTTTCAAACCCGCTGGAACTTAAAGCGTGACGGCAGTCGCCGACCCCGCATTTTGTTTTTAGCCGACCGCAACATCTTAGCCGATCAGGCCTTCAATGCCTTTTCCGCATTTCCCGAGGATGCGTTGGTCCGCATAAACCCAAAGGGAATCAGCAAAAAAGGGACCGTACCCACAAACGGCAGCATCTTCTTTACCATATTTCAAACATTTATGACAGGAAAAGATGGTGAGTTAACAATGGAATATGAAGAAGGAAGTTTGTCTTTAGCAGCAGAGCCGCTTACGAATTATCAACTATCAACTGTCAATTATCAATTATACCCTGCCGATTATTTTGATTTCATCATCATCGACGAGTGCCACCGGGGTGGAGCAAACGACGAAGGAAACTGGAGAGGCATTTTAGAATATTTCTCACCCGCTGTTCAATTGGGCTTAACCGCCACCCCCAAACGTAAAGACAATGTGGATACCTACAAATACTTTGGCGAGCCGGTATACGTGTATTCACTCAAAGAAGGAATCAACGATGGATTCCTCACACCATTCAAAGTAAAACGTATTAAAACCACGCTGGACGATTACATCTTTACGAGTGATGACCAAATCATAGAAGGTGAGATTGAAGAAGGGAAATTATACAAGGAGGGGGACTTCAACCGGATCATCGAAATAAAGGCGAGGGAGGCAAAACGGGTTCAGCTTTATATGGACGATGCCAACCAAAAAGAAAAGGCCATCATTTTTTGCGCCACACAAGACCACGCTGCTGCCGTCCGGGATCTGGTGAATCAACTGAAGAAAAGCACAGACCCCAATTATTGCGTTCGCGTAACAGCAAATGATGGAGAAGTGGGTGAACAATTTTTGAGGGAGTTTCAGGACAATGAGAAAACGATTCCGACCATTTTAACGACTTCGCAAAAACTCTCGACCGGAGTCGATGCCCGAAATATCCGGAACATCGTATTGATGCGGCCGGTAAACTCCATGATCGAATTTAAGCAGATTGTGGGTCGCGGAACCCGGTTGTTTGATGGCAAAGACTTCTTCACCATTTATGATTTTGTGGATGCGTATCACCACTTTTCAGACCCTGAATGGGATGGCGATGCGTTACCATGTGAAACCTGCGGACAATTGGTTTGTGAATGCCAGTCCGGGCCAAAACCACCTCCGCAACCTTGTAAAGAGTGCAACCAGATACCTTGCATTTGCGAACCAAAACCGAAAGACCCTTGCCCCATTTGCGGGGAATTGAAGTGCGATTGCAACAAGCGTAAAAGAGTAAAAGTGAAGCTGAAGGATGGAAAGGAAAGAGAAATCCAGTCTATGATTTCTACGTCATTCTGGAGTGCCGACGGGAAACCCATTTCAGCAGAAGAATTTTTGAATAATCTGTTTGGAGAGTTGCCGAACCTTTTCAAAAGTGAAGAAGAGTTAAGAACCATTTGGAGCAATCCAATGACACGACGGACCCTTCTGGAAAAATTGGATGCAGCTGGTTTTGGCAAGGATGAACTGACTACATTACAAAAGCTCATCGACGCTGAAAAAAGTGACCTGTTTGATGTACTGGAATATGTGTTCAACAGCGACACAAAACCCATGACACGAGAAGCAAGAGTTGCCGCAGCACAAGCGACCATTTTCGCATTGCTTGACAACAAACAGAAAGAGTTTATTGAATTCGTTTTGAGCAAATACATTGAGACTGGTGTTGAAGAACTTGACCAGGAAAAACTGCCCATATTGCTTACGAACAAATACCAGTCGCTTGAAGATGCAAAAGAGATTCTGGGGAATGTTTCCGCGATCAGCCGCCTGTTCATCGAGTTCCAACAGCATTTATATCAGCAGAAAGCGGCCTGATGGTTCGACTCAAATCGGGCGAGGCTCCGCCACGTCCGGTCTATTCCGAGGCTTCCAGCCTCTATTGACAATGATATGCCTTGGGCTGTATTCTTTGCTTATTGATTTGATGTGCTTTTAGCAAACAGATTTCTACATCTTTCTTAGATAAAGTAGAAAGCAGTAAATTGGCCAGAGGCCATAAAATAGTGCGAACGAGGCTGAGAGCCTCGCCCGATGGAGACATTCGCACACACACGGACGAAAAGAAAACGCTGAGCCCAACGGAGGAATTGGTTTGCTGAAAATCGGGTTGACCTAAAAAAGAAAAAGTCTCGTCAAGGACGAAACTTTTTCTGATCATTAACTAAACCTTTTTCAATAATGCTAACTTCGAATCTTAAATGTCTCTGTTGCATTATCCAAAAACCACGGGTCAAAAGTGGGGGCTGCGAACCGATTACGAGCATCGCATTTCGGTACAATCCTGACATAAGTACCCGACTTGCCATAAAACCTTGAAAACAAGTGAATTTCGGAATAATCAGCCCAAAAGCGTCGAATTCCAGGGAAATATCCCTCCTGTGTGAATCAACAAAATCCTTGAATCTTCTTTAAAATATCCTTTTCCAGCTAAATCTGACACCGCGAAAAATGCCTTCCCGCAGTAAATGGGTTCAACAGGAAACTTTCTTTCCTCCAAAACCTCCCGGCAGAAGGATGTTAATCTGTCCGAAATCCGGGCATAACCACCCTCGTGATACGCATCCATCCACTCAACCGGAACCGAACTCCGAAAGCCCGATGCCCGAAGCAACCAGTCCGATTCTACTTTCAGTCCGCCATTTGATTTCAACACCTCGACCGCCAATAATCGGGGACCGTCTTTCAAACCCACCGAAAAGCCGGAAACTGTACCGGCCGAAGCAGCGGGTAAAATGACGGTATCGAACATCGCCTCATCCGTGATCTGCCTTGCCCAGTCTGCCACCGATCGGATGGAAACCGGAGACGATCCACCCAACGGAACCCAAACCTTACTCTCCGCCACCGCCATCTGTGTATTTTCGGCTTCTGATTTCTGGTGCATTTCTCTGTATGCACTGCGGCTTACCGGGAGAAGGACGGCACCCCATTCTTTCATTTTCAATACGGCCGGGTTGTTCTTCCATTCATGCTCTTCGCCCCGAATGAAAAAATAAGCCTTCAGTTTTAATTCAGAAGCCGCAAACGCCAACGCAATCAGGTGATTGGAATAGGGTCCGCCCATGGATATAAATCCATCCCGGTTTTCCATGGCGGCCTTTTCCAGAAAGGGTTTCAGCTTATACCATTTGTTTCCCTGCACCCAGGGGTGAATGAGATCGGCCCGAAGAACGGTCACCGAGATGCGGGCTTTCGTAAATTCCGGACGATTCCATTCCTGAAAAATGAGCGGAGGATTGGTTTGAAATAAGGTTTCCGGAGTCACTGAAAGGAATGATAAAAAAAAACTGGTGGTTCCTTTTTGGGAACAAAATAAAATCGGGCAAATTGCCGGGGCTAAATTAAAGGATTTACAACATTGAAAGAAGAAGCCATTTACACGCTGGCCTTAAATTCCATTCCAGGAATCGGGAATGTGTTACTGAAACAACTGGTTGCCTACTCCGGTTCGCCATCAGAAGCATTCAAAGCCTCAAAAAAACTACTGACCAAAATTCCGGGGATCGGTCCATCTCTGATATCGAGTCTGGAATCGGAGAAAAAGGATGCCTTACTGCGAGCAGAGAAAGAAGCAGAAGCAATTGAAAAGGAAGGTGGATTTATGGTGCATTACCTGGAACAGGACTACCCCGTCCGTTTGAAAAGCATTCCGGATGCACCGCCGGTTCTTTTCGGAAAGGGTCATTTTCATTTTGAAGCACAACATACCCTTGCAATAGTGGGGACGCGGCAGGCAACAAGTTATGGGAAGCAGGCCATCGAATCGTTTCTGGAAGAACTGCAGCCCTACAAACCGGTGATCGTAAGTGGACTGGCCTATGGAATCGACATAGCAGCCCACAAAACCGCCCTTCAAATGGGTATGGAAACCTGGGGTGTGATGGCAACCGGAATCGACCAGATTTATCCTTCCTCTCACAAACAAACGGCGCAGGCCATGTTGTCAAACGGCGGAATTCTCACCGAAAATCCATTGAAAACCAAACCGGATGCACCCCGATTTCCAGCCCGAAACCGCATTATTGCCGGACTGGCCGATGCTATCTGGGTGGTGGAAGCGATGGAAAAAGGTGGGGCGCTGATTACCGCACACCTGGGTTCGGATTACTTCCGGGATGTGTTTGCCTTACCCGGCAACATTGCGCAGAAAGCCTCGTCCGGCTGCAACGAACTGATCCGAAAAAACATTGCCGGCATCGTATTGTCGGGTTCACAACTGGCGGAAAGCATGGGCTGGCAACTGGACGATGAAACGGGTTTCCGAAAGAAACGAAAAAAGGAAAGACCCGAAGGATTGTCCGATCCCGAAATCCGGATCCTTGATCTGATGGACCTGAATGGCGAAATCCTGATGGACGAAATTGCCTGGCGGACCCAGATTCCGATCAATCAACTGGCCTCGATGCTCCTCAATCTTGAATTTCAGGGCCTGGTAAAATCACTTCCCGGAAAACGTTTTGGCCCGATGGTCTGAAAAATCCACTTCCGGCTCGTAGATTTGTGAACGAATCAATCAGAGCGTGGCCGAAAATTACTATCAGATACTGGGGGTGGGAATCCGGGCCACACCTGAAGAAATCAAATCGGCTTATAAACGGCTGGCGCTGAAGCATCATCCCGATGTAAACCAGGGTTCGAAACAACACGAAGAGCGATTCAAACAAGTTCTGGAAGCCTACCAGACACTTTCGGATCCGTCTAAAAAAGACCTCTACGATCTCCGGTTATTTTATAAACTGTATCAGGCAAATCAATCATCCTCAAAACAACCATCTCCAGACCCGGCCTATCGGGGAGTACCCAAAACAAGGAGAGAGAAAGAAAGAGAGGAATACCAGAGACGCCGTCCTGATAGAGAAGCCTACCGGAAATACACCGGCCCACCGATTCGTGAAAAAGTGACGGTCCATTCATTTGCTCTCACACTTCTGGTGATCGGATGTTTTGTCATGTTGTTTTTGTGGTTTGGGGATATGATGAACCGTTACACAGCCAAAGACCATTTATCAAGAGGAGATTTTGCCACGGCCCTCGAATTTGACGAAACCTATGCCGATGCCTATTTCGCCCGGTACCAATATCTAAAAACCGTCACCACCAAATTGCCACTGCTGATGCGGGACCTGAACAATGCCATCCGGTATGGCGATGAGCCCCGATCGCAATGGTACATCGAGCGGGCCGAAGTGTACTATCGAATGGATAGTGTTGACAAAACCCGCGACGACCTGATAACGGCCCGAATCATCAATCCGGCATCCGATACGGCGGCTTTTTATCTGGGTGAACTGTTTTCTGATGAATTCAACAATAAACAGAAGGCCCTCTCCTATTACGACACCACCCTCCGGATCAATTCCCGGTTTTATCCGGCACTGTACGGGAAAGCACTGATGTTGTACCAGTTGAAACGGCTCCCGCAGGCGCTCATTGCGTTCAACGATTGTATGAAACAGATGCCAGACGACAAACGATTGTATTTTTTCAGAGGATCGGTTTCGTTGGCTTTGGGTGACAGTGTTTCGGCCTGCACTGATCTTGACCAATCACTCACCATGGGCATGGAAGAAGCCAAACCGCTGGTCGATTCGTATTGCAGCAAGGTTGCGATCCGGTATCAGCCTTAGTTATTCAGAGAGCATTCCCACTGCCTTCGCAAAAACTGTTTGGGCCGAAACCTGTTTCAGACAATCGTTGCTGGAACAAACCGAATAGTTCCGTCCGTCATAACAAGGCCGGCAATGCAGATTTTCGCCGCCCCATATCCAGGCTGAGTGGGTTTGCAGACTGGCTTTTTCGTGAGGGATCGTGGGACCAAACAACCCAAGGACAGGACAATTCGCCAGATCGGCCAGATGCAAAGGCCCACTGTCGTGTGTGATCAGGAGATCGGCGGTTTTCAGCAATAAAATGAAATCATTCAGGCCCGCTTTACCGATGAAATTCTGGTACTCGATCCCTTCAAAATGCTCAAGAACCCAAAGATCTGACGGAGCCCCTGTGAGAATGAGTTCGTATCCATTTTGTGTCAAAAGCAGAGCCAGTTCTCTGTAACGGTTCACCGGCCATCTTCGTAAATCGTCATCCCGAAGCAGGTTTTTCGCACCACCACACGACAGGGCAATGCGTTTTTTACCTGTGTTCTGTCTGGAATGGAGGTTTTCAAAACCTGTATTCTGGTAGCTGAATGTTGGATAGGAAAGATCAAACTGAAAGGGGCCGTCCGAATTTTCGAAGGTCTGGATGTAGTCCCAGGAATGATGGCGACCGGGAATGGGATTTTGTCGTTTAGCCGGATTGCGTTCGAAGCGATCCGTCCTTTTTGATGAAGCCGGAAGGAGGAGCAACCTGTACAGATTGCTGTAATAGAAATAGAGGGTTCGGTCGAAATTCCGGAAACCGAGTTTCTTCCAGACGGAAAGAATGGTGGAAATCCGGGCGAAAGGCGAACCCGTCATCAGACTTTTCTCATCCACTTCCAGCACCTCATCAATGTCGGGAAACTGACGCAACATCGGAGCGACCTGTGAACCACATAGCCACGTTATTCGGGCGCCCGGATGCTTTTTCCGGATGTGCGCCACCAAAGGAAGGCACATCACCACGTCTCCAATGGCCCCGATTTTAACGATGAGAATGTTCAAGCTCTGAAAGATTAAGGATTCCGTCTGAAAGGAATTTGCCTGCAAAAGTGCAAGGTTACCCGAAATACTGGTTTTGATTTTACCATTTGGCTGAAATAATTTTTTCTGACGGTGCCGAATGATGGCTCTAAGGCGTCCGTTCAGAGGAAGTTTGATCCGTTTGAGTGGATCGCATCTTTACCAGATTCGGGTGGCAAGGATGAAAAAACAGACGGGAACAACATGCCCAATGGTTCGAAAAATCAACCACTGACGAAAATTTGGTGTCCGGATTAGAGAAACCTTACGTCTTTTTTTGCTTCTTTGCGGTCGTTCTCCAAGACTGTTTTTATTCCAACAATACATGTTAAAAGATACCATTAAAGGGATTCTCAATAGCCTTCCATACGTTAGCCATCTCAATAAGGAGCTCAGGAAGTATAAAACCTGGTACCCACCGGGGCATTATTACAACCCACTTGTGAACGCTAAAGAACTGGAATCGTATGCCGATGTTGTATTCGATACGTCCAAAAAGACGATTCATGGAATTGACTTTCAGGAAGAAAAACAACTGGCGTTGCTGGAGCAACTCATTCCGCAATACAAAGAGCTTCCTTTTCCGGTAGAGCAAACACCTGGATTCCGGTATTTTCTGGGCAACGGGATTTTCTCGTATTCTGATGGAATCTTTCTGTACATGCTGATGCGGCATTTTCAGCCAAAGCGCATTATTGAAGTTGGTTCCGGACATTCTTCGGCTGTGATGATCGACACCAACGAGCGGTTTCTGAACAATCAGACCAAACTTACCTTCATCGAACCTTATCCGGAACGATTGTATTCTTTGCTGAAAGATGCGGATAAGAGCCAGAACCGGATTTTCGAAAAACCCATTCAGCAGGTTCCCCTTTCAGAATTTGAGGCACTGGAAGCCGGTGATTTTCTATTTGTTGACAGCAGCCACGTGAGCAAAACCGGAAGCGATGTCAACTTTATCTTTTTTGAAGTTCTTCCAAAATTAAAATCGGGTGTGTACATCCATTTTCATGATGTATTTACGCCGATGGAATACCCAAGAAGCTGGGTGATGAAGCCAAACGACTGGTTTGGGTTCAATGAAATCTACATTCTGAGAGCTTTTCTGATGTACAATCCTGAATTTGAAGTGGTGATGTTTAATACATTTCTGGAAGAACACCACGAAGGATGGTTTAAAAAACACATGCCACTTTGCCTTGAAAACAAAGGCGGAAGCATCTGGCTCAGAAGGAAATAAGGACTATACACCACGATTTACCACAATGAGATATCTTTTACTACTCGCCTTTCTGGTCACTGGTTTTCTTTCGGAAGCCCAAATCATTCAGGTATATGGTTTTCAGGGTGCAGCCGGGAACGAGGCCACATTGCCTCCAAATGGACAACCAACAAACGGAGCACTCAGCAATATCCGTCGGGGAAGTGGTGTGACAGCAAACCTGGCGGCCAATGCCTTTGGCTCTTTGGGATTTACCACGGCTACCTCATTGGACACAGCTGATTACTACCAGTTTCAAATCAAATCCAACACCGGATATGTGCTGAATCTGGATAGCATCGTGGTTTCCGAAAGGCGATCCAACACTGGCATCCGGACGTTTGCTGTACGAAGTAGTCTGGATAATTTTGGATCAGACCTTTCTGTAATCCAGGTTCCGGATGACAATCTGACCCGCAATAATCAACGGACTTCTCTTGGAGCCGCTTTTAAAAATATCGCTTCTTCCACTACTCTTGCTTTCCGTTATTATGGCTACGGAGCGGAAGCAGATGCAGGCACATGGCGTCTCGATTCGATCCGGGTATATGGCACGATTTCACAGGGCGGAATGGGAAATACACCTTCTTTAAAATGGACCGCCAACACAGCAAATGTGGTTGAAGGTTCGCCGATCACTTTGAAATTAAAACTTTCAACTGCAGCCACTTCTGATATTTCATTTAAAGTTGTACAGAAGTCGGGAAATATTACCGGTCCGGATTATTCCATCACAGCGGGTATTTTATCCAATGTCCAAATTCTGACTGGAAGCGATTCCGCAAAATTTATTTTAAACGCGACTGAGGATGGATTGGCTGAACAAACGGAAACAGCTGTCTGGGCGATTCGTCCTATTTCAACAGGCTTTACAATCGATGCCGATTCTCTTTTGAATTTGTCCATTCAGGATATTACCACTACCCCATCCTTTCCACCTACCCGCACAATCGCTCAGGTACGTGGAAACAACACAGGCAATGCGGCTGATTCAACCGGACGCAATGTTCGTTTGTTCGGAACCGTTTATGGCGTGAACCAACGCTTAACCACTGTTGGCGGTGGCTACCAAATGTATCTTCGTGATGCGACAGGCGGTATCGGAATTTTCAAAACATCCAGCTTTGCCAACATTCCTGTCCTTAAAGAAGGCGATTCGGTAAAAGTAATGGGAACCATCAATGTGTTCCGTGGATTGAGTCAGATCACGCCAGATTCAATGGTAATCCTGGCAACCGGACGGAGCCTGAAAAATCCAACCGTTGCGCTTAAGGTAAACGAGTCACTGGAATCTGACCTGGTCCGCATCAATGGTGTTAATCTTGTAGATCCAACCAAATGGACAACCGGTGTGGGTGCAACAGGATTCACTGTCAAAGTTTTCAAAGGAACCGACACAACCGATGTTCGCATCGATAATGATTGCCCACTTTATGCCCAGCCTGCTCCAACCGGAACGTTTGACATTGTCGGAATGGGTTCCCAATTCAGCGTGACCACAACCGCCCCATGGAATGGAGGGTATCAGTTGATTCCAAGAAAACTGGCGGACGTTATCACGACTCCGGTCGTAACATCTAAGCCGAAAGTGACGTTCTCCTCAACTTCACTTACCATAACAGAAAGTAACAACTTCGAATTCGCTCCGATAGTGATGAGTGGTGCACCATCTGTGTTAACAACTCCAACCATTTATTTCAAAGGAGGAACAGCATCCGCAGGCACTGATTATGTCGAGTCAAATCCTCCTTCCGCTTTGATTGGGCCATTCACATCACTGGCGGCTGATTTATCGGTTCAGTTCATCGACGATGTCGTTTTTGAAAACACCGAAACATTGACTATGGTCCTTCGCAAATCAGGACTTCCTTCGGATACCGCCTATGAAATCGGAGCCGATTCGATTTTCACGTTCACCATCACCGATAACGACATTCAGACAAACGAGCCGTTTCCTCCAACCCGAAAAATCGCGGAAATCAGAGGAAACAACACCGGCAACCAGGCGGATTCGGTTGGAAAGTCGTTCCGTGTATATGGAACTGTATATGGATTGAACCAGCGCACAGCGGGAGCAGGTTATCAAATGTTCATCCGCGATGAAACGGGCGGTATTGGGATTTTCAAGACCTCAACCGTAAGCGGAATTCAAAACCTCACCGAAGGAGACTCCATCAAAATCATGGGGAAAGTCGAAGTGTTCCGGGGTTTGAGTCAGATCAATCCGGATTCCATAGTCCGATTTGCCACCAACCGTCCGATTATAAATCCTGACGTTGTTTCCAACATTGGAGAAACGGAAGAAGCCAAACTGGTTCGCTTCAACAACGTAACCCTGGTGAACCCAGCCGCCTGGACAACCGGAACCGGTCCAAGTGGATTTACCATCCAGATTACAGACGGTACTAATATCACCGATGTTCGAATCGACAACGATTGTCCACTTTACAATCAGCCCGCCCCAACCGGAGCTTTCGATTTGATCGGTATGGGCTCGCAGTTTGTTCCCGGAACACCAACTCCGGTTGCTCCGTTCCCTGCGACCGGTTATCAGTTAATCCCTCGTAGAAATTCAGATTTGATTCCGACAGGTTCACCATCCGGACCAGTTGCCAGCTTTGCCATCGCATCTCAGTCGGTGGGTGAAACGAACGATACCGTCCGTGTAAATGTTTTGATTTCCCCAGCTCCGGCTGAGGCTTACAAAATTCAGGTGATTGTAAAAGGAGGAACCGCCACAGGTGGAAGTGATTTCGAAAATCCGGCCACCATCCTGATGTTCCCTGCCAATGCGAGCTCGGCTCAATTCAAAATCAAACTGATTGACGATGCCATCCAGGAAGGTGCAGAAACCATTCAATTGGTTTTGCGCAAAGACAACGCCGCTGGATTTCCTCCGTTTGCGAGTGTGGGTCTGGATTCGTTGCACATCGTCACCATTCTGGCCAATGACGGGTCCACTCAGGAGCCGTTCCCTCCTACCCGCACCATTGCCGTGATCAGAGGAAATAACACAGGTAATCAGGCGGATTCCGTTGGAAAGAATGTCCGGATTTATGGAACCATTTATGGATTGAACCAGCGACTGACTCCAGCCGGAGCCGGTTATCAGATGTTCATCCGCGATGCCACAGGCGGAATCGGGGTTTTCAAAACCAGCTTTGCGAGTGGAATCTCCACATTGACAGAAGGCGACTCGGTGAAAATCATGGGAACCATTGCCGTTTTCCGTGGACTGAGTCAGATTACGCCGGATTCGATGGTGTTGCTGGCAACCAATCGTCCGATTAAAACACCCACAGCTGTAACGGTATTGGATGAACTTAAGGAAGCCGATCTGGTCATTTTGAATGGTCCATTGACATTGGTTGATCCAACCGCCTGGACAACCGGAACCGGTGCATCCGGATTCACAGTAAAAGTGACCGACGGAGCCAATGTAACGGATGTTCGGATTGACAACGATTGTGAACTCTATACTCAGGTAGCCCCGACTTCTCCGTTTACATTGACCGGTATGGGAAGTCAGTTTGCCACAGGTACTGCACCTTGGGTTGGAGGCTACCAATTGATTCCAAGAAGAGCATCGGATCTGCAGATCATCGATGGCGTTGATCCGGTTTGCTTGTGTAAAGTTGATCTGAAGGCGATGCCAAATCCGGGCAACACTTCCTTGACATTGAGCACCAAAGAGAAATCTGGTTACCACTACACCATCTACAACAGTTTGGGCCAGAAGGTATATCAGATCAATGACGCAGATGCCAACGAAACCATCCGCACCGAAAACTGGGCAGCCGGAATTTATACCGTCAAAGTTCAGGAAACAGGACGGGTGATTCGCTGGATAAAGAAATAGGGAAACAATCTCTCAAAAAGAAAAAAAGCCATGCCAGACGGTGTGGCTTTTTTGTTGGGGAGAAGTGCGATGATAAACCGCGAAAGATTATCAGCCTGCCTGTAGCTAAACTTCCCCAAGGGGACAAACGTTATTGAAAAACCAGATCTCGTCTGGCCTTTCAATATTTCGTGCCCATAGGCACTTAATGATCTTTCAATTTGGTGTTTCTACCGATCGTTGGGTCCCCAAGGGGATGAATTCCATTTCAAACCTGAAACACAATTGTTTTGCCTACCAATCAATTATCCCATCCAAACATAATCCAATCCCCTTTCGCAATTTCCCGACATAAAAAAACCGGCACTAAACCGGTTTTAAAAATTATGCTGTTTCGTTGTGAAGCCATTGCTTTTTGGCAAGCAACTCCTCTTTGGTTTCCCGCCAGTCCGGATCGTCGACACAGCAATCGACCGGACAAACCGCCGCACACTGGGGCTCCTCATGAAAGCCGGTGCACTCGGTGCATTTGTCGCTTACTATGTAGTAAAATTCGTCTGATACCGGGGTTTGTTTGTCGGTTCCGGAAGCAGAAGTTCCGTCCGGAAAGTCAACCTTTGTTAGCTTTGTGCCACCGCCCCAGGTCCAGTCCATACCGCCTTCATAAATGGCAGTGTTTGGACATTCCGGTTCGCAGGCGCCACAATTGATACATTCATCCGTTATAATAATTGCCATTCCCTAATCGCGTATTTTTGAGACAACAAAAGTAAAGGTGAAATTGTTATCATCGAACAATATTTCGTTTTTGTTGAAATATTGACAGCCTGATTCTCAATTCATTGACAAAACATAAATAAAAAAACAGTTTTCATGTCAGAATATCTAATGCCGCAACGCCCACGACGGAACCGCAAATCAGCCGCCATTCGATCCGCCATTTCGGAAACACAGGTCTCGGTGAACAATCTACTCTTCCCGCTTTTTGTGCTTGATGGTCAGAATAAAAAGGAAGAAATCACCTCCATGCCGGGCATTTACCGGTTTTCAGAAGAATTGATCCTGGCGGAGATCGAAGCCTGCCTCAAACTGGGCGTCAATATGTTTGCCCTCTTTCCGGCCGTTGACGATTCACTAAAGGACAAAACCGCTACCTATTCCTATGCCCGGGACAATTTCTATTGCCGGATCATCCGCAATGTGAAGGCCCGATTCCCGGAAGCCATGATTCTGACGGACGTGGCCATGGACCCGTACAGTTCAGACGGACACGACGGTCTGGTGCGGGACGGAAAAATTCTCAACGATGAAACCCTTCCCATTTTGGGAAATATGGCATTGGCGCAGGCTGAAGCAGGTGCCGATATAATCGGACCATCCGATATGATGGACGGACGGGTCGGCTACATTCGAAATGTGCTGGATGAAAACGGATTCACGGATGTGTCGATCATGTCGTACACCGCCAAGTATGCCTCCGGATTTTACGGACCTTTCCGTGATGCCCTTTCGTCTGCTCCTAAATTCGGTGATAAGAAAACCTACCAGATGGATTACGCCAACGTGAAAGAAGCCCTCCTCGAAGCCGAATTAGACGAAGACGAAGGAGCCGATTTCCTGATGGTGAAACCGGCACTCGCCTATCTCGATGTGATCAAATCGCTGGCCGATGCCTCGCATTTACCGATTGCGGCTTATCAGGTGAGTGGAGAATACGCGATGATAAAAGCAGCGGCCGAAAAAGGTTGGCTCAACGAGGAAAAGATTGTGGAAGAAACGCTCACTGCCATTAAAAGAGCCGGGGCATCCATCATTCTGACGTATTTTGCACGACAATTTGCAGAACGGCGGGCTCGCTGATCCCGAAACTTTTCGACTCATCAACTACTCTTTCATTTTGACTTTTCGCTCCCTTTTCAGCCTGATCTTTTTCTTAACTGTCCTGTCAATGCAGGGTCAGAATAAGAAAACATTGAAAGGAACGGTTGTGGATGTGTCGGGCCGCGATCCCTTGATCGGGGCAGCGGTTTATCTGGTGGGTGAAAAGCGGGGAACGCTGACCGACGACAAAGGCAAGTTTTCCATCATATCATTGCTCGACACCGGATTACTGACGGTGAGTTATGCCGGATACAAAACCTACAAATTCCGGGTGGAAGACTGGCCTGCCGGTGGCCTTGAAGTGGAACTTTCCTCCATTGAACTCAACGATGTGATCATCACCGCCGACAAATCGGTGAAAGATAAAGTGGCGGTGAACCAGATGTCGGTTGAAAATCTGAGCATCAAGGAAGCCAAATTACTGCCTGCCATTTTCGGTGAGGTGGACATTCTCAAAACCCTGCAACTGAAACCAGGTGTCCAAAGCGGAGGAGAAGGTTTCTCCGGATTGTACGTGCGTGGAGGCGGACCCGACCAGAATCTGATGCTGATTGACGGTGCAACGGTGTACAATCCCAATCACCTGTTTGGTTTCTTCTCTGTGTTCAATTCCGATGCCGTTTCGGGTGTCGAACTGTATAAAGGTGGCTTTCCGGCACGTTATTCCGGACGGCTTTCGTCGGTGGTGGACATCAAAATGAGGGATGGCAATCCGGAAAAATGGCAGGTAGCGGGCGGAATCGGGCTCATCTCCAGCCGGCTTTCGGTCGAAGGGCCCATCATCAAAGACAAACTCACGGTCCTAGTATCCGGACGAAGAACCTACTTCGATATCTTCACCCGGATGTACAACAAAAGTCAGGAAGGAAAGATTGGTTTCAGTCCTATCCCCGATTACTACTTCCAGGATCTCAACACCAAAATCACCTGGCGACCCACGAAAAAGGACAAAATCACCTTCACTGGTTATTACGGACGGGACGTGTTTACCTTCAGCCGAAACCGTTTCTCGGTTTTGTTTGAATGGGGAAATACCGTAGGCAATCTGAGATGGCAACGCGAAATAAGTCCCAATCTGGCTTTAAATACCAACGTTTTAGTTACAGATTATCAATACGATATCTCCAACAAAACCACCGGGTTTACATTTGGCCTGGGTTCCGGAATCCGGGATTACACCGCCAAGTCCGACATTACCTGGACACCGCAGCGTTCGATTTTATGGCAGGCGGGAATTTCTCTGACCCGTCATAAATTCGAGATCGGTCGGGCTTCCGCTTCAAGTGCCGACGGTTCGTTCAAATTCAATTCCGGTACCAATCCGGCTGCCAGTTCCGCTTCTGTTTTTCTGTCCAACGAATGGGATTTGTCTGAGAAATGGCAGGTCAATTCCGGAGTAGCTGCAACATCCTTTCAACAAAAAAGTCAGTATTTCGGAGGACTCGAACCACGGGTTTCCGTCCGGTATAAAGCATCGGATAAAGTGAGCATCAAAGCCAATTTCACCCGGATGTATCAATATCTGCATCTGGCCTCCAATTCCGGCGCTTCTCTGCCGACCGATCTTTGGTATCCCAGCAACAATGTGGTGCGACCCCAGATTTCAGACCAGGTGGCGGCCAGTTATTCCCTCTCGCTTTGGGACGACAATCTGTTTTTCAGCAACGAGTTCTATTACAAAAAAATGCAGCGGCAGATCGATCTGAAGGACGGTGCCAGTTTTTTTGTGAACGACAAGCTGGACACCGTTTTTGTTTTCGGAAAAGGCTGGGCTTATGGCACCGAAGTGTATCTGGAAAAGAAAAAAGGAAAACTCACCGGCTGGATTGGCTACACACTTTCGTACACCTGGCGGCAGTTCGAAACCATCAACTTTGGAGAAGCCTTTCACCCGCGTTACGACAGACGACACGACATTTCGGTGGTGCTGATGTACCAGATTTCGAAACGGGTGCACCTTTCCACCACCTGGGTGTATGGTTCAGGCAATGCCATTTCACTTCCCGAGGGACGGTTCTTTTTCCAGGATCAGCCGGGCACAACCGATCCCGAAGCACTGGTGAATGTGATTCCTCTGGTGCGAAAACGAAACAGTTTCCGGATGGAACCCTACCACCGCTGGGACATTGGTCTGGTTTTGAAAATGAAACCAAAACATGGCGAATCGGATCTCACCTTTTCCATTTACAATGCCTACAACCGAATGAATCCCTTCTTCATTTATTTCGAAACCAAAACCGAGAATCTGGATGGAAGCGGACGGATTCTGGGCTTTCAGGCCAAACAGGTTTCCTTGTTTCCGGTTATACCATCGATCACCTATAATTTTAAGTTTTGAGGATTGGATTTTGGATACTAGTCTCAGGGTTCATAATGGCCGTTTCCCTGAAAACCGAAGCGGAAAGTCAGAAAGATACCGTCCGCCGGTACCGCAAGCGCATTTTTGCCGTGCCCACTCTGGGAACAGGACCTGAAACCGGATTTTACGGCGGTGCTGTAGGCTTGCTTGATTTTGTGCCGGTTCGTGACAGCAATGCCCGCCATTCGGTGGTGAAAACCGAACTGGCCTACACCGCGAAAAAGCAATTCATCGTCAATCTGGACTGGGTCCTGACGGATACTGCCCGCAAACAGATTTTGATTGGCGACAATGCCTGGATGCGCTTTCCGGAGTTGTTCTGGGGTGTGGGTGGAAAGACGCCCAAATCGAATGAAGTGCTGTACGATGCCTACCGACTGGAAATCAACAATGTTTATTTCCGACGGGTGCGCCCCAATATGTACCTGGGTGTGAGTCAGCAGTTTCAATCGGTGTACAACACGCGTTTTCCCGATTACAAAGAAACCAATGCGGCTGTGTACAACCAGATTCAGACGGGGATCAGTTCGGGATTGGGCGCTTCCTTTTTGTACGATACCCGGAGCAATTTGTTGAATCCAAGGGCGGGTGAGGTGATGATATTCGTGCAGTCGCTCGGATTTGGGAAGGTATTGGGAAGTGATTTCACCTTTGCCAATCTGGATGCCGATGCCCGGTATTACCAGAAGACGGGGAAGAAATCCATTCTTGCGTTTCAGGTGGTGGCGCAGTTGCGATCGAAAGAGGCACCCTACCGGATGCTGAGTTTGCTGGGTGGTCCGATGATGCTCCGTGGATTTTACCAGGGCCGGTTACGCGACAACAACCTTTTTGCCGCCCAGACCGAATGGCGGTTTGATTTCTCCAAATGGTTTGGCCTCACGGTCTTCGGTGCCGCAGGCGACGTGGTGAGTTTTCAAAACCCTGAGCGAAATGGCTCCCTTAAAACAGCAGGTGGCGCCGGTTTGCGCATCAAAGTGGACCAGACCGAAAACACCAACATGCGCTTCGACTTCGCCTTCACCAACCAACGTGACTTCGGCTTTTATGTATCGTTTGGGGAAGCGTTTTAGAGAATTAAGAATTGAGAATTAGGCGGAACTATGCAAAGCTTGGCTTGCAGCGTGGCGCCATTAGCGCCAAATTAGGAATTGAGAATTAGGAATGGTTGGGTCAATGGTTATACGTTGTTCTGTTGGTTGAGCCAACAACGGCAGGTTGATTGACGTACTGTCAACCAATCACCACAAAGAGTCGGGACACTACAAAGCCGGTAAACCACATGGAGATTTTGTCGCCTTCAATTTCCTGGGAGACACCATCAGCAAAGGTTCGTATGACCAGGCACTGAAAAATGGCCTTTGGACAAATTGGCACGGCAACGGCAAACTGAAAGCCCGCCATGTCTACAACACGTCCGGTAAATTTCCTTTTCAGGCACAAAAAGAAGAATGGTCGGAGAATGGCAAGCTCATTCTTCAATTCCATTTCAACGAAAACGGGATTGGCCGGTTGAAAGAATGGACAGAGAAGGGTCTGCTGATTCACGAGCAGGAACTGGTCAACCTTACGCTTGATAAAGGGAAGGAGTTTTTCTGGTTCCCTTCCGGGCAAATGAAATCGGTGATGAACCATAGGCCCGGTGCCGACACCGTGTATCAGGAATGGTATGAATCGGGCCGGGAAAAAAGTTTGAAACGGAACATTCCCAAAAACAGCAGAACCGTTACGTCCAATCAGGAATGGTATTCCAATGGCAATCTGAAAGAGCGGGTCGAACTGGAGAAAACCGATTTGGGTCAAACCTATTCGCAATTCAAATATTTTGAAAACGGTCAGTTGCGAAGTTCGGATACCCGTAAAAACCGGGAGCAATTGGTGGAAGAGTATGCACCGGACGGAATCAAAATCAGGACACAAAAATTGGTTGACGGTAAAATTGACGGACTGTATCAGGAATCTGATTCTTCAGGCAAAATCAGATTGAAAGTAAATTACCTGAACGGTCTGCGACATGGTCCCTACGAGGCATTCAACAATGGGATTGTACGCTACAAAGCCCTGTATCGAAATGGTGTATGGATACAGTCCGGTGAAAAGATGAGCCCTTTTTTTGAAGCTTTTCAAAACCAGAAAGCAACTGACAAACAAAATGTTAGATCTGCTGCTTACCAATATCTGAGCCGACTGCTGTACGCCCCCCAACCGTTGCGAAAATCCGGAAAAGATGTGGATTCTCTGGCTGCCATTATCTGGCAGATGAAACGGCTGGCTCCTCACTATCCGGAATGGGTTGCAAATGGTGGTTTGAGCAATCAGGTCTTAAACATCCGCCTGAATGAATCGTACTTCCGTGACCTGAAAACCAATACGATTACCTCCGATATGAGTAAGGAACTACTCGCCGGACTGGCACAATTGAACGTAGCACTGCCGGATTTTACATTCACGTACGGAGAAGTATATGTGAACATTGAACTGAAAGAGTGGATCAACATGGCCACTTTGAAACGGATTTTTCCAACCATCAGCAATTTGATGACGTTGCATAATCCAGACCAAACTGAAAAATCGAAACGACATGGTCAACTGCGTTATACCATTGAAAATAAGACCACAAACAGTTGGAAAATCACGATTTCACACAATGAAAATACGTACCACATCCTGTTGTATGGCGATGGGACCGGTGAAATAGAGAACCAAACAATGTCCTGGTCCGAATATTTAGACCAGGATCTATCCACCAGAAATCACCCGACATGGTTTGAGGAATGATTAGTTGCTATGGGTGGGCAGATGTTAAAAAGGATTTATTGAGTAAGCTACTGTTGGTTAAAGGAAATAAATTCATAACAGCAAGTTCAAAGTGATGTCTGATATGAAATCAGATTTCGGTTCAGTTTGTCTTATTCTGCAACAGTGGAGTCATACCATCAATCAGTTTCCTCCTCAACTCCAATTAAATCAGCCAGAACATCCAAAAAGGCTTTCACAATTGGAATAACCGGCTCAATAGATTCTTTATCAAAGTCAAAATGGTCATTGTAATCGCCCTTCTGTCTCCAGTCAAACAAATCAGAATATAGTTTTCCAAACTCTCTTGAAACTTTCCCTGTTTTAATGAAATGAAGTGAAAACAGAGTTTTCAATCCCGAGTGTGTTAGGCTTTCGAAATCATTTTGGATGGCCAAAGCTGAAATCATATAAAAACAAGCATAGTACAAACGATTTACGCACGCATTCCAACGCGAATGTGTTGCGAGAATAAATGCGTCATCATATGCTTCAAAGGCTTTTCGGACGCGATATGAAACGTATTATTTCACCTCCTGACTATAAAAACCTACCTTCTACTTTAATTTTATGCATCAATGGATTAGGTGGAACAGGCAGACTCCAAACAGAAGCAGGCTGTACAAATGTCGATATGGATACTCCATTTTCAAGTTCGACGTCAAAAAGAGAATGTCGGATTCGTTGTTCATCTTTAAGACTTACCTGTGGTTGTTTCAAAAGAACAAGAATATCCCAATCGGAATGTTCAGAATTGTCTTTTCTTGCTCTGGAGCCAAATAAAACAACTTTGGCTGTGGGCTCTATTGCTGTGATACTCTCCTTTATTTGTTGTGAAACATCCATAGGCTCAACACAATTTGCACAAAAATACAATTAAGCAAAATAGCAGACTTTAAAATCTTCAGGGTATTAATCCCAGATTCCGCATTAGGATGTTAATCGTCTGATTCACACCTATAAATTTCCCTTTCGGGGAAAAATGAAATGGGGCCATAAATGAATGTGAATCAGTCGATTTCGGGTAATGGATCTTTTCCAATTGCGGATTCTGGGTTAATATGAAGTCTGAACTTTTGCTTGTGACAGAATTCTTTCAAATGAAAGGACAAAACCTATGAAAAAAGCAACTATTTAGCCCTTCATCCTTCCATCAGTGCTTTCAATAAAGTAGCAATCTCTGAACCCGGAATGATTCTAAAAACTCCCGTATCAAAGAATCAAAAGAAATCCTTTGAACTTAAAACATTGAACTTTGAACTTAATTTATCCGACCGGATTGGTCGCAAACACGGTTGCTTCGGTGATGAAGCCAATGTCCCGCATCTGAAGCATGGCCAGCACCACATGTGCGATTTCCTGTGCTTCCAGTTTGGAGGAATTGAACGGTTTATCTCCAAAGCCTGCTGTGACAGCAAAATTGGTCTGAACTTCCGAAGGATTGATGAGCATGACACGAATGTTGTGTTTCCGCAATTCCATTCTCCAGCTTTCGGTCATTCCTTTCAGTGCAAATTTGGAGGCCACGTACGGCGTTCCGTTCATAACGCCACTGAGGCCGGCTGTACTGGAAATATTGATGATGTTTCCGTATTTCTGCTCGATGAAAATCTTCGATGCTTCCCGGCCCATCAGCATGGCACCGCGGACATTGGTATTCATCATAACATCGAATTGTGCCACTTCAATTTCGGGTAAGGGAGAAAAGTAGCCGTATGCCGCATTGTTGATCAGAACATTGAGGCCACCCATCAGAGATTTTGCTTCGGCCACCGAACGAATGACATCCTCTTCAGAAGCAGTATCGGCCAGAATGCGGTGAACTCCCAGTTCAGTCGCTGCTTTAAATAGTTTTTCAGGGTTGCGTCCGGTGATACAGACCTGGGCTCCGGCGAGTTTCAACCGATGAGCGGTTTCGTACCCGATACCGGAAGAGCCACCTGTCAGCAGGACTTTCGCATTTTGAAGATTCATGCCGCAAAGGTCGGAGAATGCAAGTGGCAAACAAGGGAACGGAATAATAAAATCGGACTATTGTTCCATGGATAACGTCCTCTGTGGACAAACCAAGGAGTCGGATTGAAAAAATCCCTTACCACAGGCCGGTTCGTAACTCTCAAAAAAGGCACTGTCTTCTCTCCTATTCAGCTGGTTTTTTCGGAACCCACTTCACTTCTTCCACCTTTTGTTCAAAGCAGATCATTCGGGACAACACGAAAAAATAATCCGATAATCGATTAAGGTATACCACCACACGGTCCGGAACTTCATCATGGTCGGCCAGACGAATTACTCCCCTTTCTGCACGACGGCAAACTGTGCGGCAAACATGCGCCATACTGGCGGCAGGATGACCACCTGGCAATACAAAATGACGGAGTTCGGGCAGTTCCAGGTCCATCCGGTCCATTTCAGACTCCAGCAATTCGATGTCGGAAGCATCCACCGGAGGTATGTTTGCCGATTTTTTCGACGGATCACTGGCAAGGTTGGAACCGATGACAAAGAGATTGTCCTGGATGGATTTCAACAAAGGATAGCGATCGCGGTTCGCTTCCTGATCGGCGAGGAGACCAATAAAACAATTGAGTTCATCCACATTTCCGTACGCTTCAATTCGCAGGTGGGACTTTGAAATCCGGGTTCCTTCCACAAGGGAAGTTTTACCGGTATCGCCGGTTTTGGTGTAAATCTTCATTATGTATTGAAATCAAAACGGCTACAAAATGTTTTCGTCTTTCGGCCGGTAAAAATACTGGTAAATTTTCCGGAGGGGTTTTAGAATGAGTGTGGGAAACCAGCAAATGAGACCATACACTTTCCAGGCACGACGATCTTCCCGAAAGGCACGCAGCCGGTTTTTCAGACTGCTGTTGCTGATGCCACCTACCCGCATTCTGACCATCAGTATGGGAATGTAGTGAGCAGGAATCCGTTCTTTATATAAAAGGCCAAGCATGAGCTGATAGTCAGCAGCACTTTTAAATTCCTGTGCACGGAAACCATTCACGGCTTTGATGGCCAGTCGCCTTGCATAAAAAGTAGGATGTGGCGGCATCCAGCCAAATAAAAACGAATAGCGCCAGTAGGAACCTGCTTTCCAGTACCGAACAATTTTCGAGGTATCATCGGCTTTTACATAGGCAAGGTCACCATAAAATGCAAAAATCTGCGGATTCACCCGGAGTACATTCACCATGGATTCAATCACATCATTTCGATTGAAAAAATCGTCGGCGTTCAGATAGCCCAGATACTCACCTGATGCCATCTTCCAGCCTTTGTTCATGGCGAAATACAAACCCCGGTCGGGTTCCGAAATCCATTTAATCCGGTCTCCATATTCCTTAATAATCTCCACCGTACCGTCCGTTGATGCGCCGTCTACAATCACATATTCAATATCCGGATGGGTTTGAGCCAGCACCGATTCAATGGTCTGGCGAATGGTGGTGGCATTATTAAAACACACCGTAACGACGGTGAATGAAAACACCCGGTTGTTTAACTGCTCACTGATGTTCATCGGATGTTCGTTTTCGTATTAGCTGTGCAGGATTTCCTCTGTAAACAGACCAGGGCTCCAGATCGGATCCGGCCACACTTCCGGCAGACAGCACGGCATGCGATTTCAATGTAACCCCGGGGCCAACAATGGATTTTGCTCCCACCCAGGCTCCATCTTCCAGGGTTATGTTTCCCACCATCAGATCAAAAGTCGGCTTTCTGTAATTGTGATTTCCACACAAAAGCAAAGCGCCCTGAGAAATGCAGGCATGGTCGCCAATGGTGACTTTCCCCAGATTGTCGATCCAGACTTCTTCGCCGATCCAGACATAATTTCCAATGGTCAGATTCCAGGGATATTTGATGTTGACGGTTGGTTTGATGACCACGCCCTCTCCCACTTTTGCTCCAAACATTCGGAGAAGCAGCACTTTAAAAGAAGAAACCGGAAACAGAGCTGAGTTCAGAACCAGGTGGTTTACAAAATACCAGATCAACCGGCTCAACGGATTTCCTCCGGGCTTATACCAGCGGTTGTCGTAGAGGTCAAGCCTCGTTTGGTTTTGATTCATCGGGCAAATATGAACCCAGAACCATCAATACAACAAACGGGATGAGGCAAACAAGAGTAATTTGAGCCTGAAAAAGAAAAAATCCACGACTGATCCACTGAAAAAGCAGGGCCGTACCAACAATCCGGAAGGCATTCCAAAGTAAATCTGGCCTCGGTGAATCCAGGATTCTTACCCAGCATCCTACCACAAACATACCCAAAGCCATACCCAGCCAGCCAAACGTGAGAAAGAATTCCTCAAGCTGAGACACTGCAGGATTGGGATTCCACGGCCAGCCAGACGGTATCCAGGCTTTGGTGGCATCCAGAATCCAGGGTCTGGGCCTTTTACCATCCGGAAACGAGTCCCGGTTCTGCAGTTTATTCCGGATCACATCGCTCCAGGCCGAAATTCCAGGATGTGTCACATGGTGCTCCTGCATAAATTCCAGACTGGCCCGAAAGGTTCTGGAATTGGAGAATTCCATATTGAAGGCAGCAAAATCAAATTGCCGCAGATCGAAGGTGATGAGTTGAAACTGCCGTTTGGCAATCGCCATTCGGTTCAAGGTTAGCCAGGCCATCGATACCGTCAGTACAAAAACAGCCGGAAGCCAGATCCGGAGATTCCATTTTTGGTGTACAAGTGCATGTATTACCAGAAACAAACAAAACAGAATGATCCGGTAGCGCCAGCCACCCAGCAGACTGAATCCAAGCCAGATCACCAGAAAAAACACCCACAGGCCTGAAATACGGGGTTTGAAATAGTATTGCAGAAAGAGGCAAACGGGAAGAACATTGCTCAAAAGGTCGATCCATGGATAACGCCATTCGGCACTGAAAAGAATGTCTTTTTCGCTTTGGTTGGAAGGATTCAGAATACCGGGTACCGACATGCCGGAGGACAGTACGTTCCATAAAACCAATATCCAGACAAACATCTGAACTGCATACAAAACCGAAATTGCTTTATCCCGGTCAAAATTTGGTTGTCGGAATTTCCAGGGAAAAGAAACTTTGCCGGAAAGAAAATACCCAAACCAGAACGAGGACAAAGCCAGGCAATAGATGCCACAAATAAGCCGGTCCAGTGCGGAATCAAAGGATAGAGTGTATCCAAAAAATGACTGAATACCCATCCACCGATCAGTGGCCGGAACCCAGATAAAATACACAAAGTGAAGAGTGAGAAAGAATAAAAGTGCCGTCCGGTTTTGGAGCGGTTTCAACCCGAAGAGCGGAAGCAGCAAAGCCAGAAGTGGGAGTAAAAAAAGCAGTAGAAATCCTTCCATTGTCTGCTAATAAATCACTCCTCTCTGCAAAATGGCAAGAACGGGTTCGCTGGAAGTAATGGTTACCGAATGTGGAACGTTCATTGGGATTTCAACAAATCCACCGGCTTCGAGTTCAATCTGGTTTTCTCCCAAAAAACAGGTGCAGGTTCCCTCGAGAATAAAAAAACACTCCAACAGATCGTCGTGGGTTTCCTCCGGAACAAAATGACGGACCCGAACCAGAAACTGTTCAAAACCTAGAACATTCCGGAATGGCACCATGGCAATGTTGTCGTTGTTTTCCGGTATTGAGAGTTTTTCGATTTCCTTCCTCAGATCGGAAAGATTCGTGAAGCGGGACAGGATTCCAGTATTGACCGGGACTTCCGAAACAGGAATGGAATGTACTTTCTCACTGATCTGGCTCCAGATATTGCCTGACAAATCCGGCATTTTACGGTCTGCCATTTTCTGACGAAATTCATCCACGGCCATTTTAACTGCCGGAATTTCCTCCATCTTTTTCTCCAGCGTTTGAACCTCTTTGGCAGGGAGAATTCCCAGACAATATTCGTCGATCATTCCGGATTGGATGAGTTCCTGAATAAATGGATTCCGCTGTGGCACGTGACAAAAATATAGAAAGGAACCGGTTCTGTCCTCTTTTTGATTGCCAGTATCAATGAGGATTTTTCGAATCCGACGGTTTGGTATTTTGGGATAAAGTGGAAAGGAAAAACAGGAGAATGTATAACTGAATGCCCATTTCACGATCGAGGTAAACTTCGGTAAACCCGCAGAAAAAGCAGAACAGCCAAACAGCAAACAAGCCCGGATGAGCATCTGAAAGACTTTTTTTCAACCGTACGCCCCAGAACAAAACGAACAATACCAACCCGGCTAATCCATATTTCAGGAGCATTGACAAAAACTGATTGTGCGGATTGAGATGGCGGGTTGTGAGATAAGCATTGGATTCTCCCACTTTCTGATCGAGGGCTTTCTGTAGTTCTTCCGGCGAATAACCCGTGATCCAATGCGAACCGTCCGTCAGAATTGCAGCTGAGGCTTTCCAGAGAATAAGGCGGTTGTTGATGCTGTTGGAATAGGCTTTGGGAAGTGTGGAATAGTTGATACCACCCAGTTCTATCATCTCTTTCACCACTTTCGAATGGAACACCTTGTAGCCCAGAACCGATGCCGAAAGTAGGATCAGGGAAAAGGCGATTCCCATAAACACTGGCTTTTTTCGGTTCTGAATCAGGATATAAACCACAAAACAGGCCCCGAAAGCAAGAAGTGCAATCTTGCTGAGCACCACCCACATCCAGAAGGCCACCAGAAGAAACAACAGAAAATCCCGCAGTCCGGATGTAGGTCGCGGATCCATCAATCCCACCCAGACAAAAAATGCAATTCCGGTTACCAGACCATAATACGGACGGGAAATCAAAAACATCGGGCCAATTTCCTGATCGCTTCGCACAAAATGAAAAACTTCAGAAGCGCCAAATGAAAGGAGATACATCGTACAAATTCCATAGGAAAACAGAAAAGCAGCTCCCACCCACCAACGGCTTCGGGTTGCCCATTCGTTGGATTGATAGAGTAAAATCCATGGAATAATAAAAAGGGGAGCCCGCATCACGATTTCCTTACCGGTGTCGCCGCTGGTTCCGTGCAAAAGTGGAATGAGAGCAAGAGCTGCAAAAGGAAGACAGGTAAGAGTTTGGCGAAACGAAACCTGAAAGATCGAGAATCCATTCCGAAAGCAGGAAATGAGAAATCCACCCAGAATGGTGAATAAAAAGATGGAGGTGAACCGGGTCTGCTGAACCTGTGCGAAAGGCAAAGCCAGTGCCCACAGAAAAACACCCAACCAGGAAAGCCGGCTGCCTAGTTTTCGGTCTGTAATAAAATTTGTTATCGTCCCGATTGCCGCCATTTTTCCCAAATCAGTAAGGCAAGATTTTCTCTGAAATTCTGGTTCGAAAACCGGTCTGCCGATGCTGAAATCTGGCTGGGCGTCCACTCCAAACCCTCCTTTTCAAACCGAAGGACGGCATCGATCAGACTTTGGGCCGTTTGCTGAGGGAAAAGCAATCCTGACTTTCCATCCTCTACAATTTCAGTGGCTCCTCCCCGACCGAATGCGATCACCGGAGTTCCACAGGCAAGTGCCTCTGCCATGGTTATGCCAAAGTCTTCTTCTGCCGCAAAAACAAATGCTTTGGCATTCGACATGAATTGGAGAAAATCCTTCGAACCGGCTTCTGAACGAAACTCAATGTTGGGAGTGGCTTCACTGCGGAGGTTCATTTCATCGTTTCCGGAACCCACTACAATGAGCTTTTTATCAGGCATCTGGCGGAAGGCACGTACAATCACATCCATTTTCTTGTACGGAACCAAACGACTGGCGGCGAAATAATAGTTTCCTTTTTCCTTCTGCACCTGGAACCGTTCGACATCCACCGGCGGGTACACCACATCCGATTCACGACGGTACACATGACGGATACGATTTCCAATGTAGCCGGAGTTGGCAATGAAATGCGTTACACGATTGAGACTGATGATGTCCCAGATTCGTAATTTATGGAGGAAAAACCGGGCGATCAATCCTTTCAGTCCTGTCTTTAAACCTGCCTCTTCCAGATATTGGTGATACAAATCCCATGCGTATCGGCAGGGACTGTGGCAATAACAAATGTGCAGCTGGTTCTGGTTGGTGATAACACCTTTCGAAACCATGTGCGAACTGGAAATGATAAGGTCATAGGCCCGAAGATCGTGAGATTCTACGGCCAGCGGAAACAACGGAAAGTAATTGCGGAAAGACTTTCGGGCAAAGGGAAGTCGCTGTATGAATGATGTGTTAACTGACTTTCCAGCAACGAACTTACGTTGTTCTGGTGAAAGAAAATCAACAAGGGCAAACAGATCGGCATCCGGGAAAATCTTCACCATTTGCTCCACCACTTTTTCAGATCCGGCATGGTTTACAAACCACTCGTGCACAATGGCCACCCGAAGCTTTTTAAACATATCTTGTATGTGGAGGTAATCTTCCAAAAAATCAGGATTGAGCAGATGGAACTTGATTCAACTGGTCTTTGAACCGGTAATAAAGGGCATTTGTAACACCAATCAAAATCCAAAGATAAGGTCTGAGAATGTTTTGACTAAGGACCAGAATCAGAAATTCGGCAATCAGCGCATATCGCAGTGCTTCCAGAATTCCGGATTCACGTACGTATCCATTCAACCGAAGCATCCCCGAAAGTTTGATATTGGCCCGAAACAATTGAAACAGCCAGGAGCAGAAAAAGAGAAATCCCACAATTCCACTGGCAGCCAGCACCTCAAGGAAAATATTCAGCCCTTCATATTCTTTGGCTTTTTTCTGGTCTTTGGTCTTATCGCCGTAATAATGCGCAATGGCCGGGGCAATCCCACCCAACGAATATCCAACAAGCGGACTGTCCTGAAAAACAAGAAATACGTTGTTCATTTGGCGAATGCGGGTATCTTTTGAGTGGCTGGCGGTTGACTCAAGTCCGGTGCCAGCCAGATACAGTTTCCGTTGTTTATCATCGAGGAGAATTCGTCCGACCACTGTGGCCATCGCTCCAATAAAGACCAGGGCCATAAAAAAATTGACTCTTGATATTCGCCAGGTAAACAATGCCCGGATCATCATTTTGGCAAAATCGTATAACAATATCACAACCATGAAAAGGATTCCCATCCGGCTGGTGCTCAGAAAAATGGCGATGGCTACACAGGACAGAATCAGGATTTGCATCCGTTGTTTGAAATACCAGATTCCTTTCCGTTGCGAATAATATAAAAACACAAAACCAATCAACAGATAAGTAGCGTAATAGCTTGGCTCATAAGACAAAGCGTTGACGCGGGGAATTTTATTGATTTTCCACCACATTGTGATGAGTATATGAATCCCCACCGCACTCAGCATAAACTGAGCAATCCCAACAAGTGCCATCACAAAAAAGCTCAAAACATAGAGCCGGATGAGTTCCTGGGCTGATTTGAGCTGGCCATATTTATAGATCGCATAACAGGCAAACATATTGAAACACAACCAGGCCAGATACCCGATGTTCCTTGTCAGAAATTGTGTATTCCAAACGAAAGCCGTTACAAACAGAAACCAGATCACAAACGAACCGATCCCAACAAACCGAAAACGGGAAGCATCCTTAAACTGTCCGGCATACACGAAAATAAACGCAAATGCCGCCAGGTAACAGGTTCGTACATTGAATCCGCCCAGATTCAGATTGAACAGAATGTCAAACGAACTGGTCACAAAAACCAGGAAAATGAGGATTGTCAGAATTCCTTTCATGCTTTCCTGAAATAGAAATAAACCGATGAAAGGTAAATGAATCCGCGGGCCATTACGGATACGGCTGCCATCAGCACCAGACTTTGAATGTGGGCAGCATAAGCGGTCATCCCAAGCTGAAACACAAAAGCAATCAGGCTTAAAATGAATAAAAGTTTAAACGCTTTTTTCCTGGCCATGCCATAAATGACGGGACTGAAACAAAGGTACACCACCAATCCGCTCATAAAGGCAGCAAATATGGGATAGGCGTCGGCATATTTTTCCCCGTTGATCAGAATAAACAAAGGTTTGGCAATGAACAGCAATGCCAGACCAATCACGGAAACGGCACCAGTGGCTTTGATCCAGTTCACAAACTTTCGTTTGCTTACGGATTCCTCATCTTTGGTAAATGAATTAATGAAAGCGATGTGGGCTGAAAAAATGATGAGATCAACCATGGCGTAATACCGGAAGGCAACTCCATAACTGGCATTGTCATCCAATGAAAAATACCGGTTCACCATAAAAGTTGCCACATGGTCCAGCGTGGCACGGATGAAAAAGAAGAGGATGAGGTATTGCAGGGTTTTCCAGAACCAAACAAACTGTTTAAACCTGAAAATCAAACCTTTAAGCCGTATAGCTTCCATCAAAAAACGAAGCTCCCCTCCTACTGAAAGCAAAATAGAAATGAGGAATGCTAAGGATGTAGTCCAGAAATTCAGCATGTCCGTCAGCTTCAGTCCCACCAGCATAAGGATGAGAATGAGTGGCCGGAGAATGTTGATGATGTTATAGGTTTTGTAGGATTCGTTTGCCTGATGCTGGGACAAAATCACATTCTGAAACGTGAGAAAAATACTGGACAGTAAACCCAGAATAAGAGAATGATAGAACTCCGTCTTTTTAAACAGATCCACAGAAAGAGATTCTCCGTATCCCAAAGCCGCCAGAAAAAGGACGGTGACCAGGCAAATCTGAATGAGATTCAAAGCAGAAAACAGTCGCCGGGAATTCTGCACCCCAAACAGATTGGCTCCTACGACAGACGAAAGGAGAAAAGGCGAAAAAAACAAGCCTGAAATCATGGACTGAATGAACAGGAAATTGGCGACCTGCGCATAGTCCTGCTTCGACAGATACTTAATTATAAAGATGTTGGCGACTCCCAACAGAACCTTGGACGCCACACCGCCAAAAATCAGATTGCGAAGGGTGCGCCACATGGGTTAATTCAATGGAGTGATGATGAACGGAACTGAAATACAGATACCGTCAGTGATAAAAGCGGATTGAAGTAAGGGCGATTCCGTCTGCCCTTTGATCGCAAGCCAGTGCGTTTGGTCTGATTTTGTATATGGAAATAATGCCAGTGCCACCATGTTTTCGGGCCGCAAAGGAACGGAAATAAGCCGAACCTTCCGACAACGAAAACAGCTTTCGGATGATGGAGGACAATCTTCCTTTTTTAATCCTTACAAATTCCAAACCTTTGCAGCACGTTTCCGGCAAAGTCATTGAAAATGATGGGTTGGAAACGGCTTCTTCATGCTCTTTAATTCTCTGGAATTTCCTTTGTTTCTGGCCCTGGTGGTGATGCTTTTCCACCTGGTTAAACACAATTTGTTCCGCCAGTATTTATTGCTTGGGGCGAGTTTGTTTTTTTACGGATACTGGAAATGGTCATATCTGGCTCTCCTGTTGATCTCTTCTTCCATCGATTACTGGGCGGCCATTCAGATTAGGCGGCACGAAGACCAACAGAAAAAACGATTGTTTTTGTTTCTGAGTCTGGCCGGAAATCTCTCGATTCTGTTGTTTTTTAAATATGGAAAGTTTCTGGGCGAATCGTTTTTTGTTTCAGAGGAACAAATCCCAGACTGGCTGAATGTGTTGTTGCCTGTGGGAATTTCGTTTTACACTTTCCAGGCGATGGGGTATGTGGTGGATGTGTATCGCAACCGTTTGCCGGCAGAAAAATCATATGCTTCCTTTTTGTTGTTCATCACGTTCTTTCCGCAACTCGTTGCAGGTCCGATCGAAAGAGCCCCTCACCTACTCAAACAACTGAAGGATTTTACCCATGATATTGATGTAAAATGGATGCCCGGACTCTGGCTGGTGGCTGCGGGATTTGCGAAAAAACTGTTACTGGCCGACCGATTGGGCGTGTATGTGGATGCGGCATTTAACCATCCGGGCGAATCAACAGCGCCCCAACTCCTGATGGCAACCTTCTTTTTTGCCTTTCAGATTTACTGCGATTTCTCAGGCTATACCGACATTGCCAGAGGGATTTCACTTTTTTTCGGGGTCGATCTGATGAAGAATTTCAATCGGCCCTATCTGGCCCGGACGCTGGCCGATTTCTGGCGACGGTGGCACATTTCTCTGTCCGGATGGTTTCGCGATTACGTGTATTATCCATTGGGTGGAAACCGGGAAGGCAAATGGAAAATGCACATTAACCTGCTCATTGTATTTGCTTTAAGCGGATTGTGGCACGGAGCCAACTGGACCTTTCTGATCTGGGGACTCTGGCATGGATTCGGACTGTTGGCGGAACGAATGGTCACCAGCACCAAACCCGAAAAACATCCCGGGTTCATTCATTATTTGATCACCGTAATCTGGGTTTTCACCGGTTGGTTTTTCTTCCGGGTAAATTCCTGGGCAGATATTCTGATATTCAAACAAACTCTGACAGAATCGTCATCCTGGACAATGGCGGATTTCAATCTGTTTCATTCGAATTCAGAGATCCTTCTTTCATTCGCTGGAATTGGGCTGCTTTGGATAATGGAGGCTTTGCAGAATAAAGAATCGCTTTCCGGAAGGACCGTTTCACTCAATCTGCAAACGATTTTGTTGGCGGCCACATTGTTTGTGGTGCTTTGGTTTGGTCATTTTAAAGGACAGGATTTTATCTATTTCCAATTCTGATGAAAACAAACCGGATCCTGTTTTTTGTCGTGTTGGTTGTGGGGTTGCATGTTATGTTCAACTTCTGGTACCGGAATGTGTTAACAGCCGACAGCATTTCACGGCAGAAAGAATCCGCATTTGAAAAGCAGAAGTCCACACCCCGGATCTGGATTTTTGGTGATTCGCATCCCATGCTGGGCATAAATCCGGCTTTGCTTCCCGGAAGCTTCAATTTTGCGGGAACGTCTGAAAATTACTTTCTCAATTATGTTCGTCTGAAGAGTCTGATTTCACAGAACAAAAAGCCTGAAATTCTTGTGCTTCCAGCCGAATTGCATTCACTTTCAGCGCAAGGAAAAGCACTGGTCCTCGGCCATGAACTGGATGATGTGTATTGGTCTGACCGCATTTCACTTTCTTTTCTGAACGAAGAAACAACCGATCCGTCCTTTACCAGATGGTGGATTTCGGCGAGATTCTTTCCCTATGCAGGACAGTTTTACCGGATCTTTTCTCAATGGAAGAAAAGTGAATACAAGGCCGATTCTCTTGGTTTCATTGCATCTGAAAACAATTTCGGATCATTGAAAGAAGGCGAAAGGAGGTCTTCAGCAGAATCCCGGTTCCAAAGTCATTTCCATTCATATCCTGCCATTGACACATTTCAAATCCAGTTTCTGCGAAAAACGATGGCGTTGTGCAAATCAGAAGGAATCCGTCTGGTGTTTGTCCGGTTCCCTGTAACAAGGGAGTACTGGAACCTTTGTCAAGAAAATCCAGCTGTAGTGAAAGTAGATTCCGTCCTTGATTCCAAACTGAAGGGTTATCCGATTCTTTCCCTTCGATATTCTTTTGCCGGATCACCTGAAATATTCAGCGATCCGGATCATGTGAACACAAAAGGCGCTGCCCAGGTGACAACCAGAATCGTACAATTTCTGGATTCTCTCAGGAAAACACCTGCCTCAGCACAGTAAGCGACTGAAGATTGCCCATTCCTTCCATGTGGGTGCGCACATAATGAATCAACAGATCCAGAATCCATTGCTTCATGGCACCCGATATCAGGACGGATTCGCCACCGTGCTCAATCCAATTAAAGAACGATTGTATGCCGGCCGTTTGCTCTTCATTGGGCACAATTCCGGCCGGAAGTATATCACGCCAGTCGTTGGGTGAAATTCCAAGTGGGGCCAACGAATTCCAGACAAGGGCGATGTGCATAGAATCATAGTGCTTCTCCTTCTGATCCAGTTCGAGGATCCATTCTTTTACCATCACAAAAAGAGAATCGTTTGCTTGTCCTTCATTGAGAATCTTTCCCAGAAATTCAGCCACAAACATGGCAATGGCGGCTTTTCCAGGAAAAAAGGGAATCGATTTCAGAACATGATCGGGCCGGATTTCTTTCAGACGGTTCAGATCTTTCTTTTCATCATGGTATTGAACAAGCTCGCAAAGACTCAGGGGTTGCAGAAGTGATGGCGATATTTTGGATTTGGCCGACCGCACTCCATTGATGACAAACGACTGTAATCCAAACGATTCCGTAAAAAAACGGGCGATCACGGAAGTTTCTTTATACCGGATGTAATGGAGCGATATGGAAGCAGTTTTACAGAGCATTCAAATGCAAAAGAAATATTTGACTGATTGATTCATAAATCTGAATTTGCCAGCGGTTGAATCCGGATGCCAGACAAAAGTGGCTGGCCAGGAAACGATGATTTGAAGGATGGATTTGATCGTTTGAATTCGTCTGGCAAATAACACCACTATTGGTAAACCAAATTGGCAAAAAGCGTTTACAATCTTTTAGCAACACCCGATCATCCGGAAATCACGACCCGGGATAAGATCCGTTACCGGATTTTTCTCAATGATGTATGGATTCTGGCTTGCACATCGTTCGGTGGTCCACAGATCCATCTGACAATGTTTATGCAGCTTTTAGTGGACAAGCGAAAGTACCTTACTTCTTCTGAACTGATTGAATTAAATGCATTGTGCAGTGTTCTTCCAGGACCAACATCCACACAAACCCTCACAGCCACGGCCTTTAAAATCGGTGGACCAAGACTTGCCTTCCTTACTCTCATCATCTGGATTACTCCGGCGGTTGCCCTGATGACCTTTGCAGCACTTACGCTGGTGCAACTTCAGGACAGCCATATTTCGCTCAGCTTTACCCGGTTTCTGCAACCGATTGCGGTTGGCTTTGTAACGCATGCGGCCTTTCGACTGGCTTCATTTACCATCAAGAGCAATGCGGGAATGGCGTTGATGCTGTGCACTGTGATGGTGTCATTTTACTATCATTCTCCGTGGATCACCCCATTTCTCATTCTCACCGGTGGTGCACTTACCGCCATCCGCTATAAGAATCTGCAGAAGACAGAAGACAACAAGCCATTTGATATTCATTGGATCAACATCTTTTTGTTCTTTGGAGTGTTGATCGGGGCCGCCGTATTGGGCCAGGTTACCAACTGGAAAAGCATTCGTCTTTTTGAGAATTTCTATCGGAATGGCAGTTTGATTTTTGGTGGAGGGCAGGTTCTGATTCCGTTGATGTTCAACGAGTTTGTTACCTTTAAGCACTATCTTACACAAGAAGAATTCCTTTCTGGTTACGCCTTTGTACAGGCATTGCCAGGACCCGTGTTTGCCTTCACCAGTTACCTGGGTGTTTTCGCCATGAGAACCGAAGGAATTACAGGTCAGCTACTTGGATCAGCCGTGTCTTCTGCGGGAATCTTTTTACCAGGAACATTGCTGATCTTTTTTGTTTATCGGTTCTGGGCACAGTTAAAGCGATACCGGGTTGTAAAAGCATCATTGGAAGGAATCAATGCCGTAAGTTGTGGTCTTGTTGCCACAGCAGCGCTCATACTGATTCAGCCCATGGAAATAAGCAAGACCAATGTTTCATATATGATCGGAACCTTTCTGTTGCTTTATTTCACCAGAGTGCCGGGCTATCTCATTGTTTTTGCCGGGCTGCTTTCTGGATTTGTTTATGACTACCTTGGTCTTCAGCAGATGCTGGCCGAAATTGAAATTTATCCTCTCCTTTTTTAACAATAATCATTGCTTTCAGCACCATACTGACTAATCTTACTTTCTCAACAGCACTATATGAACACCACCACCAACAGCCAAAGAAGAATCAGGAAAGTGGCAATCCTTGGATCTGGAGTAATGGGCAGCCGGATCGCCTGCCATTTTGCCAATGCCGGGGTTCAGGTTTTATTACTGGATATCGTGCCGCCCTCCCTTTCTGAAAAAGAACAGGCAGCCGGAGTAGATCCGTTGAGCAGTGCCTTCCGTAACCGGATTGTCAATGACGCTTTGAAAAGCACACTCATTTCATCTCCATCGCCAATATTTCATTCTTCCTATACTTCAAGAATCAGCACAGGAAACTTCGATGACAACCTTTCCGACATATCCAGTTGCGATTGGATTCTGGAAGCAGTTGTGGAAAACCTGGAAATCAAGCAAAGCCTGTACGCCAAAGTTGAAATCCACCGGAAGCCCGGCACTCTGATTACTTCCAATACTTCCGGAATTCCACTCGGCTGGCTTTCCAAAGGACGGAGCGATGATTTTCAATCTCATTTCTGCGGAACCCATTTCTTTAATCCCCCAAGATATCTGCCACTGCTGGAAATCATCCCGACAACGAAAACAGATCCTCAGGTGGTATCATTTCTGGATCACTATGGCCAGAAAACACTAGGTAAAACAACAGTTTTATGCAAAGACACCCCTGCCTTTATTGCCAATCGCATCGGAGTTTTTTCAATGTTGGATGTAATTGCGATCCAGCAGAAGCTTGGGTTGAAAGTGGAAGAAATCGACAAACTCACAGGTCCTGTTATCGGACATCCAAAATCTGCCACATTCCGAACTGCCGACGTTGTTGGACTTGATACGCTTATTAAAGTAGCCGATGGACTAAATGCCGCCTTAAACAACCAAGCGTTAGTAGTGCCGCAATACGTGCGAAAAATGGCCGAGAACAAATGGTTGGGGGATAAAACAGGGCAGGGATTTTTTAAAAAGGTGGTAAATGAAAAAGGGGAAAAGGAATTCTGGACCCTGAATCCGGAAACACTGGAATACCAGCTGCCACAGAAAGTAAAATTTGCTACCCTTGAGGGCACGAAAACGATCGAAAAGCTCCGTCCTCGTTGGTCGGTATTAATCGCTGGAACTGATGCAGCAGGTGAATTTTACAGGCAAATGCTGGCTGGTCTTTTTTCATATGCATCTTCCTGCATTCCTGAAATTGCCGATGAGGTTTCAAGAATCGATGATGCGATGGTCGCTGGATTTGGCTGGGAAATGGGCCCATTTGAAACCTGGGAAGCCTTGGGAGTAAAGAAAGGGATCGACCTGATTCGTCAATACCAATTGCCGGTTCCTGCCTGGATTGAAACCCTGGGAAATTCTGATTCTCCGTCCTTTTACCAGTCGGATGAGACAGGCAAAAAGGAATGGAATCCTTCAGCAGCAACCTATGTTCCTTCAACCGGAATCAAAGGGGCCATCTCACTGGATGAGCTCCGCAGACAAAAACCGGTATACACAAATGCTGGAAGTACATTGCATCACCTTGGTGATGATATTCTTTGTCTGGAATTTCACACCAAAATGAATACGCTCGGTTCGGAGGTGATCGAAGGATTAAACCGTGCTTTCGATATAGCGGAGAAAAGCTACAAAGGACTTGTAATCGGAAATCAGGGTCCTAATTTTTCAGCTGGTGCCAATCTGGGTTTGCTTTTCATGTATGCTATGGAGCAGGAATTTGACGAAATCGATATGATGATCCGTCAGTTTCAGAATACCGTTATGCGTGTGCGTTATTCAGGAATTCCGGTGGTGGTGGCTCCACATGGTCTGAGCCTTGGAGGTGGTTGCGAAATGACGCTCCATGCCGACGGAGTTCAGGCGGCAGCCGAGACGTATATGGGTTTGGTAGAAGTTGGGGTCGGAGTGATTCCGGGTGGTGGCGGAACCAAAGAAATGGCGTTGCGGGTTTCACAGAAAATGGAGTCTGGCGACATCGAACTCAATAGTCTGCAAAATGCATTTATGACCATTGCCACTGCAAAAGTGAGTACGTCTGCCATAGAAGGTTATGACATGGGGATTCTGCGTCAGGGAGATCGGATTTCAATGAATAAGCGACTTCAGATTGCGGATGCCAAAGAATTTGCACTCAATCTGGCTGAAGCCGGATATACGCAACCCATTCAGCGAAAAGACATCAGGGTTTTGGGACGATCCGGAATGGCCACTTTTCAGGCAGGGATTTACGCTATGAAAGTGGCTGGAAAAATCTCAGACCACGACCAGAAGGTGGTTGAAAAACTGAGCTATGTAATCAATGGCGGAGACCTGAGTTACCCGCAACTTGTATCGGAACAATATCTGTTGGACCTGGAAAGAGAGGCGTTCCTGTCTTTAACAGGAGAACGAAAAACCCTGGAGCGAATTCAGAGTCTGCTGACGGGAGGAAAAGTAATCCGGAATTAAATGTCAACCGAACCACCTTTGGTTCTCCGCATACGGCTGTAAACCAATCGGGAGTGTAATCGTCTTGCCCGGAATACACAAAGCCCTACCTGAAAGAGAGCGATCAGAATTCCGATCACGATGAGCACCATCAAGGATCTGTATTCCTCCATAAACAGGAAGAAATTGTAAAATCCATGGAATAAAGCAGCGGTAACCAATCCTCTTATCCTTAGCCCGAATGAACTCAGGTCGTCCGAATCCAGACCGTATTTGCTCATTCCGGAATAGAATCCCATCAGAATCCCAACCACCAGCGCCATTGGGATAGATGTGAGAATCCTCCACGTATCTGAAAACTTATCAGCCTGAATGATATGCCAGGCATTATCTCCTGTCACAAATCCCAGGGCGATGAGCATGGTGACAAAAATTCCAGCCTGAGGTTCATCAAATTCCCTTCTGCGATACGCATACGCGATAATCACAATGTATTTATTCAGTTCATCAATGAAAGCTGTAAAAACAGAGAATCCTATTCTTCCAAAAAGAGAAATAATATTCTCATCAAAACCGAGTTCAGCGGCCGTATACTTTATTACCAAAGCCGGTATTACGGTAACCAGAGAAATAAAAAAACATACTACCAGAATGGTGGAGTCCCTGGAATTCAATTTGGTCCTGAAATTGACCACCAAAAAGATGGCGAGCAAAGGACTTAGAGTTAAGGACAGTAAATTTAAAATACTCACGATAAGATTGTTTACCAATAACTACATTAAAGTGGTTGGGTAGTTACCTGAAAAATCAAACCTAAACTGGCAAGCTCTTTCAGTACTGGTTTGTATAATGTTGTGTGCAGAGGCAAAAGTATTCCTTTTTGGGGGATATTTTGAAGAAACAATTGTTTGGCTACCATTCCCAGTGGAAGTCCTACTGTTTTAGCCATAGATGTGTGTGTTGCATCTGTACCTTTCAAGCCGAACGAAGCAAGTGTTTGAAATTCAACATTATCAAGTAAATAACAGAACTCATGCAGCATTACGACCAGATCCTGATCTGACTCATTTAGTACCCACTTTTTCACGATTAAATCCAATAAAAAATCTGCAGGAGTACCCGAATTTCGTTCTAATGGAACTGAATTTTGCATCCGGAAACCCATATCCAGAATGTCATTTGCAACCGTTTCATCGTTAACAAATTCAAAAAAGTCAGAGAAGTTATTTTCTTGGATACCCGGAAAAAAGGTCTTAAGAAAATCAAAATAGGTCGCTCCGTCCGAAAACTGAAGTTGAGTCTCGTCATCTGTCATACCAGCATTAACCAGCCTGCTCCAACGTTCACAATAACCAGGTTTACGAAGAGTTCCGCGTTTCAAATCCTGAATTCCTTCCAATCCATACAAGCGGGCATATGGTATAGAATCACGGTTTGGATAGGCTTCAAACCGACCCCATCCCGGAACTTCCAGTTTCTCTGGCTCCGAAAACAATCGATGGTATGGAAGCAGAGTCGTTCTTCCACCGGCAATAAAACTCGAAACACCTTTCCCGGCCAGGACTACATTCCGGGGATTCCATGAAATCTTATACCGGAAGGGATTGTCATCAAATTCATCTGCTACAAGTCCTCCGCAATAAGAATGAAACCTTGTGATTTTTCCTCCCCTTGCCTGAATATCGTGAATTACTTCCATGGCCGACATGTGGTCTATTCCGGGATCAAGTCCGCATTCATTGATAAACACCAGGCCGGCTTTTTCTACAGCAGGCGCCATTTGTCGCATAGCGGGTGATTCGTAGGATGCTGTCACCAGATTTGCTTTTGCTTCAATACAGGCAGCACCAACAAGTGGATGAAGTGGAGGTGGCAGAAGTGAAATAACGATCTTACTACCCGAAATAAGTTTCACAAGGTCCTCATGCTGAAGAGCTTCAAAACAAATTATATGAGCCCTTTCAAGTCCTGCTGTTTTACTTTTCAGATTGTTTTCATCGCCATCGGCTACCGAGAAATAGAAATTTTCCTCCCGAGCGAAATCATTTAAATAATGCAAAAGGCTTACGGAACTTCGTCCTGCGCCCAAGACCAAAATCGGATTATTCATGTTTCAAGGCGCTATTTCAGAACAAATTCTCATTTTGAAAAATTTGATTGAAGTTTGGTCGATCCAAAGTCAATATATCCATATTTGCCACTTAAAAACATGAGAATATGAAAATTGCCGTTGTCGGAGCAACCGGATTGGTCGGAACTGAAATTTTTACCGTTCTGGGAGAAACAGAATTTCGGCATTCTACCATTCTACCTGTTGCCTCAGTCCGTTCACTAGGAAAGAAAATTCAATTTTCCGGTCGGGAATTAACGGTGATTGGGATGGAGGAAGCGATCTATGAAAAACCAGATTTCGCCATTTTCTCTGCTGGCGGAAGCACATCGCTCGAATGGGCGCCAAAATTCGCTGAAGCTGGAATTACGGTTGTGGACAATTCCTCTGCATGGCGGATGGACCCGGATAAAAAACTGATTGTTCCGGAAATCAATGGCCATACATTAAAGGATTCAGATAAAATTATCGCCAATCCCAATTGCAGTACGATACAGATGGTGATGGTCTTACAACCCCTTCATCAGGCATTTGGAATTAAACGGGTGGTGGTTTCCACATACCAATCCGTAACAGGGACTGGTGTGAAAGCGGTTACCCAAATGATGGAAGAAAGAGCCGGTAAAACGCCACAGAATCCAGCTTATCCGCACCCAATCGATTTAAACGTTCTGCCTCACATCGATAGTTTTCTAGAGAACGGTTATACCAAAGAGGAAATGAAAATGGTGAATGAAACCATGAAAATCATGGGAACAGACCAGATCAAAGTTACCGCTACAACAGTGAGAATTCCGGTGATGGGTGGGCACTCAGAGTCTGTGAATATTGAATTTGAAAAACCCTTTGAATTAGAAGAAATCCGCAATATTCTGTCCGACACAAGCGGAGTTGTGGTTCAAGATGATCCGTTTCATAATGTTTATCCAATGCCAATCTGGAGCAAAGGACGGAACGAAGTTTTTGTAGGCAGAATCCGTCGGGATTTCAGCATTCCCAACGGACTCAACCTGTGGATTGTAGCCGACAACCTTCGGAAAGGTGCAGCAACCAACGCAGTTCAGATTGTCGAGCTTTTAGCCCAAAAAGCAAGAAAATAACTCTGTTGTCAGACTTTCAGTTCCTTGGGAGCGTACATTTTGGCGAGTACGTCAACCACCAGATCAATTTCAGCTTCGGTATTGTTTTTACAAAACGAAAAGCGAACGGCCGACCGATCTGGAGAACTTCCCAATGCCCGAAGAACGTGGGAACCAATTTCAGAACCAGAACTACACGCACTTCCACCGGATGCCGCTATTTTATTGATATCCAGATTAAAAAGGAGCATTTCCCCATTTTCAGACGGCGGTAAACTCACGTTGAGAACTGTATAAAGACTGTGTTCCAGTTCATCGGACCGTCCGTTAAAAAGTACGCCCGGGATGTCAGATTTCAGTCTGTTAATCATCCGTGATTTCAAACCCAGGATGTGCTTTTTATGGTCGGCCATACCTTCAAAGGATAACTCCAGTGCCTTAGCCAGACCCACAATTCCATACACATTCTCAGTACCTCCCCTCATATTCCGTTCCTGTGAGCCCCCGTGGATCATCGGCTGGATTTTGATATCAGACGACATATACATAAAGCCAATACCTTTAGGTCCGTGAAATTTGTGGGCCGACCCAACCATAAAATTGGTTTTCCATTCGGCCAGGTTGTGGGCAAAATGCCCAACGGTCTGGACGGTATCGGAATGAAAAACAGCACCAAGTGGCACATACTCGTTTGCCAGTTCTTCAACTGGATTCAGATTCCCGATTTCATTATTCCCTTGCATAAGCGAAATGAAACTATTGGGATCTTCTTCCAGCCATTTTTTCAATTGGTCAAGATTAATATTCCCCTTGTTATCAGTTTCCAGAATTTTAAGATCGACCAGACCATTATGCGCCAGAAATTCCATCGAATGCAACACAGCATGATGCTCCAGCGGAGATGTGATGGCCCGTCGGATTTTCTTTTGCGAGATGGTATTGATGATGGCGCAATTATCCGCCTCAGTACCGCCCGATGTAAAAAAAATCTGCGCAGGACTCGTTCCCAGAAGTTCCGCTACTTTTTTCCTCGAGCGCTCAATAGCCGATCTGGCATCTCTTCCAAAACAATGAATGGAAGAAGGATTTCCGAACGTTTCTGTGAAATACGGCAGCATTGCTTCCACAACAAGCGGATCGATGGCTGTCGTAGCAGCATTATCTAAATAAATTCTCATTTCAATTAATCTGGTGTATAAATTAAAGTCATGAAGGATGAATGATCTCCTTAATGTCCCGGATAATTTTGTTGGTCAGCGATTCAACTTTAGTCGCAGAATCTGCTTCGGCATAAATTCGTATGATGGGTTCCGTGTTGGAACGTCGCAAATGCACCCACTGGTCTTCAAAGTCAATTTTCACTCCGTCGATGGTATTCACTTCCTCACGCTTGTATTTCTCCTGCATATCCAGGAGAATTTTGTCGACATTGATTTCTTTGGTGAGCTCAATTTTGTTTTTCGACATGAAGTAATTTGGATAGGAAGCCCGAAGTCTGGATACCGGCCCATTGAATTTTGCCAGATGCGACAAAAATAAGGCAATGCCAACAAGGGCATCACGACCATAATGCAGTTCAGGGTAAATGATTCCACCATTCCCTTCGCCGCCTATTACAGCCTTCTTTTCCTTCATCAGCTCCACCACATTTACTTCACCAACGGCGGAAGCAAAATACTGTCCTCCAGCCTTACGGGTTACATCACGAAGGGCTCGTGTCGAACTTAAATTGGAAACGGTGTTACCTGGATTACTTTTTAGAATATAGTCAGAAACGGCAACAAGGGTATATTCTTCTCCAAACATGGTACCGTCCTCGTTAACCAGAGCGAGCCTGTCAACATCAGGGTCTACCACAATTCCCAGATCATAGTTGCCATTTTTCATCTCAGAAGAAATGAACGTCAGGTTCTCTGGAATTGGCTCAGGATTGTGCGGGAAATTACCATTGGGTTCGCAATAGTATTGCTTCACATTGGCATCATCCACACCCAAAGCCTTGAGGAGCATTGGAACGGCGATCCCGCCTGTTGAATTGACAGCATCAATGGCAATGCGAAAATTACGCTTTCGGATTGCCTCAACGTCGACATAAGATATCTGCAAAATGGCATCAATATGCTTTTGAAGATGCGTTTCATCCTTTACATACGATCCCAGCTTTTTATAATCAACATATTCAAAATTCTCTTTCTCTGCTAATGCCAGAACTTGCTCACCAACTTTGGCAGAAATAAACTCACCTTCTGAATTCAATAATTTGAGGGCGTTCCATTGAACCGGATTGTGGCTGGCAGTAATAATAATTCCGCCATCGGCTTCTTCTGCCACCACTGCCATCTGAACAGTTGGGGTGGTACTTAATCCAAGATCAACCACATTTAGCCCCAGATTTCGTAATGAATGTGAAATCAAATCGGAAACCCATGGACCCGAAGGTCTGGCATCACGGCCGATTACTACTTTTTTACTTTTTGCCTCCTTTAAAATGACAGAACCGAAGGCGGATGCAAATTTGACAACATCCAGCGGAGATAGGTTTTCACCAGGCTTCCCTCCTATTGTCCCTCTGATTCCTGAAATTGATTTGATTAATGACACTGATTGTTTCCCTTGAGAAAATTAAACGTTCGGAAATGATGGCGCAAATTTAAAAAACCGGCTCACAGGTAAGGCAATAAATGTGGAATATCCTGACTCAGGAATGCATTAATTCCAGAACCAGATGAATTACCCTTTGTTATGGTCCGATCGGGTCAGTTCAATCACGGAAATTTCTGGCCAGATCCCAACTCTTCCTGGGTACCCAATAAATCCAAAACCACGGTTCACGTATAAATGCTGGTGGCCTTGTGAATATAAACCGGCCCACTGCTTGTACATATATTGAACCGGACTCCACTTGAATCCAGGGATTTCAATTCCGAACTGCATTCCATGTGTGTGGCCAGCAAACATGGCATCAATTCCAGGAAATTGTTTGATGACTTGTGCATCCCAATGGCTGGGATCATGAGAAAGAAGCAACTTGGTTCGGTGATGTTCCGCTCCACTATACGCTTTTTCCAGATCTCCGTATTTTGGAAAATTACCTTTTGCCCCCCAGTTCTGAATACCAATGACCGCGAGCTCATCGTTTCCTTTTTTGAGTACCACATGCTCATCCATAAGCAAACGCCATCCGAGTGTGGCATGGTGTTGTTTCAGAGTGGCCAAATTTTGCTTTTTATGCTTTTCACTTGGCCACATTTTGTAGTCGCCATAGTCGTGATTACCCAACACGGAAAAGACCCCCATCGGTGCCTTCACCTGAGAAAAGACGGGGAGATAATCCACAATCTCAGTTGCCTCATTATTCACAAGATCTCCTGTAAAAAAAACGAGGTCAGGCTTTTGTGCCAGAATCATATCGATTCCTTTCTGGACGGCTGCTTTGTCATAAAAACTACCAGAATGGATATCGGAAATCTGTACAATTTTCAAACCTTCAAAGGCCTCCGGCAAATCACGGATGGGAATCTGCACATTTCGGACCTGGTATTTATAGGCTCCTTTCACCATACCATAAATCAAACTGAAAAATGGGACTGCAGCCACACTGAATGCAATTTTAGCCAATGCAGCCGAACGGGCAGGGGAATGGGCAGGTGGTTTTGATTCAATCAAAGAGCGGATCCAGTTGAATCCAATTATTCCGCCCCGACTTATGTCTTCGACCAACAAAAACAGACAAATGATTATTTTCGAAAGGTAAATGATAAAGAAAGTTGAAAATGTAAAGAGCAGTACCAGCCGGCTCACATGTGCCTGGCCGGCAATTCGGAGATAAATCAGGATCGACAGCAACCCAAATGAAACAGCCCAGAAAGCCGGAACTGCCCACTTTCGTGCTGTAGCTGGAATCACTCCTTTGAAAGCCTGAAATGCATAGGCATCAATGGCGAGCAATATCAGCGTAAAGCCAATCACCGGAAGAATTTTCTGAATTTCCATAAGTTTTGTTCTAACGCAAAAAAGGGGCCAGAAGCCCCTTTTCATTTCTATTATTTTGAATTATGGAAGTACTACCCATTGCCTCACCATTACCCTGTCAGAAAGAATCAATCTTACCCAATAAGTTCCTGCTTTAGGTTTTTGCATTTCAGCGGATAAATTAATTTCTGAACGGCCTTCATTAAGGATGAAATTCTTTGAAAGGATTGTAGTACGCCCAAGAGCATCTACAATTTCAATTTTCACTTTTTCACCAGCCCTGTGATCAACGATCAGTTTTGGAAGAGCACCAGATGGGTTCGGAACAACGGAAAGCGACAAATTGTCGTCCTGAAGATTTGAAACCGAAGTTATGGTTGTCAACTGAACATCATCAATGAAAAGGTTATTTCCACCTCCGGCTGTAAACTCAAATTTCAGACGGAATTGCTGACTAGGTGCCAGAAACAACAAATTGAGGTATTCCTGCTTCCAATCGGCACCGGATGGTGAAAAGGTAGCAGTAACAAAATCTGCCGTTGTTTGAAGAGCGGCTCCGCTTCGTGTGGTGGCTGTTTTCCAGGTTTTTCCACAATCAATGGAATAAGAAACAACCAGTTTATCCGTATTGGCACTTGTGCGTCTGGCAAAAGCGTATTTCAACGCAAGTTTAGCACCTGTAACCGGACCAACCACTTCAAATACAGGGCTAATCAGCGTATGAATTGAACCTGAAGTTGTGGTGTTATTCGTGATCATCAATGAAGCCTGACCAGTAGCGGAAGCAAGTGTTGATCTTTTCCAGGTATTCGTTATTGTGCTTGTTACATCCCAAACCTTGTCTGGATTCGAAGGGAAATTCGGGAAGGTTGTTGTCTCGAAGCCTTCAATATCACCAGCCTGATAAGACGGGTTAGAAGGAAGAATCCGGATTAAGTTTGACCTTGTCAGTGAATCCTTACCAGCAGAATTTGTGACAACTAATTTTACTGAGTAATTACCAGCCGTTGCATATGATACGGTTGGTGTTGGATTGGTTGAAGTTTCTGGTGTACCTCCCGGGAAAGTCCAACTATAGGAAAGATCAGCCGGATTGTTCACATTGTATGCAAGCTGGGTAAAGACGATGTTCTGTCCTGCACAAGCTCTGGTGAGATTTGATTTAAAATCCACTTTTGCCGGGCATTCATTTCCCTGAGAATCATTTGTGGTTCCAGTAAAAATCAGATTGGAACCTTTCCATAAGCTACTTCTGAAACCAGCAGTTGAATTCATGGCGGCGTGCATTCTCAATACCTGACCTTTGGTAAACATTCTCCTGCAACTGGAATATTCCATATGATTCTGAACATTGTTGAGAGTCCCACAAGAAACAAGTGCCAGATTACATCCCGAATTAGATACCCCAACACAATTTGGCGTGTCCGAAATGCCATCATCAATATTGCAATTCGTAGCAGCACCTGGCGAATTACTATTTCCCCAGGTATGTGGAAGATTAAAATAATGACCTGCTTCGTGACTCAAGGTTCTGCCGTTGTACCCGCTGTTGCTGGTTCCGATGGAGCCCACATAATCAGAGCGTGACACAATTCCTTCGTTGTTTTGTCCGGGTGCCGTTCCTGGATAATATGCATAGGCTGCTGCTCCTGAAGCGATTACAGAACAGACCCAGATATTCAAATAACGCTTGGTATCCCAGTTACTTACAGATTTTAAGTTTTCGCCACCTTGAGGATGAAGATTGGACTCGATGTAGTTAATTCCCTTTGTACAACGTCCACTTGGATCCTTTTTGGCCAAACGGAAACGCATCTGTGATGAGCCGATTATAGGTTTGAAAGCTGATATTACCTGAGAAGTATCGGCATTTTTATTCTGAAAATCTTCATTCAGAATCCGGATGCAATCCTTCATCTGAGCCTCTGAAATTCTTTCTGCACCGTATGTGTGAAATACGTGAAACACCACTGGTATGGTAATGGTGGAATCAAGAAGCTTATCTTGATTTTCAGCCATATACTGCTTGGTAAACCGTTCAAGTTCATCCACATTCTGCAATAATTCAGGATGTTCATGGAGTGATTTCTCTATCGCTTCTGAAGCTCCACAAGGCGTGACGGTTGATTCTGATTCCGTCTGCGCCATCATTGAAAATGGAGATAGGCAAAAAATCAGAATGGCAGATTTAACGATTTTGTTCATTTTAAATTCGGAATTAATTTCTTACCCAACGGATTACTTTCTCCTCAACACCTGATTTTGCCCGGATGAAATAAAGGCCTGGGGCAACTTTACCAAAAAGGCTGGAAGAGGAAACCGTTGTAACATCTTCTCCGGAATTAGTTTTCATTTCGTTTGAACCAATAACTTTCCCGGTGACATCCATAAGTTCAAGAGTTAGTGCACCTGAATTTGGATTCCGGATGATGATGGAAGACTGATCTTTTGTAGGATTCGGATAAATATCGAGGGCCAGTTTTCCAGTTGCCAGCAATTTATCAGCCGCTGTCAAAGTAGAAATCTCGAAATTATCAAGATACAGGAAGTTCCCTTTTTCACTGGTCATTTCAAACTTAACAATCAGATTTTTTGTAGCTGCAGGCAGTGAAGAAAGCGAAATAGAATCTTTCCGGTATTGGAACGGTTCCGGAATAAATGAACCCGGCACAACATCAGATGCTGCATCTCCGATTGTACTCAGTTTTGGATTGGTTGTGTTGCTGCGTTTATAGTATTCAGTCCATGTTTTTCCACAATCGATCGAAGCAAGAACCCGCAACTGATCAACCGAAGCTGCTGTTGAAATCCTTGCATAAGCCATACGGAACGTGATGTACCGGGCAGAAACCGGAATATTTTCAATGTTAAATGAAGGACTGATCAACTCGCGTACATCTTTCTTATTGGTCGCATTCCGGATTCTCATCGCAGCTGCACCCTCAAAAGGAGAAAGAGTATTTCGTGTCCATGGATTAACATCAGGTGTGGTTGTCCAGTTCAGATCAGGATTGGTATTATCAACAGGAAATGATGATGCATCAAATCCTTGAAAATAAGGAGGTAAATTAGGAGCAATTGCAGGCTTTACTGTCAAAATGTTGGACTTTGTGACTGTTGTCGACCCTGCTTTATTGGTCACTGTGAGGGTTGCTGAATAGACTCCCACATTGGGATATGTGACAGTTGGACTGGCTACAACCGGACTTTCATTGCTTGAACCGGTGAGTGTCCAGCTGTAAATCCAATCATTTGTCGGACTGTTCAACGGAGTCACAGAAAAGGATGATGCATTACCCGCACAAATCGTTTTTGCATCCGGGGCAAAATCAAATTTCGGCTTTGAAAGTGAGCTGTATTGAATCTCCCAACCTTGTGAATTGTCAGAACTATTCGTCTTGAAATTCAAAAACATCTGAGCTGTTGTACTTCGTAAAGTATCTGGCAGGGTGGTTCCGGTATATTTACCAATCAATTGACCAGAAGCATTTTTACCGGAATATGCATACAAAGTATCAGAAGGATGAACATTAAATGATTTAAAAACCGCAATCACAATTGCATTGCTATCTATTGGATTCAACACCCAGCCACAGTCACCGTTGCTGGCATAATTTTTAGAAGCGCCACTTCCGTCATCCAAAATTCCGGTTTTCGCGTTCATGAATTGCCTTGGAATACAGGTTATATTTGTATCTCCCGCCACAATGCCAGTTACAATAATTGAATATGGCTGAATGGTTGGCTGATTGTTTCCTGCGAAGATGTTTCCCTTGTGAGAAACCTTAATTTTATAGGTCTGCCCTGCAGTAGCCCCACTCAACTCCACCTTTTCTACGTTATCCACAATGTTATCGCCTCTTTTCGCAGCAGACGTAGTAGAGTCAGCAACCAACCTCCAAGGTAGGCTCACCGCTTGATTTGCTTCGTTGATTACTCTTAAGTCGAGGTCATTCACCAACATCCGAACTCTGGAGTTCAATGCAGCAGGACCTGGAGTCCCCTGATAATCAGTCCAACACAACGTGGCGACCAGTGGTTCTGAACCTTTGGCAGTCACTGTGAATTCGTTGATTCCCTGATTGTAAAGAGTATCTTCGGTTAATATACTTTTCACCTTGTCCTGAAGAATGACATCACTCGCCTTTCGGGTGTTCATAAGTCCCCATCCAAACCTGTAATCCGGACCGGCCGTTGTTCCACATTCGTCAGCGGTATGAATTACCAGAGCTTTCAACGTGGCAGATTTCATTTTTCGCTCATTATGTGAGTTGCTGTACATTTCCTGAAGAAGGAGACAAGATCCAGCGACAGATGGTCCGGACATTGAGGTTCCACTCAATGTTACTAATTGCTGATCGGAGGCAATTCCGCATGAACTTACATTCACACCATCTCCGACAACATCGGGTTTTATACGGCCATCATCAGTTGGTCCCCAACTGGAAAAGGTTGACATAATCACTGCACTTGGAGTAGTGTATCCACCTGTGAGGGCATTTACCGCACCAACTGTTAATATATTTTTTGCAACTGAATACGTAGGAAGGCAATCGTAAGGACCATTATCAGGACGGGATCCGCTTCCCGGGCCTGTTCCTCTTGAATTACCGGCCGATTTGACGATTAAATAGTAAGGAGCATTAAAAGAAATGCGGTCCCAGTCTCTCGCCTGGGAATCATAGAATCCAAATTTATAATCATACACTGTACTGATGGCATCAGAACCTAGCCAAACCAACTGGTTATTGGCATCATAGTCCCAACCACAGGGAGTACCATATGAATGGTTTGAAACCAATAATCCCTGAGAAGAAAGTGCCGACATTTCGGCATCGTCGTTGTCCCAGTCGTTGGCTAACAATTTTGCCTGATAGGCCATTCCTTTTGCTGTTGGGGAAATTCCTCCTGCAATCAGGGTACCGCCCACGTGTGTGGCGTGCTCACTCAATGCAACTGTTCCATTATCTGACTGTACAGCTCTTCCCTCAAACTCACGGTGCGTGAGACGAATGATTCCTCCATCCCACTCTCCAACTGAAAATCCTCTTCCAGCAAGATTATATTTCGATGCCACCGTTGCTGAAGGATAAACCTTATTGGTTGAAATGGTAGCGGACGCTTTTGCGTTCTCTGTTTGTTGATATAGCGGAGCACCCGTTTCATCAAATCCAACCAATTGGATAATCTTACCATCCGGCAAATAGTGTGTTATGAGGAGACCACGTTCTTCGGCGTATTCCTTAATTTTCAACTGATTAAGCGCCTCTTTTGCCCGGAACTCCTGCTCCATTTTAGCCAGCTCTTTGGAATTGGTATTTTCCTTTACGTTGTCCTGTGCAAAAGCAACCTGTGCCAGCAATAGCACAGAACAAAAGGAAACCGGAATTTTAAACATAGTTGGAATGAATAATGGTGTTTTCAAAAAATGAAATATTTCAAGGCCACAATTTTACAAATTGAAAAGGGGCTTTCAAAAAAGTTCGGATTATAATCGAACAGCGCTTTCACTGGAAGATCGATCCGGCCTTATTTTTATCCCACAGGGATAAGACAAAATCAGAGTGGTTTTGGTTGTAAAATGAGCTCATTTTTTTTCATTTTTTTCGAAAATGAAAATCATGAC
>CAMCXM010000009.1 GCA_945883425.1 Spirosoma fluviale
AAATAATCCCATTTCTGCAGAAAATTGCGTTTCAACAGAATTGATAATCTTCAAAATTTCGGGCGCTTCCCTGGCAATCACGGGCTTTGCCAACCAGCCCGCCAGAATGAGATAATCACGCCAGACCAGCAACCTTCCCGCAACGGCGAGTCCATCTGTCTCAAAAGAGGCAATGAAGTTACCACTCATATTTCCTTTGCAACACTTCCAATAGTGGGTCAGCCGGTTTGGAGAATTACCGGTAAATGATGCGCCGGTTAAACCCAGGGAGAGCTCCATCTGGGCTAAAAAACCAGAAAAATTTACATACGCTCTGCCTCCCCTTGATTGGAAGTTTCCCTCACTGTAATCCCACACCGGCTTCCCTTCGAAAGCGGCAGCCAGATGTATTTCATTTTGTATTCTGAGCATTTCCGTCTGTTGGTTTAGGATTCTTTTTTTCTTTCTTCGCTTCTTCCTGAATCTTATCTACCGAGCCGAACAAGGACCGCAATGCCGTGCGCAGTTCGTTCATTTCGTTCTTGCTTTCTTTCTTTTTCATGGTGTTAATTCGGGTGTTGTTCATGGTAAAATACCGGTATACGCATGGCGGATGGCGGACCTAAAATGACGACAAGCTCAAATAAGGTCAACGCAGCGAGCCACATTTCCCGACGGCGTTGGGCTTCTTTTTGTTCGTTATGGGATTGATTTTTCATGTATTTGGATAAATAAACTGGTGGATGGTTTTTCTCATAATTTCCATGCGTTTTTGTTCAATGATGCGGCAGTCGTGGACCTTCATATCTTTTAACCAGCGGTTCCAGTAGGTTCTCAGGATATCGAAGTCATGGCGTTTGCCGGATTCCCTTTCTTTTATTTCACAGATGAGCACATCGGTTTCAGAAAGGTCAAGCTTCAACGGGGGGATTCCCAGTTTTTCCTGCCGGATGACTTCTTCTATCCTGCCTTCGTCCACAGCCTTGTAAAGGAGTTCCTTTTTTGCTTCGATCACGGTGAGTGCGCCACGGTCTTCAGGCTCAAGGTAGCCGTCGGTGATCAGGACCACCCTGTTCACCCAGGTTGTCATCAGATCGGATTTCATCAGGTTTTCTTCCAGGTTGCGGTTGAAATAAAAATGATAATCTGCCCCCAGAGGTCGGCTTAATGCCATCCCGTATAAATCCCGTATGCCGGCATAGAACTCCTTGTCGAGAGCGGGTGTGAAAAACAGACGGTTGCTTTTTCCTTTGTGTCCGGAGAGGTCGAAATGAAGCCGGTCGGCAACCGCACTGAAATGACCCGAAGCCTGCTCTTCCTCGGTAACATCCACCACCAACCGATCGCGGGTGTTTTTGCGTAAGCGGGAAAATTCCCGGAATGAAGCCCAAACCATGTTCAGGATGGCTGTATCCCTGTTCATTTGACCCGGAATGTTTTGTAGTCGGCGGGAAAGATCGGGCACCAGGATCAGGTTCAGACTTACCGGCGGCGGTGGCAGCCAGCTGCGGCATGCCTTTACTTCACCGTCGGATAGTTTCAGGCTGTTTAGTTTTTCCCTCACCCCGGCAAGGAAAGTCTCGTCCCCACCGAGGTCTTCACGGCACGACATCCAAACTTCCTTTACTTCTGTTGCGGTGTTGCAATTTTTCAGCTTACGCATGGCAGAAGATTTCGCAGAAGGAATCAGCAAAAACAGCGACAGCATAAGAAAGGCGAGCAGGAAATACCCAAGCATTCGCAGGGGATTTTTCCGCTTTTTGTCACTCATCGGTTTCACCATATTCAGTACCATTTTAGTTGTCGTGATCGAAACTGTTAATTTTTTCCGTCAGCCATTTATGCTGAAGTTCAATGGCTTCTGCAACCAGCGATTCGGATTGCTGCTTATTGAAACTGCCATGGGTATAGGCCTGCCATCCGCCCATAAACTCACCCACTGATGCCTCCAGTTCGGCCTGTTCAATTGGATATTTGCCGCCCCTGTATCCGGCAATGCTCTCGTTTTTCTTTTTTATGAGTTCAGCGATTTCATCTACCTGTCGGATCAGGTCCTGCATCCTCTGGTTAATGCCATTTAGTTCCTTTCGCTTTTCAGCTGCTTTTTCGCTCAGGTTACCCACAATGAGGCGGGTTCTTTCATCCTCCGATTTCAACTGAGGGTGGCTTAGCACATAATGCAGCAACACTCCCCAGATAAGGTATACAATAAATCCGAGCAGGAGAACCAGGTAAAAATTTACATCCTGAAATGCCATGTACGTTTCCCATTCGGTCTGGGTAATTCCGGCATTAAACTCGTTCTGGTGCACACCTTTAGCTATTTTGTAGCCAATAAACATATCGGCCACCAGGGTAAGGAAAACCAGACCAGCAATGACGCCGTATTCCGGGTTTTTACCTTCCTTTTTCCGAAGCTTGTTTTTTTCCAGTGTGTTGTGGATCAGAAAACCCAGGCCCAGGAAAATCACCGGGAACAGAAGGATGAGGGCCAGAACCCCGCCGCCTTTGTTCAAGGCATCCGAAAATACTTCGGTATTGATAAATCCAGTTTCACCTTCTTTAATGCCGTAAAAGAATGAATAACCGGAAGAGCTGTAGAAGACAAACAGATACAAAGTGAGCAGAACACAGATAAAGGCGCCGATGGTGAAGGGAATCAGTTCGCTGTTTTCTTCCTGACCTCCATTTTTTACATCAATGATTTCGAGGTCTATGTCCTCAATGCCTTTGGCAAGCTCTTCTTTCTCACCTTTCAGTCGGCTTTGCTCCGAATCTAGGTTGTTCTTCTTTTCCTTTTCCAGCCCTATCTCCATTTCCAGTTTGGCAATCCGGTCGGCGGCTTCCGCAGCCTGCTTTTTCTTTTGGAATTTCAAAAAGGTATCGTAAATCCTTTCCAGAAAACCGGGCAGCGATTTCGGGTTGGATTTTGAATAATCAGCGGAGCGGAATCCGAACTGGTGGAGGCTTTGGTCCCCGTTTTCGGACCAGAGAATTCCATTGCTTTGGTTGGTATTTTCTTGTGTCATGGCTATTTTTTTAGTTAACAATTGAAATTTTATGATCAGAATTTAATGGACAGGGCCGGGATTTTTTTAAGGACCAACAAGTTGATTTTTTAAAATTCACGAGTGATTTCAGTGACCTAATTGTTCTCTTCATTCTTTAATGTGGTTTGGAAAAGAATCATGCCACCATACTCTTGTAATGGGTTAGTAGCACTTTCGGTTTTCGATGGATTTTCCGGTAAGGATTATCCGAACGATAGGCGGTAATGAGGGTGGTGTCTTCTTCAGCCAGAACCACTACCGTATGGCGAAGGCGCTCCCATTCATGGCGAAACGCCGTAGGAAGCTGTCGTTTCCCCAGTACATGAAACAACATACCCTGGCGACGGTATACACGCCCAAATTCCAGTGTGAGAGCAATGGCATCTGCCTGAATTCCTCTTTGTGAAACCCGTTGCATACAATGCCGACTCAGTTGATAACGGCGTTTTTCATATTGATTTTCAACAGGGTCCAGAACATCCCAGCTGAGCAACCGGGTTTCCGGGTTTTTCTTTACGGCAGCTACCGAGGCTTGTGTGGTGTTGGTTTTTTTCATGAGGGTATTGTTGTCCTTAATTTGATGATGCAAGATTTCATTTTATGTTCATGGATGATTTTTTCACATACGGGTATGCCGTATTTGACGCAGAGTTTTTCCTGAAATATTTTTTGTCCTTTGGCATGTTCTGGTGTTTTGCTTTTCAATTTTCCACATGTATCAGAATGGAATGGATTCCCAACAACAGGCCTGTAGATTTTTGATAAATCCATTTTCAGATCGGGAAAATGTTGAGCTCTTTTATTGTATTTTTCTTGCAAGCCCTGAACTCGATAGAATCAATCATGCCATCCCGGCAAAGGCAAAGGCAGAGGAAGCGTTTGGTGCCACCACGGGCATTCTGCCTCACCAGAAGGCAGATCTGAGGTTTTCCTTTGATCCTTACTTTGGCAAGTTCCGTATTGAGTGAGCTGATCCCAGCCTCCAGAGAAACGCCAAGCGTATGAAACCAGATCCGGAAGAAAACCTGAATGGCTTCTTTTCCTTCGATCCGGCGGTTTTCTCCGCTATGAATTAATACAGCATTTTCTGCGAGCAGGTTTTCCAGAATGCCGGCATCCCGGCGGTTCAGTGCCAGGGAAAGGCAGGTGGAGGTAAATAGGTCGGTTGTTTGCATGTTGCTTCCGTGTCTGGCCGGTTATCGGCTTGAACACGGAAACAAAAATCCGGGAACCCAAATTATTTACCTCAATTGAGGCAAGCTTGTTTTTTTCGGTCCTTTTCTGGTCAAGCTTGACTAAAACCAGGTTTAGCCCTAATGCATCAATTATCAATCACACGAATCTCGCCTTCAAATGAAACCTTGTAAATCCCATTTTGAGAAGGTGATATCTGAATTTTCTCCAATAACCCTTCTGGACGGTTTGGGTACTGATTGGTTATTTCCTTTTTAATATGATGATTAATTTTAGACCGGTATTGCGAAAACATATCTGGATCATTACCAAGGTTGGTAATGGCACTTTCGTTCTCATTGTTGTGGTATACCTGCCTGATAAAATCAAAAACCTCTCTGTTTTCTATACTCTTGACCGCAAGTTGATTAGGACTGATTCCGCCATGTTCTTCACTGAATTTGATTATGCTGTAGTAAAGGGCAAACCGTAAAGCCGAAAGTTCAATTCGAACCAAAGTTGTACTGCCAGTACAGATGTGAATGCGCCTCATTACTGGGTTTATTTCAAGACTAATTCCATTCTGGTTGGCCCATTGCCCCATGTTTTCGGGCCTGGTCACAAATTTCTCCCTTACCTGAGTCATCACATAATGAGCATAAGATAAAAAGGCAGTTGCCTCAGGGTATTGGTTTATTTTGTCCAAGCAGGTTTCACAAATATCGGCTGTCCGGATTTTCAGACTGATATCCCGCTTATCTCCGCAGAAATCATTCAAACACCCTTTACTCTTTGAATGGATGTAGGACGAATTTTCTTCGTTTTCGTAATCCAGGTCCATTAAAACCTGTATGCAATTTTCAACCACCTGATAGGCAATGGCAAAGTGCACTTTTGATTCCGGGACATAATATTCCCAGTCCTCTGCACAAATGAAAATATTCCGCTTTGAGGTTGGCAGCTGGAAACCGCTGAACCAGTTCTGATCATTCGGTACCCCGGTAATCAAAACAACGATATCATCTTTCTCAATTGGCAGGCCTGAAAACTCGCGTAAACCATCGCACTTACTGAAAAAGTCATCAAATTCGGGTGTTCTCCATTCGTTATCAGAGCCATCCGGAATCATCTTGATGGTGCTTTTGGGTATCGCTGAAATGACGGATCCCGGGACAGCTTGTAAAAAGTTGGCGACTTCGGCAAAAAGTGTAGAGTCTACGTCAGCACTTCTTGTGAGGATAATTTTCATAATATCAGATTTCGATAAATTTTACTTTGGCTGCCTTGCCATCCAGCCCATTCCAGGAGGAAGCCTTCTTATATTGTCAATCGTTTTTCCATCGGATAGCCTGATCAGGCCCTTGTCAAGTTGGGCATCCATTTCCGCACTGAACTGATTTGCATCCGTTTCCGAAAAAACCACAAAATGAACTTCCTGAATTGTCCTTGCAAACTGAAGAAACCGAAGGGTTTCATCCAGAAGGGCAGGTATTACCTCCGCCTTATCAAAACCCTGATTACCGGTACCAAGCAGCGGGATGGCGATCGATTTCGGTTGCTTTCCCCGTGTTTCCAGAATACTTAAAAAGGAGAAAAGGTTGTGCAGCGCTTCATGAAATGTAAAAACCCGGCCGATCACTTCCAGACAAATCAGCTGCGAAATTTCTTTGATACCGGTTGGCTGTGAAAGCCAGATACCCAAATTCTCCCGAAAATCGAGTTCCGGATTCCGGCTCAGGTCCCTTACATTCAAGCCTCTATTGTAAAGACTTTCCATAACTGTTCCGGGTGTCGGATGATAAGAACCCCGAAAGGCTGATACCGCCAACAGATCAACCGGAAAATCCAGTTTTGTAATGTCGCCACGATGCAATTCCAGTTTTTTTCCGGATGAAACATGCTCAGGGGTTTTTGCCCTGAACATGGACTTATCCAACTTGAATCGTATGTTATGGCTTTCCTGAGGAAGACCTCTCTCAATCGGAGAAAAAGAAGGGAGGGATCGTTCATCAATATCGTAGGCACGATTTTCTTCCTCCTGTAAAAAAGATAAATAATCTGGTTCCCGGTCGACCAACCGGATGGAATTCAACTTCATAACTTAAAACACTACTTTCACCGACCTGAGTTTAAATTTCATTTACATCATGAAGAACATTCCGGGAGGCATGAAAGCCCTTAAATGAAAAATATGCTTATCCTTGCCATGGATTGACAAATATTAATTTTTTGAATCAATTTTGAAAGATGGGCTCATTCGGAACAGCTCATTCTATAAAAAATATTTGTGCTATGCCCGAATCTCTCACCAACAACCGCATCCGCCGTCTCTTCAATCTGCATAAGATCATGCGGGATATGAAACCCCGTGGTACTGCCGAACTTGCTGCCGCTCTCACAGGTACTGAACCTGCTACCAATGAGCGGCTCATAAAAGAAGACATTGCCTTTCTCCGCTCCATGGGTGCTCATATTCCACCTGGTCATAAGCACAAGGGCTATCAGTACGAAAAACCCTTCTCTTTCGCTGCGGCCGCAGATGGCATCGATTTCGCTGATGCAAATGATGTTCTCAACTACCTGGAACAAATACACAGCCGTTTTCCCCGGCTGGAGGCCCTCGGAATCGAGCAGGTGTTCTTTGCCGTAATGGGGCAGCTCAAACGTCAGGGAAAAGACCTGCTGAAGCCGGTGCAATTTCATGAGGTTGAGTACCAGGGCTACCACTTCATAGGTGATTTTTACAGGTACATCAAAGAGGGCAAACCCATTTTTGTCAGGTACCAGCCATTTGGTCTGGACGAACGAAAATTTCTGTTTATTCCGCAGTTGCTGCGGGAATACAACCACCGCTGGTATGCGATCGGTACCTCCATTACACGTGAAAATCCACAGGTATTTGCCCTTGACAGGGTTATCGGTATTGACCCCGCGTTTGATGTAAGTTTCCCCAAAAAACTCATTCCCAATCTCCCCCGCTTGTATAAGGATGTTCTTGGCGTCAGCATCGAAAGTGAAATGCCAACCTGGATTGTGATTCGGATTGCAAAGCCAAGAGCAGATTATGTCCGTACCAAAACATGGCACCACAGCCAGAAGGTATTGGAAAATAATGAAACCAGTATTTTGTTTTGCTGGTACCTGAGGCCAAACCGGGAACTTCAAGCTAAGATTCTGGAGTTTCTGCCTTATATCGAGGTGGTGGAACCTACCGACTTGAGGGACTGGCTAATTGAAACGCTGAAAGAATCACTGGATCTAATGATTGCAAATTCAAAATCCCAAAAGCAAGGTGGCAGCCTGTTTCTTTAGGTTTCTTCATAGAAAGTTAAGGTCGAATTTTGTCGGGGTCTATGTTTGAATGGGGTTCAGTTTTTGAATGCCTGGAAATGGCCTTCTCATAAAATAGAATTGACGACCCCGATTGTCGTAGATAATGCTACTCAAACACCTAAAAATCAATGCTATGGTGTTTTAATGGGCGCCAAATTGAAAGCCATTCTTGTTGTTTTTAGCATCCAAAAAAAGGATTATACATCAATTTTTAGCATCCAAAAAACAGCATTTATGCCATGAATTCGCCCAAAGAAAACAGATTCTGCCACGGGTAGTTTCCCACAATCCTTTGAATGAAGGAGCCAATTGATACCATTGAAAATACATTTAACCACTGTTTTAACCCAGAAAACGCATTAGAAAATCTATTCCGAGCCTAACCTGCTTCAAATCAGAAGCTTCGCCGCCTTTTCTTCTGTATCCGTAGCGCTGCTACGAATTTCGAATAAAAGGCGCTGATTTATTGCATGTTAGTCTCTCATAACGAAGTTCTAATGCATTATCTGGGTTTAATTCACTAATCCTCTAAACACATCCTTGATTTCAGACAACCTGAAGTAGTCCCAGGTTTGTTGAAGGTTTATGCCATCTCCACAGCCAAGACCGTCGTATTTTCGGAGATCTACCTTCCAGCGGCTATCTACACGTGGTTCGTACATACAAAAGATCAAACCATGGTGCCTTGCCCATACGAGGTGGGCCAAGTCTTCAATGTAGGCATATTCACTGCGCAAGAATTCGGAATAGCTCATGTCACTTCTGTAATCTTCCTTCATGAGATGGCGCAGAATAACATCAAGTCGCTCCTCAGGCAAATGGATGAGCCGAAAATCCTTTGCCAATTTAGTTTTCGACAATTGTTCCATCGTGTGTACCCTGTTCAGATGACTTTCCCCCGCTTCCTTAAATACATCGAACTGCTCTTGCGGCATCGAATTCACCAGATCATCCGCCACAAATCTTGCTCTTTCTATATCTTCTGAGTCGGGATAAACCACCAGTTCGTTGAATTCATCATCATCATATTCTTCGTCCTGATGTTCTTCGCGTTCTGGCAGATGAAGGGGTTTGCCGATGAGAATATCATGAATTTGTTGCCCGCTAATTTCTAAATCATCTTCGAAAAGCGCATCGGATCTTTTCTGAAGCTTTCGGTCTTCCTTAGGCCTCGGACTCAAAGACCAACCGCGACCTGCAGATCTTCCTGCCTCCAGTAGTTGTCCTTCCAGATCATCGATCCACGAATCAACATCGGTTGGATCGGAGGGAAGGGTATTGGTATACAGACCAAGGCATGCGAGCAAATCTTCATATTCCATTTTCATTTGCTCACCTTTATAATGGAATTCAAAAAGGTAAGAATCACAAAAATGATTTTGTGCGATTTCTAAATCTGGAAAGGCAAGCATCATGCGAAACACCAACTCTCTTAGGTCTTCTTTGCACCAGATTTTCTGAATGCCAGTTGCATCCATGGCGTAGACCAGCACCCTTGCATGTGTAGAAGGTCCTTTCATTTCCCCGTATCGGATGTTGTACAAAGGATTGGGGATTAGTCGAATTCGATCTTTTTTTATCATATTAAAACTTGTTTACATTTTATTATTAAATAAAAAAAGGGTGCCGATTGGCACCCTTTTTTGGTCTGCAATTCTAGGGGAGTCCAGAAGACAGATACGATGAGAAACACTCCAGATGTACTGTACTAAATCAATTGCCTTGGAAAATCTTACAAAGTATTTTCAGTAATTTTCCTTAGAAGCAAAATCTGTAGTATCTTAATGTATCAAACGCCACAGAAAATCTTACAGAATTTTTAAAATGTTTTCTGATAAGCCTAATTTCGCATCACCACAAAAAGAAATTATCGATGTACAAAGGCGCAGGAATCCTATTAATCAGAAGGGAGGAAGGAAAAACCAGGATATTGCTGGGGAAACGAACAATCAGGCCACACAAAAACTTCTGGAGCCTTTCTGGTGGTAAAATGGATGGAAAAGATGGCGGCGATTTTCACCAGTGTGCCCTAAGGGAAACAGCGGAAGAATTGTTTTTAGGGGCGACCGGTGAATTTGAAAAACTAAGGAATCTGACGCCCTTGGGATCGGCCGGAATTTATCTGCCCTTTAACTTTCAATGGAAGACGTATTTTTATGAGGTAAGCCATCTGGATTTGGGTTTCCGGCACAACCACGAGTTCAGTGAAATTGAATGGTTCGACATCGAAAAACTGCCTGAAAAAACGCATTATGGAATTGTTTATGCGTTGTGGAAACTTCGTAGCATCAGGTATTAAACCCAGAATCCGCAATGGAAAAGATCAATTAATCCAAATCGACTGATTCACATTCATTTATGGCCCAGACGCCATGGCGTCCTCAAAGACATTTCATTTTTCCCCGAAAGGGAAATTTAAAGGTGTGAATCAGACGATTAACATCCTAATGCGGAATCTGGGTTAAAATGGTACTCTTTTGACCCCTTCGTGCAGGGGATTCAGACATTCTAACTCCGGATTGAAAAGTATAAAACCGCCTCTTCACCGGTTATATCATTCCTTCCCTCAAATTTTCCTGCGTTTTTCCTGAATTCGGACAGACTCCCATTGAACTCAAAATGCATGGTTTGCATGAATTGCAGGGCAGTTTCTACTGAGGCAATCACCACTGGCCGGTCTTCAGATATTCCCCTGAGCTGATGAACCACCTGGGAAGCACAATCAGACAAGGCATTCAAATCCCATTCCAGATTGGGCTGCCTGAAAAAATCATTTTCTGCATATATCCAGGGACCCGTACGAAGCAGCCTTCCCGACTTCGTCCAGATGTAAACAAACATCTTCGGCGTCTCTGGCTTAGGGCTGCCTAATTCTTTCTCTGCCACTTGCTGGAAATACTCCAGTTTTTCCCAGGCCGCCGGTTTCAGAAAATCGCTCTCAAAACGGAAGCCCTCCATAATTCGTTTATCCCGGCCACCCGCATACATATTGAGATAAATGACCGCTGGTTCCACCAGGCCATCGTATTGCAGACGGTACCCATCCAGAATGCAATCATCATCCACAAAAACACTTCCCAAACGTTGGTATTCGACCGGCTTGCCCTCCGGACTTCGCAAGCGATTCAGATATGCACGTTCGCCGTCAATTCCTTTGCATGTAATGGGGTTTTCGCGGCTGCCAGGCGGGTATTTTAATTCTTCCATAAGGGAGTTGATTTAGTCAGCTAAAGTAGAAAAGATGAAATTCTCCGACAACACCAGAACGCAGCGGCGGATTTCTTTACGGCCATCCAGTGTACAATCAAGGGCCTGCAAATCCGGGCGGTTTGCGTCCTTCAGAAAAGAAAGGATCCGGCCGAAACCAAATTCCTCTTGCTCCATTTCATCTTCATAATTTGTACAATAGTCATCCCAGTCTTTTTCAAGGGCAGCATCTTTAAAATCAGGTTCGAACAAAGCATGATCAGTCCAAAGTGCAGACATGGAGTCGTAGTCCCCGGGATCAAATCCCTCTTCTTCGTCTTCATCTAATAGGAAGTAGACCTCCCCGCTTTTCGGGCAGCAAAGAACTTGTTTGGTGGTGATGTGGAGTTCGTGAATTTGCATGGTGAGATCAGACTGAAATCAAAGATGCCTGACAGAAAATCAAATACAGGTCTTCATTCCGACACGGGGTGAGGTATTTTCTGCTTTTTCTATATAATTAATTTTAAAGTGTTGAAAAAGAAGATCTTGTATCTGGCCGATAGGACCTCATCCTAAATCCTTCTCCAGAGGAGAAGGACTTGAATGCGATTAAATCAATCTGGAATTATCCCAATCAGCTTATAGTATAGATTTTCGAGATGGATAATTTCGTCAAAATCCTGGTTGGAAAGTTCTAGCTTATTCTCCTCAGATTTTCTTTTCAGATAATCCAGAACCTGCCAGTCCGATGCATGATTGTTCTCCACATCCTCTACGGTAAATTTCCATTCAATTATATAGTAAACATCCGAAAGTTGGATTTTAGACTTTAACTCTGAACTGGCATTCAGCAGAATCAGGCGGGAAGCCTGGTCTGGATCATATCTCAATTCGATTATCACCTCATCATCTGGAACGAAAAACGAATATGCATTGCCATCCAGAATCAGCTTTTTCTCTACCATGATTTTATTGTTCACAAAGCCATTCTGAGTCTTGAATTTGCGCATAATTTGTTCATTCAAGCCGATGGCTATTATTTTCCGAACAAATATAAAGAACGATTTCCTGAAATTCCAATCCACTTCAACTCATTCGGATTTTACATTTTTTCATCATTTCAATCCGGCCGAAGTTGCAATTCAGGGTTGTTTGGTGCTAGCTTTGATTCGTAAAATTCCCTGAATTCTTTATGATACTCGTCTCACCGAATGAATCCTCCTTTACGCTGGAGCTAGGTATTCACCGTTTCCCGGTCAGCCGGACCTTACTTACATCCTTTGCCTCTGTCCTGGTAAAAGACCGCATCGCCGAAATGGCTGAGCTGCAGAACCCCTGGCAGTCTGAAAACTGGCTGTTGGAAGGGGCCAACGACGACCGACAGCAGGAACCCAATACCAGAAGGGAATTCAGGAAGCGCCTGCTGCTTCACATCGGAAATCAAAGATGGCACATCTCGCAGGAGGAATGTCTGAAACTCGGAAACCAATGCCGGAGTCTGCTGGAGAGCCGATAAATCCCTACTCAGCGGTATCGTTGCACGAAATCTGGTTGCGACTGCGCCGGAACAAACGCAATGGGCTGCCCCGCGTGCTTCCGGTGGGTGCCGACGGCTGTAGTACCGTTTCCTTTGAGAAAAACCTGAATGCCAGCATTGCTGAGATCAGCCGTAAAGTGCTTCATGTGGGACCAGATGGACCGGCATGCCGTTTCGGGCCCCTGCTGGAGATAAGCAAAATTAAACCCGATGGCGGTCTTCGTCGCATTTACATTGCCCGGATCCGCGATCAGGTACTGCTCAGGGCGGCACACGAAGATGTTCTGCGTGCGGCGGCCCAATGTGGTATGCCTCTGCGACTTCCCTCGCCCGGGCAATTGCTGGAACGCGTGCGGGAGGCTTTCCGCCAAAGTCCACCGATATGGGTGCTGCGAACAGATCTGAAGTCATTTTTTGATTCGGTTCCCCGCCATAAGGTACTGAATCGGCTGGAAACCTTGCCAGTGCACCCTCTTACCCGGCAGGTCCTCCGAATCTGGGACCGAAATCTCCGCGGGCGAAAACCCTGGAATTCTGGTACCAGCAATGATTTCCCTCTTTCTGGTCTGCCGCAGGGTCTAAGCATTTCCGCCTCACTGGCAGAACTCTGGGCTATGCAACTGGATGAGCCTATGGAAGAACGCTTCCGCTATTTTCGATATGCCGACGACATTGCTATACTCTGCCGTTCGGAGGAAGAAGCGAGCGAAGCGCTTGCCTTGCTTCAACACCTTACACGTACTCTGGACCTGCAGCTTTCGCCAACCAAAACAAAAGTAGAAAAAACAGAAGAAGGGGTTCGCTGGTTGGGCCTGATTCATTATCCGGATCGGACCGAGGCAGATCCGGAGCGGACCGACCGCTGGTTCCGTCGCTTTGTCGCCATTCGAAGGGCCACTATGCAAAAACTCATCCAGACGGAACTAAGCACAGACAAAGCCGCGATTCTGAAGGATTTTGAGAAAGGCATTCTCGATGAAATCAGGGGCCGCACCAGTTCAAGGCCGTCCTGGTACGCCGGGGTAGAAGATACAGGCCTCTGGAAAAAAATGGACAGCCGGCTGCATGCGCTTATTCGCTCCGTTTACCGGAAGGCAGGTATATCACTGTCCGAAACAAAAAAATTGCCCTCCCTCCATCAACATATGCTGGGCAGAAAAGTGCAACTTGCAACGCCACCCCACAGCAACGCCGGTTAAGGGCAATGCGCATACAAGGGCTGAGTTTCTCAGCAAAAACGCCGGTAAAGGGCAAACAATACGAGTGGGGTGGTTTTTTTATTCCGGATAGCATCGGCTTTTTGTCCGGGTCTGATCAGAATAATGACCCCAACGCCTGTCTGCCCAGGAATTTTTCAGAATCAGGAAATTCAATGGGGTTCGCATAAAAGTGGGCCTTGATGATGCATTGGTAATTACCGCAATCGTTCCCATCCGTTTCAGCTTATGACCAGATTTGTCAACACTTTTTCAAGGGAAAATTTCCAGTTTTCTACATTTTTTCAAACGAAAAAATGTGTTGTTTGACACTTTTTGTGGGGGAATATTCGTCCCTTGTCAAATTTCTGTAATTGATAAATGCAACGAAAGTTGCCGCTTAAGAGCAAAAAAACGGATAGGGTCGTTTTTTAACCAAATCCAGCCACGAAAGAATTAACGTTTGTTCAACCGAGGCTAAACCCTTACGTAATCGGCATTTCCAAATACCCGGCAACTTTCTCTGATCAGCAAGTCCGGATCGTAAGACACATATTGGATTCGGGAAATGTCCTTACAACGGCGGTCGCGTTCGTAGCCGGTAAGAGCCTGAAAGGCCTGGGCCACTTCTTCCTCCACCAGCCGGTAATTCTCGGGATGGGCTTCTGTAGGTATGATCACCTTAACGCCCTGGCCGCCCGGAGTCACAAAGGCGGCACAAACCCAGGGAATCTGGTTGCACGTTTCCTTCAGCCCAACCGGATCCGGAACATTGTCGATGTCCAGACAAACCAGCCCGTTGTACTCTTCCATCCCGGCAATGCCCCTGACCCGGAAAATACCGGTTGGTGTAAACACAGGAAGCCGCGTCTTAAGCTCTTTATCTTCACGGCACGGCAAGACCTCATCTTTCCAGAACCCAGACCGGATTCGCTCCAGGATTTCCCCCAGCGGAAAACAGCCATCCGGTTCTTTGGTTTTGATGGACAAAAAGGTGGAGACGGGGTAGAGAAGGATTTGACGGATCATATTTATCCGAGCACGTTATATGATGTAACGATATTCGCGATGGCTGGGTAAAAGAGTCTATTTCAAATAAATGATGGCACTGTAATTTTTCAGCGTTTTGCTAGTGCTTTGATGGTTGGTTGTCCTGCGAATGTTTTTACAATGTAACCTAGAATGTCTCCTTTTGGTGTTTTTGCTTTCACATAATAAGTACAATTGATAGAACTAAGCACTTCTAATTTTGTTCCATTTGGTAGTTTCATAACAACGGTTTCTCTATTCAAATTTTCACCTGCCTTTGTTCCAGAATTACCAAGACGATATTCGTCTGGATTAAGACTTCTGTTTCGAATAGTGATGAACTTTGCCTCTCCAAAAACATCAATAACATATGTTCTATGACTTGTTGAAGGCGCAGCAATTTCTTTAACTGAGTTGTTTTTGTTGTCTTCCATGGCTTCTTTCCACCCATTCGTAATAGCTGCTAATCTTGTTCTTTTCGCCGGATGTGTGAGGGATGCAGTATTGCTTCCATATAACTCCATTGCTATACATGCTTCACTTAGTGTTGCTCCCATTTTGGCTAGAACAAATCCTGAAAATCTATCTGCTTCAAGTTCGAGATTAGCTCTGGCGTCAGCTTCAATTAGTGTGTGACCAGAAAGGTGATGACCAACCTCATGAGCTAAAATGCTCAATGCACCAAAATTGCTTTTTGTCCTACTTGTAACATCTTCTAAGAAACGTTGGTTATACAAAATGTAACGTTGATTTTTGTATATGGCGGCGGCTGCGTTGTCAACGTCCGAGGCTACAAGTAGAAAATTTGTTGGTAAGCCTGTATGACTCATTATGCTCTTTAGTGCTGCTTCTGCTTCATTATCTGATTTAAATGGATAAGCAGACTTGATTTCCAGAGATCCTGAATAGGTACAACTATTTCCTTCTTCCAAGCTAATAGTTTCGGTCGAATTTGCAACTGCACCTTTCTCTTTAGTGTCAGTCCTCGTACAGGAAGAAAAAATTAGGAGGGAAAGTACAAGTGTTCTCATTTGCATTGTTTTGAGGTTACGTCTATTTGTATACATCGGGCCAATATATGCACAATCGGTTCAATGCATCAACCCTACAACATCTTTCAAATGTAAAATTCACAGATTGCACAGAAACCATTATTTTTGAACCAATCATAAAATAGCCTCACCCATCAGCAAGTCAAATGTCATCCATGAACGAAGCCCTGCAATACCTCTCCTCCCTGCCCGATGAACAGGCACGGTTGGATGCCATAGCCGAAGATTTGAAAAACGGCACAAATAGATTTGATTTTGTACCAGACTACGGAGATGAAGATTGGGGAGGTTTGAGAGACATTCATAATCTTGATAATTGTTGGCTTGCCGCTACTAAGGTAGAAGGATATACCTCAAGACGTGACATTACACATTTTTTCGACGAAAATGATTGGGTCGAAAACCAATATTGGTTCGACTATTTAATCAAGAAAAATCCTTCCGAATTAACTACTGTGGAAATAAATGCCATTCAAAAATTATTGTCTGAGAAAAGTGATTGGGGTTTATTTAAGGAGTTGATTTCACAGAAATTAATCGATTTAATTACAATCAATACTACACAGGATAATTGTGATGATAATGATGGCACGCTAACATATTATTCGTTTAGTGCCTCCGACGGCACCGAGTTAAAATTTTCCACCTTTGCTACAGGTGGAGGAATTGGCGATCCGGGAGAAATTTCGCTTTGCTCAACCCCCTACCGGACCATTTATGTACCGGCGGAAAATGAATATCTGCTGGTTTGGACAGATTACATAAAGTAGAAAAGGCAAATTTTTAGAATAAGACTAACATCTTCGGATGCCTTAATCCGAACGTCAAGAACCCATTATCTCTTTAAGCGCAAGCAGGTAGTTTTGGTCTTGAATGAAAATCACCCCAAATACATAGCCGCTTTGTCAGAACAGAGGGAACCGGTGGTTCTAAGGTTCTGCTAACACATTAACAGAAACACTGCTTTAGGCCAATACCCTTATCATTGATCTGAATAGGTATGAAACCTCAGTCCTCATCCTCCTCCACAATCAGTTCCCCGATCGGCTCCTCCACCAGATAATCCTCATCATCAGGGCCGGTAATGCTTACCATTCCTTCAGAAAACACCCAGCGGCAAGGATAGCGCTTCCCTTCGTACCAGGAATAGGCTCCACGCTCATGGTAGGCGCCCTCTTGTATTTTACGCCAGATGCTACGCCTCATTCGGATGGTGCTGTAACCATCATCGCCTCCCCAGTCTGCGGTGATATCTATCATTGGTCTGTTATCCATCGCCATTTTTTAAATTGGTTCGTTTGAACTTAAATCCCTGATCTCGAAATCTTCGTTTACAACCAGGATGCAACAAGAAGAGGCAATTCCCATGTCATAGCAGCAAAACAGTGCTTGTAAATCAGGCCGGTCAAGGCCACTCAGGAAATCACGTACCCGTTCGAAACTTATTTCATCTTCCTCTATTTCCAATTCATGCTGGCTGCAATATGCCTCCCATTCCAGTTTTAATGCTGCATCTTTTATCTCCGGCTCGTCCATAACCTCATCTACCCAAGTGGCGGCCAACGATTGAAACTTACTGTGGTCATAATTTTCATCTTCCACATTGAAGTACAGTTCTTTGCTCGTCTTGCAGAAGATTCCCTGCTCTTCCTGCAAGGTAATGTCGTGAATTTGCATTGTATCTAGAGAGTTGATTATGATCCAAATGTAAAGAAATTTCAAACCCAACTATAATATTTGCACGAAAGGCAAAAATTTGAAATATTGCATCTATTAAATATGATTATCAAATAGTTAACCAATAAGTTTCCTTCAGTGATATGAACTTTGACCCTATCTTACACGACTTTAATGTTCAATTACTTTGCGAGAATCCCGCACAGAGCCTTTATGGAAAGGCAGAAACCTTATATTTTCACTTCATTCTGGTAAGGAAAAGTGATGAAAGAGGATATCAAACCATGAGCCAGTATTTCTTCCCAAGGCTAGGGTTTTCGCTGGCCTTGCTGGCACACCATCCATTCCCCAAAAACCCAGTGGCACGATTTAAAAAGAAAGATCTTTTCCCGGAGTACCTGGAAGGCTATAACCCTGCCGGAGTGGAAACCGAAAACGGCCCGGAGTTCTTTTTAGATTTTGGGAATGGACCTCTTTCATTGGGCTTGAAGAGCCGCAATAGCGTAACCTCGGCCATACTCAACGATGGAACATGGTTTAAGAAATTTGCAGCCACCAGAGAATCGGTTTCCGCCAGAGCTTTTATAGATGCCCACTCCAGGCCAAAAGGAGTAGAATCGAGCGATAATCTCCTGAAAATGGCGAATAAACTACATGTTCTGCCGGATCTGGAGTATGAACTTTCCAAAGGGGTGCGGCGTGGGAACCGTAAGCAGGAAGGATTTTTGGATTTTGTTTTAAATGCCAAAGTAGCCAAACCGGTGATTTCAAAAGGCTTATTGGACTATTGGATGAGCCCTCTGAGGAAATTTGGCGAGCAGACTTCATGCGATTGCGGGAACAATTATTGCTTTTTTGAAATAGCCAAGAAAATGCAGATGAAGTACTTTCCGGATACCTATGAAGATCCGGAAGCCGTAAAAGAATTCTGGAAAAAGCTCTCACCTGCCCAAAAGGCCATTCTGATGTTTATGAACGATGTGGTACGCCTTACCCCCTTGGTGGCGCAGGATATTTTTGAAGAGACTTTTGATATTGGCTACCTGAGCGAACTGCTGTGCTTGGGACACCAGCCCAACTCTCCCTATGAACTTCAGGTTCGGAAATTTATTGCCCTAGGAGACTATTTTTGGAAGAAAAGTAATTACGAAAATGATGGAGGAAGGAATTGATAAATACAGAATTAAAGGTATGTTTAATCTCGAGGATTTATGTGCCGAAAACTTCAGGGATATTTTTTTAGAGTATTTGAATTTATTTGCGGAGTACTTCCATGACGATACTCTACAGTACAAGGAGGGCGAAAAATACGAGGACATTGAAATTGAGGCATTTAAAAAGTTATTAATTCAATTTTATGATGAAGATAATAAAGAGCTTATAGAAATTTTGGCTAATTCTATAGGTGCAGGATACGGTACAGCGGATTTCTTTGAGGCCTTTGGTATGTATAACTTCAGTTATAAGGAATGGCAACAAGCGTATCCGGATGAAGACTTCGAACTTTTTTATGATGGTTTTTATGGTTATCTAGACGATTTTAATGTCTACGTCCTTCGAACAAAAAATAGATTTTATATGGCGAAATTACTTAAACACGGGCCACGGGATGAATATGAATGGTACACCATTGAAATTTACGGAAAAAATCTGAAGCAGCAAATTGAGAAGGAGCTGAAGAAAATCGATGAAGAATTTAACTAAAAGAAGTAGCTTACCCTTGGGCTTAATTTAAAACTCTATGTCTACCTTATACAAAACCACCACCTTGGATGACTCCAGAATTACCTACGACTTTGAGGTAGAAAAACTGAGCGAGGGCAAAAACTGGAAACTCTTCGGCAAGGCGCACGATGCATTTTACAACCTTATCCTTGCAACCCAACAGGAGGATTTAAAAGGGTGGTTTCTCGGACAGTTTCATTACCCAAGGCTGGGACTGGCCTCAGCCTATTCAGAAGCGGCCAAAGAACATTTACCCGAAAGCAAGAAAAGCCACTGCCCGGAAGCATTATGCCCTGGATATCCCTTCGATTTCAGGGCTGTGGCCGATTCAAAAAAAACTCCAGCAAGCTTATTCGCCAATTTTGGTCTGTACTTAATGCCATTGCAGAATCCGGAAAATATGGAATTCAACCAAGCCATTACGGCAGATTGGGAATGGCTCCGGAATTACAACGAAAACCCGAACCGAACTTCTTTTGCTGAAGCCTTCCAAAATAACTTGCCAGCAAGTAAACGGGTAAAACCTTTACAACGCTTTATACAAAAAACAGCTCAACTAAACCTGTTACCAGAGCTGGAATATGAATTTGAACAAGACCATACTAAGCCTCAGGTAAGGAAAAAAGAAATGGGTTTTTATGACCTGGCCTACACCGTGTACAAAGCTCCAAAGCAAGTACCCCAAACGGTTTTGGATTACTGGTTGTATCAAATGGAGGACCTTGGTGATAAATCCACCTGCGATTGCGGAAAGCGGAATTGCACTTTTGAGGTGCTTAAACCCTTGCAGCTGCGCTGGTTTCAGAATACTTATACGGATGCCGAAGCGGTAAAGGCCTTTTGGGAAAACCTGGATGAGCTACGCAAGGGAGCCATTCTCTTTTTGTGGAAACAGAACCGCGTACTCCCGCTCGCGACCCTAAGCCTTTTTGAGTCGAAAGCGAGCAACGAATCATTCTGTGATAGGCAGAGCTACTGCTATCGACCTCATTCTGACCAGGAGCAAAGCCTGCGAAGAAATGCGGCCCTGGTGTTTTACCTCATTCGTAAGAATGAGATTTGTGTGTTTTGAAAAGCAGGTTAAAAGAACCACCGATTTTGACCATCAAGAAAAAGTTATCTGCAACCAAGCCCATTTTAACTTATTTTTAAATGGCCAGGCAACTTATCGAGCTTGGTTGTATTCTGCTGAATCCCAAGGATGTTCAAAATTCTGATGAAGGTAAAAAAATCGAATTCCTCTTCTCAGAAATATCTTAATCGTGGTGAATCAATTAATTTCGTTGTTATAATCGAACATGAATAATAAAGAACTAAGTACTTACTTCTCCAACTACATCGATGTTGAGCCCGAATCAGAGCATATTGCCATCGGAGAAATTATCTACTGGAATCATCCTGACTTTACTTACCGGATTTCAGCTTTGCTGAGAAACTGGCAGTTTCTGGAAAACCACTTTGAAATTTTAAAGAAAGCTGAAAATCTGACGGCTGCAGATTTCGGCTTCACGGGCTGGGAAGAAGAAATGAAGGATTCCTATTCCGAAACATGCGGTTCTGATTTGCAATACCTCCCAGTTTTACACCGTGCAGGTACTTTGACTCAGCTTTTGGCCGAATTGGATGAATTGCTCAATGTAATTCGTAAAGACCTGGAGAGCGAAGGAAAGCCCATCGCAGAACGGAAAGAAGTTGAACGCCTAGTTGAAGAGTTTTACGCGGTTTCTGAATGGGGTACCATCAGGGATTCCTATGTTAAGTACCTTTCGGGCAGTGAAAATTCATTCCGGGTTTATGAGAAACGCCTTAGTCCGGAATTCATCCGTGAAGCTTTTCATGACGTCCACTATTTTTTTTATCATATCTGTAAAATGGTTTCAAATGATTCCTGAACAGGCGATGGATCTCATGTCCGGAATTCTGAATGATCAGGACCTTTAACCATACCTCCAGTTCATTAGAAATCATCTTCGTCCTCACCCCGATCAACCGAATCTGGCTCTGGAAAATCCTTCCATTCCCATTCCAGCGATTCCGGAATCTCCCTTTTTATGAGGTGCCTCACATCATCAAGTTCATATGCCTTCCAGGTAAGCAGCAAATTTATGCCTCCGCCATCATGCCCCAACTCCTCGTATTTGGCAATATCCAGATCCCAGCGGGGATCTATGTGTAAGGTATTGAGGTCGCGGGCAAGGCCATTGTTTACGCCCCAAACCAAATGGGCAACATCCTGAATAAAGGCCCAGTCCTCCATTTCATCTTCTGGAATATTCTCCTGGTAGTACTTCCCCATGCAATGGCGCATAAAAGCTTCTTTTACATCCGGTGCAAGCGCCTCCCAGTCAAAGTGCACGGGAAGTCCCCGGTTAATGGAAGAAATCTTTTGCCTCAGTCCCGACAGCTCATTTCGGCACTCTTTTTCAAACCGGAGGAAAACATCATTCCCAATACCACCCAACAGATAGCTTACCAGACCTTCCTTTGCGACAAGGTCTTCTAACGTGATGCTGGGGGCTGAATGCGTTTCCCCGGATTCTTCAGGTTGAATGGGATTGAGCGTTTGCTTAAATAACGAAGAAGAAAACCAGGCAGATTTGCGGAAAGCGGGTAAATTCTGCAACCACTTTTCCCGGCTCAGATTATTTTCCGGCATATCCCAGATATACAATCCAAGGCAGGCCGTTATGTCTTCCGGATACATACGGTAAGGCATACCTTCCCAGTGAAATTCAAACAGGTATTCGTTTTCGGCAAAACTCTCTTCTGCTCTAAGCTCCGGAATGGCCGTGAACAATCTGACCAGAAATTCAAAAAGGTCTTCTTTGGTAAAAAGTGCCTCCATACCCGTAATGTCCATACACCAGGCAAGGGCTCTGGCTTGCAGAGGAATTTCGTTTTCGTCATGGATGTTGAAATGCTGTCTTCCAGAGGGATAGGATAGCATCCTGATCATTTTGTTTTTCATTTCGTTGTATTTTTAGATTTGGTTCGACAATGGTCTTTTTCAATTCCAGCTTATTGGTCCTTGTTCAAATCTTTGAATTTCTGGGCCATGGTTGGATTTCCTATGGTGAGCTTCTTTACGGTTATTTCTTCCGCTTTGTTGTTTGCCAGGCGTAAGTTATTTTCTGAACTCAACAGATTTTCCTTCACCTTGGTTAAATGGGTAATGGTTTTGTCTATTTCGTCTATAGCCGTTTTAAACTTCTCGCTGGCCAGTCTGTAATTTCTACCGAATCCTTCCTTAAAATCATTCAGACTAGTCTCGAAATTGGTGATGTCCAGGTTCTGGTTTTTTACCTGAGCCAGTTCTGCCTTGTACTTCAGGGAGTTCAATGCAGCATTGCGCAACAGCGTAATGATGGGAATGAAAAACTGCGGCCGGATCACGTACATTTTGGGATAGCGGTACGACACATCCACAATCCCGGAATTATAAAACTCACTGTCGGTCTCCAGCATGGTCACCAAAACGGCATACTCACAATTTTTCTTGTTCCGGTCTTCGTCCAGTTTTTTTAAGAAATCTTCATTCTTTTTTTTGTTCACACCGTCATCGGCTTCATTCTTCATCTCAAACATGATGGACACAATTTCATTGCCTTCCAGATCAGTTTCCCGGAAAACAAAGTCTCCTTTCGTTCCGCTGCTGGCATCATTGTCCTTCTGAAAGTAGGCCTGGGGGAAAGCAGTCATCCTTAATTTATTGAATTCGTTCTCGCAATGCTGCTCCAGGGTTTCTCCGAGCAGTTTGGTAGAAAGTCGGGCTTTCATGTCCTTGTACCGCTCAATCAGTTCATCCTTGGCTTTCAGTTCGGCATCCTTTGCTTTCACCGTCTCTTCCAGCTTTAAATTATTATTGGCCTGAAGGGTTTTCATTTCCATATCTTTGAGGGTCTGGGCTGTCGTAAGTTCATTTTCAAGCTTGTCCCTGTCTTTCTGGATGGCGGAAATTGCCTCTGCTACTGCCAGTGCCTTATCCGATTCCACAGAACTCAGACTGGCTTTGAGCCGCAACACTTCCGATTCTTTATCCAGTTTCAGATTAGAAATTTCCTGGTCTTTTTGGGCTTTCAGCAGATTCAACTCCTGATCTTTGCCGGACTTGAGCAAGGCAAGTTCTTTTTCTTTCTCGCTTAAAGCCACAGAAAACGAATTTTTCACCCGCTCTTCGGTGAGCTGAATGGCCGTTTCCTTTTCTTTCTTCAGGTATTGCTCTCTCCTTATAAGTTCAGCTTCAAATTCATGGTTTCGAACCTGTTTTACGATGTCGGCATAGCCGGCTTCGTCCAGCTTGAATGGCTTTAAACAATGGGGGCAGATTATCTCGTTCATAATACAAAATTTATTGGTTTACAGATTAATTTATTATTTCAGATTCAGGCATTGGAAATGATGGGATATCCGGGAAGCGTTTTCAACAAATCCACTTCTGCAATGTGCGCATCGCTTCCAAGAGAAACCCCGGCTGATGAGGAGGTCCTGACTTTTGGCTCAATCAGAGCGGAGAGCGCATGGTCGATTTCGCCCCTGATTCTTTGGTAACCAGTAACGGTTCCTAACTTTTCATGGAGGGCAATATTTCCTTTCGCATATATGGTTTTATGCATACCGAAATCAGCCGCCTTATGCAGCTTCACCATTGCCTGTCCATCTGTTCCGATGCTGTACACCGCAATCAGGTCGTATGGGCGGGCCAGAATAATGCTCATCAGTTCTGATTCCCTGGAATATCCGTTCGAATAAACTTTGGCCCGCTTATTCCCACTGGTAATCGATGCAGGACTCACCGCATTAATACAGCCATTGGCATAGCACATCAGCATCAGAAAACCATTTTGTTTTTCATGTTGCTGGACGGCAACTTCCTGATAGATTATGCTTGTATCTGCCTGCGGTTTGGTATCATAAGACCAACCACCCTTTTTATACCAGGTTATATATCGCCAGATCTTACTCTGCTCGGCCGATGGCGCAATGGTAACAGGGTGCGGTATTGAAATCCGCTCGTGTGGTTTCAGCGAAACAGAACTTTCTTCTGCCTCAACTATCTGAATTTCCGGATACATTACTTCCGAAGGTTTGATGCGAAGCCTGTCCTCAATATAGTTGGTAATATTATCACCACGCAGTAGCTGGTTGCCATTTCCGGCCCGTTGATACAGCAGTGTTCCTTTGAAGAAAACCGGCCGGTGCAGCGAAGGCACGCGGATCAGCAAATAGGTCTGCTTGCTATTTTCCCCCTTCATAAAATCCATGCTGATTTTTCCGTTCGCAAAGTGGCCCAAATGCATTTTGACCGCATTCCGGATGCATAATTCATAGCCATCCCTGTCTTCAGCATAGTTAGTGAAAGTGTTATCCCGTTCTGATTTATTCAGGTAGGGCAGATCGCAGCTGATTCCGGTGATCACCCTTTTATTGTTGATGCCGATGTAAAGCACTCCTCCTTTCGCATTCATAAACGCTGCTAATGTTCTTACGATCACCTCCAGCTGAAGGTCAATATTCGGTTCTGTTGAGCCCGCAGGAAATACAACGGATGATTTGAATTCAGTGTATTCATTTTCCTCTATCTCTTCCGGCAACACATCAAGTGGTTTTTTTCCGCCTGTAGTTACCAAACCAACAGAAGCTTCCGGTACCGTTTTTTCAGTTACTTCGGATTCTCCTAATCTATAAAAGAACCGCACATCCCTATCTGTAATTTCCTTAATCCGCAGACGGAAAACACCCTCCGGCAGCTCTTCACCATTCGCAGGATAATATCTGTGCTGGTTTCCATACTCATCCTCTATATGAATGAAAGTCGCCTCATTCTGGTCAGTTTCTGTTTCTGAACCCTGGCATCTGGCAAACGGATGCTCCTTCCCTACCTTGTACAGCGTTTCATAAAACGACTTTTTGTCCTGGCGCAAAACCACATCGCCATTTGGCTTAATTTCTTTTACCCGGCATTTTACCGTGCGGGGTAGCGTCATTATTTCCTGTGAAGGAAAAATAAGGACAATATACTTTTCAAGCCCGTTGTAGCGCAGAAGAAAGTGCTTCCTGCCGCTGGGAAGTTCTACCCGTGAAATTACCTCAAACTCATAAATACCATTTACTTCGAACTGATGATTCATTTTTATTAACATTAAATTTTAAACAAGAAACGACTGGTCCTACCTTGAAACAGGGAGAAAGATCTATTAACAAGCCCGTTAGAGGCAGTATTTGAAAGGTTTAAGCTGTCAGCTTTTCGAAAATGGCTTCCGCCTGGTTGTAAAAGGCTATTCCTTTACCAACTTTCTGAGGATCAAAATTTACCATTTTGATCAGTTCCACATATTGGCTCAGATCGGGCTTTTTCAAATCGAGATCCCGGGGATTTATCTTCCAGGAAATCTGTCCGGAGGCCTCGTCATACTTCATGAGTTTATCCAGACCAGCTACAAGCGGAAAAATGTAGGCATGTGGATACACATAATCAATTGGTTCGGCAATGGTGCCGAAAGGTGCTTTGCTCTTTTTGCCGTTGTCTACCGCACTTATCCTTCCGAACTTTCCTGGTGCTGCAAGGTGGTATAGGTTGGGGAATTCGACATAAAGCCGGTCGAAGAAGTACAAAATATCCTCAATCAGGGAAAGGCTGGATTTTACCCGTTCGTCCTGGATTGTGAACGAACCTTTATCAAGAAGAGATACCTTTTTATCCTGAAGCACTTCATTGAAAAATTCAACGCATTTCCCCTTACCGGAATAAATACTGACCTTGGTGATGGATTTGCTGTTGTCGGGGAGAAGTAAATGATGCTTTAAAAAAAGAAGAGGAATAATCGCCAGGCTGATCACATCCTGTGCGGGTATTTTTCCGGATTCACCGGTTTTCCAGATAATGGGAAAGGAGGGAGAAATGGATTTTTTCAGGTAATCGTACAGACCCACCTTGTTCCCTTTGGCCGTTTCCTTCAGCTCAACATTGTTGTTACGGGCCGAACAAATTTCAGAAATGGTATCGAAGAATTCCAGATCCGAACCATCTTCACCATTCGGAAAGATGATTTCTACTGGAATGGTAAATCCAAATTCAGCACAGCGCTCTGTGTACTTCTCCTGAATTTCATCGTAGTGTTTTTCCCAATATTTTTTGCAGTCGTCCCAGTTTTTGGCTTTGAACCCACAAAGCTTTTTCAACAAGTAGGAAGCAATTGCCAGCGCATTGTGGCCGCCGTCCATGATCCCCTCAAATTCCGGATTCGCAAAACTGATGCGGATGCGGTTGCGATCGAGCGATTCGCAGCTCTCGGTGGCCAGAAGCAAACCCTTGGTTTTGAACCAATATAGTTCTGGTTGCCCATCAAGCGTTTCAATAATACTTTCTGTGATTTTTCCCTGGACAGCAGATCTTGGATTGACCTTGTTATCTGCAAATCGTAAAAGTTTGATGAAGTTGCCAGGGCAGATGCCTGAGACGATCTTGCTGATTTTGCGTCCTTGGGGGGAAGTCTGGGGCTGATTACTATGCTCCAGCTTCAAAATGATATTTTGATCCATATTTTTCTTTTCCACTTTGTTTTACAACTTAGAACCTTGCCTCATCCTGAGGCCGTGACTATCCGTAAATAGACATCATTTGTCCAAATGACCGTGCAAATGTAGAAAAAAGATTAAAAAAGACAACAGCTTTAACCGAAAAAAGAGAAAAATTTTTTAAAACGGCCCCGCAGAGAATCAAGCACCATCTTTTAACAAGCCTGCTTCAACCCGATTTTAACTCGACCAAAAACTCTCTGTTTCTATCTATTGAAAGCCGATCAGTCGCCTGAAAACCAATTAGGTACGTTTGAATAGAATGACCAAATGAGAAATTTAAGGCCTATTCCCACCCATCCAGCATCTCCAAAAACTGATCCACATTTTCTGATGGACCTTTCAAACCCCACTTTCTTTCTCCTCTGAATGGAATAATCGTTTCCTCAAACCTCACCCTGGCCCCAGAAAGATTCTGTGACCCAAAGGTAGTTTTTCAACTTATGTAGAAAAACCAATTGACAACGGGAGATCTTTTGAATTTACACTAATACCGTAAAATAATAAAGACTATTTGGATACAATCTAACCCTACAGGTAAGCTCATCCAAGCCTGTTACATATTCAATTGGAAATACCAATCCCATATTCAAGAGAAGTAACACTTCTTTGTTCAAGGATGGTAATATTTTAACAGTTCCCATCCGTTTGCCAGTAAGAATCTTATATTTTTTATCAACCCAAACACCTTTACTGTTATACCTCTGATAGTTTATTGTTAACTCAATACCTTTATATGTACTGATTTCATTTTTTACTTTCATGCATAATGAGACGGCATGCTCTCTTGCAAGAAGAAAATCCAGGTCATTGAAAACATGCTCAGCAGTGTTAGATTTTTGATCCAAAGAACCTTGATCAGAAAGATTTTGATTCTCTGAATCAGCAGATTTATCATCTGGGTCAGCCGTAATAGAAGGGTGTCTAACCGAATATGAAACAAAGCGATGATCAACTTCTCTGGATGTCATTTTCTTGCTTTCTACTCTGAAATAGGGAAGAAAACTCTTAATCAAATCCAGGCGCCTTTCCCAGACCTTATCTATTTCTACAGCTTCTTCAATTGTATTTTTGCTTTCATCAAGTCCAAGAACCCAATTGGTAATTGTTTTTAATTTGACCTTTTCGTCAAACTCCATGTAAAGAGTTCTGATGAGGAGTATATCAGATGTAGTTAACTTTAAAAGAAGACGGTAATCTTGTCTTGTAAAAACATCAGAACTAAAATCACAGAGATCCTGATAAAATTGGGGACTCCAGCAGAATGAATCAAAATAGCTATAAGATTGATAAATAATACTTTGACTTTCATCTTTAGCTCCAATCAAATTCATCTCCTCAACCATTAAGTTGGCAATTTCTTCCACGGTTGGCGGTCCCGAAGGACCCTGATAATCTAATTCTTTTCCTTCGGGAGAGATGAGAGTAAAATAGTTTTTGCGCTGTTTTACCTGATATTTTTTTTGCTCTTTCATTTTCTTAAACGATTTTAATTGGGTTAATAATTTTGTTAATTCTCATAGAGAAAAAAGCTTGTTTTGTGACCTTAACTCTTGTAAAGTCCTGATAAACATCTTGTGGATGTTTTCCAAGTTGGTCTATTAGTTCACTGTAATTCATAGGAATAGATTCAAACTTCGTCTTTACTTCCGCTGCCAGATTCTCAGGCTACCAATTCCCCTGGGCTGGTAATAAGGTTCTATTTTTTCTTTCATCTCCGACCAGCTTTTGGCTTTTCCAAAGAAAGGAATTGTTTTCGGATGCTGCAAAATGTTCCTGAGAACAGCCTAACATCAAAGAACAATATTACAAAAAGCCGTCTGTGAGGTTTTCCATCTGATGTCCGAATGTCTTCCATCTGGAACCCAGAGGCAAAGGCGGTGGATTGTTATGATGTATTGCGAGATCCAGACAATCATTGGCCACCAGTTTTTTTAGGCTAGCCCAATCTTTTGCATTCCAGCTGTTGGCCTTTCGCTCCCAACCATAATATTCAGCCAAAACATCAGAGGGACAACCTTCAAATCTCTGGTCTAAATACTCAATTGCGGAAATGGGGCCATAAGCCCGGACTGAAATATCTGATTCAGTAGCGTAAAATTCTTCTAGTGAATCCGAAAGTAAGGCCAACCCTTTTATGGAGTCACCTGTTTGCGACACTGTTGAACAAGCAGCGCTTACCGCATTTTGCCAAAAAGGGGTTAAATCAAAGCAAACATCTTCGGAACCTTCCTTTAGGCAAAGTTTGGGAATGACAACCATAATGAAAAAGTAAAATGCATCGTCGGCAGTGGGAAGAATAAGCCCTTCGCCATCAGCAAGTGGGTTCTCAAATGAAGTAGCAAAAAAGATATATGAGTTTTTGTTGCACCAATCATCGGGAATGTTGTAGAATTCTTCAATGCCTTCCGGAAATATAAGCGGGTAATATTCGATGGGTAGGCCACGATAAAAAGACAGTTCTTTTATTGATGGTAGAACCGGTACCTTGGTCCATGCAGGGAAGTAATCCGGAACAAAAACCGGAAATTTATCCAGCAAATCGCTCTTTTGTATGATGTCTTCCTTTCGAGGTCCAGTTGCAGAAGTCCTTACCTGATGGACAGTTTCGAACTCCTCAAGCCACTCAGGCGATTCACTTCCAGCCTCAACAATTAAATAGTCCCCGGATTCGGGTGCAAACACATCAAAGTAGTATAACGAAGGAAATCTGGCCTGAACAGCATTCCCAGAATCCATCATTCGGGTTTCGTTGAAGGTTAGGGTGTAGAAAGTGCTTTCCGGCCAGTGATAAAAGGTCCAGTTCTGAGAATTTTCCTTCTTCCATCTACTGTGAGGTGCTGAGCTTAAGCCCTGCATAAACCCAGGAATAATACTTTCTTCAGCAAATTTAGATTGAATATAGACCTTTTTACGATCAAGGAGCTTAGCCATATCATCATTTCCCCAGCCCCCGTTTTCACCATCTAACTTATTCCTGGTTAAATCAAATTCGAGGTCAAATTCATAGAGCTTTTGAAAAAAGGTTTTTAAAAACGACTCTAGATTCGGTTGTGATGGAATGATGGGCATTAAAAATTATGCAGTTAAGGTATAATTGTTTTATTATTTTTTGGGGGAAGCTCAATCGGCCGGAGCCAGGCCAAAAGAACCGCCTTTTACACTTTCTATGATGGTGGAAAGAAGGCAGTAGCCAAAGCTCTCCCTCAGCTTTTCTACCGGTAGCGGCCCTGCTTCTCCATGTTCTTCTCCGATTTCATTGAGGTCCCGGCACAGACAGGCAGCCGCTGCCTCCGACAAAGGAACATACGGCGTACCAATATGGGTGGCAATGGTATTACCGGCGGCATCGCAAACGAGAAAGCCTGCATCAGGGGCGTCTATTATGCCATAGAATGGTGATCGGGTATTTTCCATAAATTTCTTGTTTGCTATTTATGAATTTGGCTGTTTCAAACCATACAGCTCCAGGTAATCATCACTTTTGCCCAATGCCCGTAAATTGGCTTTCTGCGCTGCAGATAATCTCGGATAGCGGCGGGCAAACCAGTTTTCTACTTCCAGAATATCTGCGGCATTGAGCCCGTAAGCTTCATATACCAATTTGTCTATTTCTGTTTGCTCGTGGCTGGCAAAGTCGTAACGGGGATTGATTTTTTGTTTTTCGATAATTAATTTAACTAAATTTATTACTGCCTCTGATTCTGACAAAGAATAAAAGATTGATTCAATTGCCTTTTCGCCTGTTTCAACAGTATGAGATATGAATGATTTAAAACTATACTTAAATGTTTTTGAACTCAATACGCCCAAAAAATTGAAAATTAAATTTTCAGAATATTTAAAATTTAAAAATAAAGTTGAGCCTTTACTTTCGAATATTGCTTCGGAATTGAGACGAAAAGTTGGAGAATATATTCCAGTTGGGGAAAAAGTAATTCCGGGTTTAAAATTGAACTCCATATTTTGAAGACGAGAACAAATACTTTCGTTTTTAACATTATCTCTCTCTCCAATAGTCAAACTTTTCATTCTTTTAACCGCCCACTCACTCCAATCAATACAGTAATCTGATCTTACAAAGTAACTTGGCATGTATCCGTCATCGGCATCGCTTTCTCCACCTTTATCAATGGGAACAATATACCGACCTCCAAAATATGTGGCACTATTGCTATTATTTTTTGAAAATCCTTTCTCAATAACTTTTCGACGTAAAATTTCATTATCCTTAATATAATCAATGTCTTTCGTTGTTAAAACTTTATCCTGAAAGTCACTAATGTTGAAATAATTGCCGCTTGCACTAGGATTTTGGTATAAATAGCTCCCATTATCTCCTGTTTTTATACCTTGCTTAACCTCTGCAATATCTCCCAATTTTACCACTTCAACTTCCTTTTCATTCATAGCAATTTTTCGCACTTGCACTTGTTTACCGTCTATTTCCTTAAGTTCTTTTTTCACGTTTTTACCACTGTCGTTCATCAAAGCAAAGAGTTTGGGGCTTGCCACAAAAAAGGGTAGATTTATATTGGTTTTAATCAATGCTTGTTGGTAGTAGTAAATGGCGTATTCTTCATTGGAGATGTTAGCTTTTGCAGTTTCAAAATCTACACCTTTGGTTTGGTTGAGTACTTCCACAAAATGCTCGTAGTTATCGTGAATGCTGATGTTGGTGAGGTCTGCCATCAGGCATACATGTTTTTCGTCCAATTCCTTATGTGTGTTTCGCTCGGCAACCATAATTACGGTATTTACCGTAGCCCTGAAGGTATCAGGATGCACCCGCAACATTTTATGCACATAGTTTTGCATCAGGTGTTTGCGAAGCTTCAAATGGCTTTTGATGGTCATAAAAGTATCGCTTACAATGTATGCCAATACGCCTCCGTACTTGAGCGGTGTGGTTTGGTTATAGGCGTTTATAAATCGGGCTATAAAAGCACCATAAGGGTCTTTACTTTCAATATCCAAAGCATTGCGTACTTCATCGCTTATTTTTGTACCACCATAAGGTGGGTTGCCAATCACGCAATCAAAACCGCCACTTAGGGATAACTCGGGAAAAAAGAAATCCATGTTGAAGAACGGAGCGGCCAGGGTACCGTGGGTAAACCACTGCCGGATAAGCTCTTTGTTAATTCCGGGTATTTTTTTGTCTGTGATCTGAGAAGAGAAGGTGGGAAAAGCCCTGTCCATCACTTCCACAATTTCATCTGCCACCTTCAGCCGGTCCTGCGGGGAGATGTCGGGATGGTAATACCGGTTCCGGGCATCGATCAGCTTGGCCATAACGCTATCGCTGAACAGATCCGGCTTAATATTTTTCAGGCTATCGGCGCAGATAATTTTGGTTTCAATGTTGGGCATGGGGGTAATTCCTGCCTCTGCCTTCTGATCAATCAGCAGAGAAATGAAAAACCTTAGCTTGGTGATCTGAACGGCAAGCGGTTGAATATCCATGCCGTAAATGCAATCGCGGATGATGCCCAGCTTTCGGCCATAGTCGTCCATATGGGCGCTGAGTACTTTTTTGAAATCTGCCTGATGTGCCGGGTCCACAGCGCTGAGTTTGAGCTGAAGCCATCGGCTGTTATCGGGATCTGTCGTTTTGAGAATATCGACAATGCGGTGAAGCATCACCATGGGAAAAGCACCTGATCCGCAGGCCGGATCGAGAACCTTGAACTTGTCCAGTGCCTCCACAATGCCGGAGGCCAGTTCATGATCACCGGCATTAAATTCACCGGAGTACACGAGTGCATGAAGGTGTTTTTTGGCCTCTGAATTTTCCGGATTTCTATGGGCCATGTACCTGGAAAGGTAAAGGAACAGGCTGTCGTTTACCATTTCCAGAATTACTTTCCGCGGAGTATAGTAGCTACCAGTTTGTTTCCGGATGCTCTTTAAGGTGCTTTCCTTAAGGTTCGGATCAAGTTCAGCCAGCAGGTTTTCAAAAACCAGACCAAGCATTTCGGGGTCGAGTGCTATATCTTCCTCAAAAGGCGTATTTTCATCCAGTGTAAACTTGTAGGATTTAAGAATACCATTCAGACCAAGGTGCTCCACACTTTCCACAGAGGTTTTGGCCTTTGCCCCTTTTCCTATTGCAACCGGTTGCTGCACCACATGGCCGTAAAACAGATAATTGGGTACACGGATGTCATTCTCCAGGATTTCATCTGCTGCATTATCTTCAGCAAGTTTATCGAAGATACCCCCGCTCAGGAAAGGAATTCCTGTCAGCCACTCCATACTTAATTCCGGATGCCAGTTTTCTGTCCATCCGAAATCCTTTCTGGCATTTTTCTCCTTTCTGTTCAGCGCATTGTAAAAGATGTTTTGCAGAATGCCTCTGTAATAGGAATTACTATTCAGAAAATCTCCTCCTTCAACATCATTTGTCAGCGGGAATTTTCTTCCGTCCCAGTCCGTGAGTTCAAGTAGCTCTCTTCTTATGAGGCCCTTTTCCTTGAGAAACCAGCAAAACATGGTTCTTGCCAGCAGCCGAACCAAAAAGTTCTTGGTGTTTTCTTTTTCATTAATGTATTCCGGGCAGTAAGGCAGGCTGATTTTCTGGCTTGCATAGTAAAACCATTTCTGGAGATCAGCATAAAACTGATTATTAAGCGTCTGCAGAGAGAAAACCGATTGCCAGTATTGGTAAAGCAGCTGAAATGTGTTAACCTTCTTCGGGTCAATGGCAAGGCCGGCGAGAATTTTAAGATGAGCGCTGTGCGGTGATGCACAGTTGATATCCTTCAGCATGGTAACCTTTCCGGCCTTATCTCCTTCCCTCCATTGCTGTTTCCAGGCGATCCGCTCACTTACTGCGAATGAAATGTGTTGACCATATCGGAAGATGATGGTCACCGGAAAGTGAGGGTACTGCCTGTTGAAAGTGCGGGTAATTTCAGAAAGCAGACTCCTTCGCACAGACTGTCCATCTGCCAAAGGCTTCAGGTTTACGCCGAAAATCAGTAATCCCTGATATTTTTCATCAACCTTGTTAAGCTGTCCGAGGTCGGCGAAACTTCCTACTCCTTTGAAAATGGCATCATCCACTATGCCAAAGGGAAGAACCGATTCAATCAACTGCTGTGCTTCGCTGCCTGGCCGGTAATGGTCCTTCAGAACATCGCCTACCGTTAAAGGTTCCTCGGAAATGTAGTTTACCGGAACCTTCAGCTCCTCAAAAAAAGACTTAAGTGCGGAAAAAAAGCTCCCTCCGGAGCAGAATTGATTAATGCTGTTCATTATTTATTTGAAAATAAACCAGTTGGTTTTATCAGACTGAGAAAAATTAAGCAGGGTACATTGAAAATATTTATGCGTAGAAATGGGGAAAAGAATAATTGAATATGCCTTTTCCAGAAGTAAAATATGGCCTTCTTTTTACCACAATTCAGCTTACGATAAACCATGTGACCAGATCGAAGTTTTCCTTCCTGTATTTCTTTGAAGGCGCTCCGTCTGTTTTTATTTCCTGAATGACGGTCTTGCTTCCTCCTATCAGCTTTTCGAGAACAGCCTGAGTGGCCGGACCTCCTGCCTGTGTATTAAACCAGGTATCCAGCGCATCAGATAACTCTTTGATAGAGTCTGGCTCTCCCTGATCTACAGCCTTCGGCACAAAGCGGATTTCTTCTTTATGTTTGGCAAGCGCATCGAGCACTTCTTTGTCATTGAGCAAAAGTGCTTTCCCTTTTAAATTAATGTAAATCAATTCGTGATCCCTGTATGTAAAACCTTCTGCGCCTGAAGGCCTGGCAGGAAAACCAAGAAGGGCAATCATACCTTTTTCAGGACAAATCTCGCCTTTCCCGTTAAATCCGGTGTAAATTCCATTCGGCAATCCATTGTAAAATCTCTGGTTGTTTTTCAACTCTTCGAGCAGCTCCTGACGGAAAGTTTCCAGAGAGAAGTCATCAAATCCAAGCGTTTTCTCAGAATCAATTTCATCCCAGGTTGATTGCATTTGCCTAAGCATTCTTGCCTCCTGATTCTGATCAAGCTGCTCATCTGCCGTCATTTCGTCAAGGCTATCTGTCAATTGAGGCACTTGGGCTCCAGTTAACTTCATCTGTGCCATTTTCGTTTCGATGCGGGATTGCAGATTTAGGTATTCGTTAATGCTGTCAGATGGCCAGAAATTAATACCGAAGATTACTGAATTAGGTGAACCAAGACGATCAATCCGGCCAATACGTTGAATCAGCCTTACCGGATTCCAATGAATATCATAATTGATTACCAAATCACAATCCTGCAGATTCTGACCTTCACTCAGGGCATCACTTGCAATAAGAATATCAATAGGATTGCTGATTTTATTATGTGTTTTAGAATCATTCTGAGCAATCCACTTTTTCCATTCTTTAAACTCTTCAATGGGGCTGAGCGTTTGGGCTGATGGCTCAAACTTCCATTCTTTTTCCTTGAAAAGCTTTGTGAAAGGTGCAAATCGCTCAAGAATATTCTCAAACTGTTTTGGCTGTTTAGATTCTGTTTCCTCATTCCATACCCGTGAAGAATCACCTGTAACGGCAGCAAGGTTTTCAAAACCCCGTGCTTTTAGCTGATCCAATAGATAATAGGCGGTATCCTTGTATACAGTAAAAATCAAAACTTTTATATTTCCATTATTTTCTCCTGAGCCTCTTTTGCTGTTGATTCGGTCGATCAGTTTTTCAAGTTTCTGATCATGACTAGAATGGTTATTTTTCTTTTGAATTTCTTTGTTAATCTTGCCTTCGAACATCTTTAGATGTGTCTGCAAGAGAGAAAGTGCATCAATATCTTCTTTCAGGTCTTTTTTATAATTGTCAATATTGCCGGCACGATGAATATCCAAAATACTTGTTTTTCTCTTTTTGCCGAGAGTAAATGCAGCCAGTTTATCAGCTAAATCATCAGCCAAATCATCATCATCTGAAAAAACATCAATTTCAAAATCAAGTTCCAATTCCTCTGTGCTTTGCTCAAATTGGATAATTCTGTCCAGAGCATTCTGGTGATGTTGTAGGATTTTCTCAACAGTGGATTGAAAAGAGAGCCATGATGACTCGAGTCTCTTCACCAGAAGGATATACATCATTTTCACAAGAAATCGATCCCTCTGCCTTTCATCACGGAGAGGAGTATCAGGCTTTTCCATCTCTGCTACATAAAAGGATGGCTGATAGCCCGAAAGCATAGGAGGAAACTGATCCGTTAGTTCTTTAAAAGATTCTAAATTTCCAATTTGTCTTGGCGTAACAAAAATATTTTCGGGTTTGGTTTTCTCCGGGAAAACAAGGCCATCCTGATGGCCTTCAATCATTTTTCTGGTTCTGGCAACAATAAGGGCATCTGTTAGTTTAAAAAAATTTGCAGGCAGCTTTCTGATAAAATCACCGATTATGGGTCTTGGCTCGTTGATCCATTCATTGAATGCTTTCTGCGCCAAACGGAATGTGCTATCCAGATTTTTTACATCCAGAGTATCTTCAAATCCATTGATGTTGCCGCTGACAATCAGTTTAAACTGATTGCGGATATCTGAAAGTGAGTTGTTGATCGGAGTGGCGGAGAGCATCAGAATTTTTGCGTCAGAATTTTTCCGCAGGATGTCATCCAAAAGAAACTGATAGCGCCTCGATTTATCGTTCCGAAGGTTGTGGCTTTCGTCAATGACAAAAAGACGGGGTTTTTCACTGATGAAAAATGTATCTCCTGTATCGGTATATTTATCCAAAAGCTGGTCATTCAGGTCTGTATGAAACCGCAAAAAGAACTCCAGCTTGTCTTTTTCGAACTTCGAATTTTGATTTTTATGATAATTCCTCCAGTTGTTCTGCAGCTTTTTAGGACAAAGCAGAATTACTTCCCGTCCCTGTAACTGGTAAAATTTCATCACGGCCAGAGCTGTCCAGGTTTTACCAAGTCCAACTGCATCGGCCAGAATGGCTCCATTGTATTTCTGGAGCATTTTAATAAGGCTTAATACCCCCTTTTGCTGAAATTCATACAATGAATTATATATCACTGTGTTTTCAAGGCGGCCTATTTGCTTTGTTAATTCGGGATTTCCATTTTCATCCAGCAGCTCATCCCCGAATAATTCAAACAAAACTTTGTAGTAAAGCTGCTTCGGGGAATACTCCGTGAATATTTTTTTTATTTCATCTATCAGATACTGCTTGAACGGAATTTCTCTGGTACTTCCGTTTTCATCAACAATTGTTTTAAAAGATTTAGCCTGATCTCTTTTCCAAAGATTATCAAACCATGTGATCAATTCGTCGTATTGAGAATCAGATCCGAAACTTGCTAAATTCAACTCGACATTGTGGGCGGATTTGAGTCCCAGACCTGCCTCCGTCAGGTTAGAGCTTCCGGTAATATAAAACTTCCTCTGAGGGTCATTATTTGCATCTCTGAAGAGGTAAACTTTCGCATGGCAGAAATTTGGCTCAAGTGTTTTTGTTTTCACACTTTCCAATTCAAGAAAGCTAACAGCTTCGCGTGCAACCTGAGACAATTTGAGCGCAGCTTCCACAGAAATGTTATCATTGAGCAGATCCAGAGAACGATCTTTGGATTGATCCATATTAACAAGGTCTCCCAGAATAAATTTGAACTCATCTATTTTATCCTGTCCAACTTTGGAAATGTATGCCAAAGCCCCAACCGTAAAATATCCGGTAACAACAGATAGTTTACCGGCTTCAGTATACCTTGAGATCCATTCATGGACCTTTGCGTTTTCCCTTTCCCTTTCGTTATCTAAAATCATGGAACAAACATAACTAATGTTTAATATCAAAATGAATCATTGAAGCCCCTAATTCAAATTTCGTCAATGATAGATGTCTCCTAATCTAGGACACTTAATTTAATTTCCTTGGATATCAATACTTCTTATACTCACTGCTCACCCAGGCTTCAACCTTTCCGATGCCCCGGTTCACATAGCTGAGCCTGGCAAGAATAAAATCGCCCAGGCTGAGAGGCGCTGCACGGAAGGTTTTTTCAGAAACCAGGATGCTGTATTGATTGCTGTGGTTATTCCTGTCGGGGTTTTCGCGAAGAATGATTTCGTGGTGCGGACTTTTGGCCAGATCACCAAGGATGGATGCGGATAAAAGATTGTCCTTGTCCAGCCCGAAGCGCCGGTAAAAATTGATGTTCCGGTTTATCTCCATCACTTTGCCTCCGGTAAGATCGGGGCCATCGTGGCATTTTACTCTGGTAAATGCAAAGGGGCGGCGGCGCTTTCCCAGTTCGCCATCCAGCAGGGCCAGCATATCATCCGAAAGCTCTACCCTGTGGTCTGCTGCATATTTATCCACCAAGGCATAAATCTCTTCATCGGTAAGCCTGTCCATATTCCGGATCAGGGCCACCGCCTCTTTTACCTTCAGGCTTAGGCACACATGTTCCGGCCATGGTGAACCGAGTTCATCAAAAAGCACCTTGCTTCCGCAGGAACAGGAAAACACCCAGATGGCCTGGCCACAGCCACGGCAGGGCGTTGAATATGCCCGCGTGTAACAACTGGTTTTATGAGAAGGAATTGACATGGCATTATTCTACTTTCGTAATGGCCCAAGGGCGGAAGGTTTCACGATCAGAAGGCAATGATTTGCTGGCTTCCGGCTTCATTTAGGCCTTTTTTTGCGGTAGCCCTTTTCTTTTTAGTAACAGTCGTAGGTATTTCTTGAACATCAAATGCCCCAGATGGTTCACGGAGAACAGCAGCGACTGGATTCGCTTCCACATATAACATTGTACCAGTCTTTCTTTGCACTGCCATGCCCGGCAACCGTAGAATTTCGCCGAAATCGGCAAGAAAATTAGCCCTCTCATCTACGGTGCGGATGGGTTCGCCATATAGATGAAACTGAGGAATATCGAGTGGAGGTACCACCAGCAAATCGTAGCTGAAGTGATTCTGACTGTAAAATTTCCGGAGTTCCATCAGCAGGCGGCCAAGGGCGTTGACACCCCGCAGTCTTTCCGGATTATTTCTTTCCCTTATGGCTCCCCAGAAATCATCTTTTGAGCTGTCTTCCACAATAGCCCTGCCGGCAGTACTTTCCAGCACCTGTCCGAAGCGGATGACATTCTGTGCTAGTTTTACGCGGAGGCACCAGCGCATAATTTTACCGCGGACTTCGTCCCAGTCGGGCCGGGAATTCTGCCGGAAAGGCTTGCCGGCCATTTTAGCCGACATAGGACTTCTTTCTCTAATGATTTTCTCCTGCACTTCGGGGAGATGAGGAAAGCGGCAGGCCTGATACAAAGCTTCGGAAGTGAGGAAAGTGGTTTCGTTGATTACCAGCGGGAAGCCTGCCGCCATGTTGGAAAGCCCTCCGAACTGTTCTGTGGTTTTGCGGAAGATGCAGCATTCAGCTGCTAGGTAGTTTTTAATATCCGGTCTTTCAGTTGCCATAATCAGAATGGTAAATCATCGTCATGAGGTCCCGAAGCAGGGGCTTCGGGACTTAAATATAGACCTCTTTTTACCTGAAAAAGTGGAGTGAAATTACCGGCTGAGTACCAAAAAACCAAAGGCGTATTATTCGGGACATTTCTCCAGGTAAAGCAGAGCGCCCCAAATCCAAAATTTTTATGGGAAGGAATGGAATATCCGAGCGCCCTGATGTTGGGATTTACGGCATTGGCTCCTTTCAGGATTTCAATTCCTTTTACCAGAAAAGCATTTTCTATTAGGATACGGTTTTGCTGACTTGTAAAAAATGCTTCCTCCTGAGGCCAGCTGGCTGGTCTGAAAAATTCATCCGGGCTGATCCTTCCATAGCGCTGGTTCCAGTTGTCGGCCCTTGCGGTTATTTCGTTCTGGTATTCTGTAACTGCAACCGGATGGCTGCCTTCGGCCGGCAAAATCAGGTCAATTTTCGACTGCTCATCCACATCATTCTGAATCAAAGCTCTCTTAAACAAGGTAATCTTGCCAGAAAATTCTTCTGATACATTAATCTTCAGACGGGTTTTGCATTTCTGGTAATTCTTAGCATGGAGAAAAATGTAGGCAAGAATCAGTCTGGTGGAGCCATCTTCTACCGCCTTTCGGTTTGTTTTGCGTTCAGAAAATGGCAAGCTCGACCATTCCTCAATATCGTCGTAAAGCGTTTTACCGGTGCAGAGCACATCATCAAGGTAAATGGAATACTTTTTTGAAACCGATCCGCACTGAGCCAGAGAAATACCGAAACTAAGACTGATAACCGTATCAAGCATCCTGAGCATCTCCCCCTGACTTTTTCCCGGCGGCTGCAGATCAAGAAAGACGGCATTTCTGAGAAAGTCGGACGGAGAGGGGTGGCTATAGAATTCCGATAGTTTCCTGAGCATAGCAAGTATAAAATTGCGTGCAGAATTTGCAGAACAGTACCGCTTTTTTAAAATATTGTCCGTCTCTGTCAACAGTGCAATTCTGTGTTGGCGATCAAACTGCCCGATCCAGGTTCTGATGTGATCTTCGGAAATTTTTACTTCCGGATTGTTTTCTCCGGCCCTGTAATCTCTAATGGTTTCAAAGATGCTATTCACAAGGCGGGTGGTTTCTTTTGAATTTTCAACAATATCTGATGCGTTTATTGCAGAGGCACAAGCCGTTTTCCCGGAATTATTACCGATAAACTCTCCGATTAAATTAGCCCTGATCCCTAGAAGCTGATCGGTAATTGTGCCGGAAAAATGATGTCTATTTATTCTTCCATAATAATCATTTTTTGTCGTTTTGATAGAAAAAACGACTCCCCCGTTCTCCGGCTGCCAACTCCCTGAAAATCCGCCATAAGTGAGCCTTCCACCGGGTAAAAACTCCATAATGGCCCCTTCGCTGGTAGAGCCGGCTACTCCTACCCTCCACCTGCTTCCTTGCAGATCTTCCGAAGTATAATACGCGGATTTTTTTTCAATTCGAATGCACTGTTTAAAAGCATCGTCAAGCCACATATAAAACAGGAGCCCATCCCAGATTTCAATGGAATGCATATCTCTGTCTTTCAATATTTCCAGCGCTTCGTCACTTAAGTTTATTATTATTGACCTACCACCTTCAGTTAAAAATTCAACAGCAGCTTCGCTGTCCGAAACCCAAAACAAATCGTGATAATAGCCAGTGATATTGAATTCAAGGAAGAATTCCTGTTTTGTTAGATATCGCATCAGCTTTCGTTTAAACTATTCATATCAGGGCAAATCAACTTTGAAGTTTCAGCTCATTTAAATCCTCAAAAAAGTTGCTCAGGCCGGGATGAACTTCTCTGGGTTCCATACAGGCCGCCACCTGATATACAGAAAGAGAAATGCCGTACTGTTCTGCCAGCCTTCTGCTAAGAGCGGCGAAAAAATGCCGGCCATCCACTACTCCTCGCCGGTATTCAGGATGTTGCCAGCTGCGTTCAAATCCGGAGAGCGCTGCCGATATGGCAGCAGTCATTCCCAGCTCGGTTGACTGCTGGGTGCCCGCCACCCCAGCCAAAACCTTTGCACAGGCTTCTTCTTTTAATCCAGTAAGTATTTCTTCAGTAATCACATGAGCATCAGGCAAATCTGCCTTCCCTTCTAACTTGCTTGCAATGGCTCTGGCAATCGCTTCCGGAACTATGCAGGCATTTTCAGCAGTAGCCAGCCCAGACACATATACCAGAGCTGGCATTACTTCCAGTTCTTTTCTGATTTTTTCGTTTTCCTGTTCGGACTTATGAGCGCCGCTCATCAGAACGGCAACCTCTGGGAATTCACCCAGCATCCCTGCAAATGCCTTTGCTGCAAACAGAATCGGTTCGTGTTTCTGAATGCCCTCCAGCGGAATAATGGCAATTTCGGTTCCAGAAAACAGATCCTTTTTGAGAGCGATCAAAGAAAGCCGACGCAGCAGTTTTACATCCTGAAAAGCTGAAAAGAGGATCTTTCTGCTCCGCGAAAGTCTGGCCAACCGGGTATTCTGGCTGCTGCCCAGCAGGGTGGCAAGCGACTGCAGGCCTTCCAGATCTGAGATGCGCTGCGAATGCTTCTTTTTCTTGTCGATGAGCAGTACCTCGCCGGGCTCTACAGAATTGATAATTTCCACCGAATGGGTAGCCAGCATGACGGATGCTCCGGTACTTTTCAACAGATCCAGAATTTTGTGCTGCAGGTCGGGGTGGAGATAAATTTCGGGTTCATCGATCACAATAAGGCTGGCACCGCGGGCCTGAATGATGTGGGACAATAGCTGTAACCAGATCTGAAAACCAAAACCGGCCCAGCAGATTTCCCGCGGCATTCGGTTTTCAGAGCAGAACATCACCAAACCCCGCTGCATGGGGTTGCGTTTTTCCGGAAGGGAAACCGACATGCCCGGCCAGGTTTTTTCTACCTCTTCCCTGAAATCCTCAAAATACTCCTGATTATAATACCAGAAGCTGCGGAACATACGAGGTGAGCGCCTGCTTCCATACCAACGTTTTACATAATCGGGATCGTGCAGGTCTTCGCTTGTCTCAAAAGGTCCTAGCGTAGGTACAATTGCAATGGTCAGAGGAAATTCCGCACGAAAGGCATTGGCCGTCAGAGGATTCTTGTTCGGTGTTTCAAAAAACAAGTAAACCGGATGTTCATAATGAAAATACAGATGCAGCTTTTTCTCTCCGCTGAGACGGAAGCTGATGGTAGCCGGTTCATCGGTGTTAAGGTCAGACTGAATGTTTTCGAGAATAATGGGAATACTGGCTTCAGGAATCTCAAAACCAAACATCCCTTTTCCGAAGGGATTGTCTATGAACTTCGGATTTTTCCGCGAGGCAAAACGCAGGGCTGCCTGCAGCACCCTCAATCCATCCAATATGGTTGATTTTCCATTGTTGTTGGGCCCCGTAAGCACATTGAAATCTTTTAGATATACCGTGAAATCAGTTAGGGCCTTGAAATTATGGTAGCGAATGGAAGTAATCATGCAGGGATTAATTTTTTAAGAGTCAATAATGCCTGTCAAAAATATTATTCTATGTTTTAATAAAGCAATTCGGTCGGTTAAAAAAATGAAATCACCTTCGCCATCACCCACGCCATTTAGACTTACACACTCGATTTTCCGCGAATCCGAAATCGGGCCATCACACATTCACCTTATTTTCTCTCTACCCATTTGTCACCAAAATTTTGTCACCATATATTTGGTGCCAAAAATTTGGTGACAATTCCATTTCTATTTTGAAAAAAGAAACCATCATTCAGGAACTTCTTGATTTCCTGGGCTTATCGCAAAACCAACTGGCTGAGTTTTTCAACATCAGCCGAACCTTGTTTACAAGATCAGCGATGGGCACCCGCAAATTTCCCTTCCGCCTCAACCAACGCCGCCTGGACATGCTCAACCTCATGGCCCGAATGAAAGCGGAGAAGGCCGGCCAGCCAGAAGAAGAACCCATCCCGTTTTCATCACCCTTTGTTCAAAGTCGCCTCGAAAAGGTAGAAACCCGGATCCGAATTCTGAATGAGCAACTGGGTAAAATGAGCCACGCGTCAAAAACCCATCGGAATGCGCTTGAATTTTATGACCGGATGAAAACGGAATTCCCTGACCTGACGCCCCTCGACCTTGCCTGGATCCAAAGAGAAACGGATAAAATCACCCCCTACCTTTTTGAGGATCCTTCAAAAGAACAAAAGCAGTGGGAGCTCAAAATGCTGCTGATCGAGTTGAAAGAACTGAAATGATGAGTGATTAGTGGTTTGTGATGTGTGATGAATTATGAGTGATGAGGACAATGGGATGTTTTTGTTCCCCCTTTGGAGCTTGTCCCGATTTTACATCGGGAGGCTAGGGGGCTGGGCCGAATGCAGAGCGCTGCGATTTGGTATCTAATCGCCAATTAGTGGTTCGTGATGAGTGATGTGTGATTATTAATTGATATTTCATTACCGAAGGGACGCCCCTTGACAAATCTATACGGCATTTATTAGTCCCCCTGGGGACAAGCTATCGGTAGATGATGAAAACTAAGAAGAGTCAATAGTGCCTTTAGGTACGAAATATGGAAGACAATTCGTTCAGAGACAATCTGACATAATTTCCATCAATCCGATGGTATAGATGTCGATGACAACTTTTGTCGGGCAAAACCACTGAATGCAACCTTTCTATGAAAATATTTCGTCCCCAGGGGGACTTGGACATTTGTATATTCTTTTTTCTACCAATAGAGCCTACCTAAAGGCAGGCTGTGAATTTTATTCCGGGGGCCAGTGAAGAAAACGGGAAGCGAATGGATCACGAATGTTCTTCCTTTGGAGCTTGGCCTGATTTATCATCGGGCGGCTAGGGGGCCGAATGCAGAGCGTTGCGATTTGGTATCTAATCGCCAATTCGTGGTTCGTGATGAGTGATGTGTGATGAGGAAGATGGTATTTGGGTTACTCCTCCTTCGGAGCTTGTCCCGATTTTACATCGGGAGGCTAGGGGGCCGGGCTGCATGCTGAGGATAGGTACGCCTTATCCTTTTGCAAAAACAACAAACAAGGGATTCTCAATAAGCTTTGCACGGTTCCACTCAACTACTTTAACCTGAATCCTGACTACTTATTCCTGATTACTTTTATCAAAACTCGATGGCACCAAAAAATAATTTAAAAAAAGTGCCGGAAATTTCTGCGGGATTCAGGAATGAGGTCAACTATTTTTCCTGATTTGAGCAGAATCGCAGGAGGCCTTTCCTGATTTGCGCAGAAAAATTCGAGATCCCGGCAAAAACCGAACGATTTTCCGGATTTGCGCAGATTGGAAAAATCGAGCTGCGCAAATCCGGAAAGCGCATTGAAATGGGCCCCACACCTTTGCATCACCGGTTCGGCTTCGGAAGGTCCGAAAGTCAGCCGGTCTTACAAAAAACACTTTTAAACAAAAAAAGTATGACAGATTTATCATTGCACCTTCTCACAACGAAAGAAGACTGCGACAAGTACAAAGCAAAACTCTTGACCGACAAAAGCGATCTTGAGTTACGAATTGCCAACATGGGAAAAAGTTCCACTGCCTCTTCGGATAACACCAAAGAAAAGAAGGACGAAGTAACCGCCATCGACTCCCAGATTGTGGCGTATCAAAATTTCATTCCAACCTTAGCCACTGGTACGCCTAAGCGGAATGATGCGGTCATTGAGCTCAGTGCTCTTAATCACCGCCGGTTGATTCTAACCACTGAGCTTGACGAGAATGGTGCTTTCAAGGTTCTGGACAAAGAAATGAATCTTCAAAAGACCATTTCGGATCTCCAGATCGTGACCGACACCATTCCGAAAGTGGAAGCCCGCAAAGCGGAGTTGGCATAAGAAATGGGGCGCCTGTTTAACAACCCGCTGGTCAAAAGCCAGCGGGTTTTTTTATGGGGTTCCGGGAAATCAATATTTCGTCCCCAAAGGGACTTTAGTTCAGGTTTGCTTTCGTTGCTACCGATGGTTTGTCCCCTGGGGGGAAATTAAACCCAGTTTTCGGCATCGTATTATTCCAGATCAGAGGGATCGCCCATCTCAGATTTGCGATTGTTTCCAATCTTGGTTCAGTTTCAACTTTGTCGTTAGTCGTAACTGTTTCCAAACCCTCCTTTTGAAATTTACAGACGAAATTTTGACCAATGATAACTTTATAGTTAACTTTGGCCGTGTTTACGCAGAGGCAGATCATTTTTCACGAACACTATTTCACTGACTTCTATTTGGAGCAAACTGAAAAAGTTCAGGAAAAGATTGAGTATGTTTTTAAGGTGATACAAACAGTCCAGAAAGTTCCTAAAAAGTTCCTTGATCATTTGACTGGAACGGATGGACTTTACGAGTTACGCATTGAGTTTGAAAGCAATATCTACAGAATATTTTGCTGTTTTGACAAAGGAAATTTAGTTGTTCTGTTTAATGGATTTCAGAAAAAATCTCAAAAGACGCCCAAAAACGAAATTGATTTAGCCCTAAAATTAAAAGACGAGTATTTCAATCAAAAGCGAAAAAGTCATGACACACGATCCGATCAGAAAGGCTAAGAACTTTGACGAGTTATTAGACATAAAATACGGAAAAACAGGTTCTGAAATGCGTGACAACTTTGAGGAAAAAGCGCAGTACTTTGTTATCAGCGAGATGCTGAAAGAAGCTCGAAAAGAAGCCAACATGACGCAGGAACAACTTGCAGACAAAGTTGGGACAAAGAAAAGTTATATATCAAGGCTTGAAAATGGAAAGTGTGACATTCAACTATCGACACTTTACCGGATTTTTGAATTTGGACTCGGAAAACGAATAAATCTAATGTTCAGTTAGAACAGCTTACTTGCTACCCAGGAAATTCAGTGGTAGGTTGAAAATGAGTCATTTTGCACCAAATTCTACATAAATACACTGGGCGATATGGGTAGAAGCCAGCAAGTATAGCATACGCCAACACCCGGACGTAAACTAACTCTACGCCCAACAAAGACCACCACCTCCATCCTAATTACGGAGTGCTGATTACTGTCGTGGCGCTAAAGATGCCACGTTCCGGTTCAGTGGAAAAACCTGGGGAGTGGATTCCATTGGTGTTTGATCAGTAATCAAACCAGCTAACTTGAATTATCCGGATAATGTAGTTGCTGGCTTTGCGAACGATTGTTTTTTCAAATGATTTTTACCCCAGCGGGGTGTAATGTCATTAGCTGATTCCAGCCCGTGTTCAATAGCTCCAGAGGAGCGATATGTTTTATTTCCCAATTCATATGGCCAACACCTATTCACAACTCTATACCCATTTGGTTTTCGCGGTAAAAGGAAGGCAAAGCCTTATTCAACCTGACTGGAAAGAGACACTTTACAAATACATCGCAGGTATTATCAGTAATCAAAAGCAGAAGCTTATGATCATAAATGGAATGCCTGACCATGTGCATATTCTGATCGGAATCAAACCTGA
>CAMCXM010000010.1 GCA_945883425.1 Spirosoma fluviale
CAAATTCCAACTCTATGAAAAACTTATTCTTTTCAGTCCTTGCTACCATTGGTCTGGCAACCTCTTCCATGGCCCAGACACCTGCCATGGACCAATTGACCTCTGCCATTACAGAAGCCAACTCCATTAAGCTCCGTATATCGGAAGCAAAAAAATCGGTGAACACACTTACGAAGCAATTGCTTCTGGCGGGTGTCCCCTCCCCTGCTGGTTTTGAAACCGCGATCCTGAATTCACAGAACCAGATTCTGGACAACACAGACAATGTATCGTACCACCTGAACAATGCCCTTTCACTTTCAGGAAATGGTTTCTCAGCGGTGAAAATCAACCAGCTCAATACACAGATTGTCAACCAAATTGATGTGGTCACCAGTATCCGGATTCAGGTAGTGAATGCACTTCTTGCCAACAACAAAACGCTGGCTCAGCAACTTCTGCCAACGCTCACCACCAATCTGAACAAAGAAACAACGCTTGCCAATCAGTTGATTACCCAACTCAACAAAGCCATCGAAACCATCCGGCCTTATCAGGTTTGTGTGCGTACTGTAAACAGTGCCGGGGTTCCGGTTGCCGCTTCTGACCTTTTCGGTTTCTATTGCTACAATACCACAACCAACGAATATTTCTACCCTTCCAACCAGGAAGGAACCTGCTTTACTCTTCCTGCCGGAACCTACACATTTGATTCGTATGATGGGTATTTCAGCGGAACCGGTTCCACAACCATCACATTAAAAAAGAGCCTTGTACAACCAGACGGAACCATTACTGTTGACCTGGTGTACTGGTCAGAATAATTTTCATTCGCTTTTTGGTTATTGAAAAGTCTGCTGTGATACGGTGGACTTTTTTTATGGCGCCTGGGTTCGTGTGTCGCCAAGGCGCCAGAAAAAAATGGTCCGCACTAATAAGAACCAGATTCATAATCCAACAGAGCTCCGGCCAGAAAATCCAGCTCTCTTTGCTTCTGCTCCAACTGAAAACGGATCCCTTTCAGTGCCCTTGGTCCCTCTCCGGCATAATCCAACCGGACCTCCTCAAACCATATTTCGAGCAACTCTTTCAACCGGGGATTTTCCACAACAATGTCCGTTTCAAGCACACGTTTTCCAAAAGCAAGGGCCGTTTCCTGGTGTTCGATCTGTTGCACGATTTCCATTTCCCGCTTCCGAAGCTGTTGGATGTCCCTTTCGCAGGCCTGCTGTTTGCGCTTAAAATCCTCGGTCTTTTTGGGAAAAGTAATCGTACTTTCCGACAAACCCGGCCATGGAGAGTCCGGGTTTTTTATGGAATCCAGCAGTTGATTGAATTGAATAAACAAGATTTCAGCCTTCGTAGGCAGCTTTCTTTTTTGGGCTTCTGCCAGGTTTACAAGGGATTGCGATACACCAAGCCATTTTGCCAGCCGGGACTGGCCAATGTGAATTTTGGTCCGGAAAGAAGAGTACGAGCTCATGGCGCTTAAAAAATTAGGTCCGATTTTGTAATAGCAATTGTTGTAATAATTTTTTTCTATTACAAACACACCTATTACAACTTTGTAATAACAAAACTTGTAATAATTTATTTTTATTACAAGTCCACCTATTACAAAGCAGGAATCAAAAAAAACACCAGGTCTATGCCTGTGTTCGAGTTTCTCCAAGAATCAACAGTTGGTTTCCTTTTATTCCCTCTAATTCGACAAAAATTTAAGTGTCGCTTAGATGTGTGAAGACTTGCAGGCGGGCTTAGTCATGGATTTTTGTCAAGAAACTTTCGCCACAAAAAAAATTACCCGCCAAAATTTGGCGGGCAATTCACAGGAGTCTGATTGGTGGTTACAAGCCCACGACAACACGTTGCCGCACACTCCAACCACTATTGACCATTTCAACCAGATAGACTCCCTTTGGAATAGATCTTAAATCCAAAATCTTGTTCTCGGCTTTCAGATTGGAAGCAATTGTTTTCCCATCCACCGATACGATGTTAATTCCTGTTTCTTCGATATTGTCGTTCATCAACTGAAATCTCGATGGATCGTTTTGAATGACGGCCAGAAATGGTCTTTCGGCACTTGCTTCTGCTATCTTCACTATGCGGACAGGCGAAACCTCTGTTTTCTCATTCCGGGCAGATGCCGAAATCTGATAGTAAAATGTATGTGCATTACCTGGAAGAATATCTTCTGCTGAAAAATCCTGGGTACATTCCGCTTCATTAACATTGAGGGTACCCACTTTTTCCATATTGCTTGTGCTGGTTCCGCGATAAATAGTGAACTTCCCTTCTTTCAGACAATCGGCCATTTTCCAGTTCAGTTTTCCAATGCCTCTGCGTTGTGAAACCCGGAAATCCAGGAAGTTCAACGGAAGTGGTTCTTCACCGCCAGCCAATGCAAAATCACTGAATCCAATCAGTCCGGTCCGGCGAACCGATCCGTCAGCCTGAACATAGCTTGGGGTATTTTCCGGATTGCTGAGATCTCCGAAAATGGACCATTCATTCGAAGCAGTCGGTCTCTTGTAAATACTGTATTGAGGAAACAATCCGTAAAAGGACGGGAACAACCACATATCATAGGTAGCGGTACCAGCATCCGGCGTAATGTTCCAATACCCTTCCGGCGACAAAGCGGAGAAATAAGCCGGACCGTCCTGAAATGGATTTGCAATGGAAGCCAACGGATGGGCCATCGGATCATTTGCCATGAACTTGCAGGTGAGGTACTGAAGTCCAGAAACAGATGAAATATTGACCAGCGATTTTTCCAGACTGTTCACCCCTACCGGGAAGAAATATGAGTTACCGGCAGCGACCTTTCTTTTCAATGGACCTGCCACCCAGCTGGTTGGCGAATTGACAACCGATGACCCGGCCGTATTTTCAATCGAAAGAGAGAAGCCTGAAGGATTCAGCTTGCCATTGGTCAGAATCAGGGTATTGTCGACTGTCACATTACCCGTAAGTTTGGCGTGATTGGCAGAGTTGATTTCCAGGTTACCAAACCGTCCTTCGACATCGACAACGGCAGAACCAGCCAACGAAACACGTCCGGCACCTGTGCTTATAAAACTACCGGCCGATGTTTTCACTTTTCCTGAGATCGTCAGGATTTTGTTGGATGTGCTTACCGTAGCCGAACCAGTCTGATTCCACTCAAACACCGTATTGTTCGAAGTGGTGGTAATTGTACCTGTACCCAGAATATTGAGCTTCTGGAATGTTGTAGGTGTGGTTCCGCCAATGGTTTGATTTGTGAATGTCCCTCCGAAATTCAACGTTGAAGCCGGATCGATGTTGAGTAAAGATGCACCATCGTTAATCCAGCTGGCACCGTTCAGATTGAGAGTCGTACCGGCTGGCAATTCAAATTCCGAATTCGAACCAAATTTCAGAGATGGGGCTGCTGATGCAATTCCATTCATCGTGATCGTTCCTTCCATAGTCAGTTTCTGGTTGTCACCGACTTCTATCCCACCTGTATGTGTCGTGTTCTTCAGATACATCTCGTTATCACCAGTTGGATCTGATTTGATTTCGGCTGTGGCGTTCACATTCTCGAGGAACAATTTCGATCCGCCTTTCACCAAAATGGAGGTATTGATGTAGTCGTAACTACCCGAAATAAGCATATTTTTTATGGTGACAGAAGGAACACCATCGAGGGTGATGTAGGTAAGATCATCCATTTCATTCTGCAGGTTCACCGTATTGACTCCGACCTTTGGCTGAATCACAAGGGTCGCATCACCATATGTACATCCTCCGGTAAAAATCCTTGTAAAAGTAGCCGCTGCCTTGTACCAAAGAAGGTTGGCAGCATTGGATGTATTGTTGGTCACCTGCAAGGTCACCACCGGAGCATCGGTTCCTTTGAAAGAAAGAAATTCGGCCGCTTTCTGAAGATTCGGAAAGGTTGCTCCTGATCCACCAACCGTAAAGACTGAGCCTGTAAGTGGAATGTTTTCAATCGCCACCAAATCAGACTGGCTTCTGGCAGATCCTCCTTTCTGGGCAGTATTATTAAAGCCATCTCCGTTTGTACCCTGAGAAGACTGTCCCAGGTTACAATTCTCTGCCAAAAGACTAATATCTTGATTGAGTGCAGCAAACCAAACAACTCCACCTCCGCCACCACCACCGGCACCGGAGTATCGCTTTCTGGATGGATACGCATTCTCATCCACTGACAATTCGCAAATAATCGGATTTGAACTTCCTCCGTTTCCACCATTTACCCGGGCATTCACAGCATCCACAAAATTATTTACAAGCAACAAAACTGCACCACCTGCTCCTCCTCCTCCTGCGCCATCTCCATCGGTATTTTCTCCTTTCTCACCATTTGCCAGAATTTCAAGATTGTTCGAAGTCAGATTATCAGATTTTAAAATCACAATTCCGCCACCAAAGCCACCGGCACCTCCCAACTGCATACCGGGCAAATCATTGAATGCGTGACCACCGCCACCACCGCCACCAAGGAAGAACCTTGACAAGGCAGGTTGATAAAAATAGGAATTGGAACGAAGAACGTTTTTGAATCCGATCGGTGTGGTTGGATTTGTGCCTCCAGCCAATCCACCTCTCAACACGTCTTGATCACATGGTGTTACAGTTGTTGAACAGGCAGAATTGGTAATGACGATGTAACTGGATGATCCTCCACGACCACCGTCCTGCCAGTTGGCGCCACCGCCCCCACCTCCTTCCGGTTCAACTCCGCCACCACCACCGGTTGCGTACCGTCCTTTTCCACGCATGGCAGAAACCGGAATCGCGGTGATACCCTCACCTTTCTGTCCAGCTCTCATATAAGATGAGAAATTCAATGCAAATTCGGCTGATGCTCCACAGGTTGGCGTTACATCACCTTTATCTCCGATCATACCGCCAGCAAAGCCCATTCCGGTCATGTGAATGGAATCGCTCAGAACAACATTTCCGTCTACTTCAAAACAAAGAATTCCACCGGTTTTACCATTCCATTGTTTTCCTGTCAATCCCATCACCGCCAAAGCTTTGGCTTTGTAGGCAGGAAGATCAAATGGTGGCACTGTTGGGTCTGGCAACGTAATAATCGGAGGTTTCAGGTAGCCGGCACCTCCATCCAATATTTCAATTTCATTGATCTGACCCAGAGCATCGGACTTCGCCTGCAGAGTAAGGCCTGCTCCGCCCTGAACCGGTGTGATGGTAAAACCAGATGTGATGGTTGTGTTGGGAGGATAGCCCATTCCTTTTCGGGTAACCCGAATGGCAGAAACGGCGCTGGATGATTTAACATTGTAATTCCCTGTGTATTGCGGAACCCTGACCAATTGAACACTGCCAGAAATGGTGTAGTTTTTCTTAATGCACCGCTGAAAGAAGACAACATCACCATCCACCGAATCGATTGTTAAAAATTCATTGTTTCCTGAATTTCCCATGGCGGTGATGTATCCATAGGTCACATCGGTCGGGCTTCCAGGTAATGAAATACTTGCACCCTTCATCTGAACAATGAGGGCTCTGTCATTCTTCGCAAAAAGGCTTGCCTGACCTGTTGCCAATGTACATTTTAATGCTCCTATGGAGAGAGTTGCAGGTGCTACAACTTCGGCGTATTGGTTGATGACACCCGTGATTCCATTCGGATCCGGAATCACATTGATTGTTTTGGTCACCGAAATGGCTGGACACGTACTGCCTGTGGAAGTCAATGTCAACGTGATTGCCGGAGCAGAATTAAGGCTTGCTGTATATGTTGCTGTGCCAGGTGTTGATCCGGAATTGGATGCAAACGTGCCTTCGGCTGCCGACCAGACTGCACCAGTTGCAGATCCACCAAAGGAACCACCCAATGCAACTGAAATACCTCCCTGAACGATGTCGGCCATAGCAGGACCAACATTCAGAGTCGGATCTGGAGAAGGAGAAATCTGAACGGCTACTGAACGATTCGTACAAACACCAGAGTACGCAATCCGGCGGTACCAGGTGGTATCTCCAACCGGAGAAAGAATTAGACCCTGTCCTGTTTCACCGGAAATCAACGAAAAGCCTGCACTTGCACTGGTGGTTGAAACCTCCCACTCGTAGGTAAAACCTCCCGCTGCTCCCGCAGGAATGCTTCCTGTCAGTGGGTTTGGTGTTGAAGTATAACAAACATTCTGACTTGAAGATATGGTATTTGCGGTAATAGCCGGAGTAACCAGAACAGCAATGGTATCGGAATAGTTCGCAGGACAAGCACCTGAAATGAGGCGCCTTCTGTACCAGCGGGAAGAAGTTAGAGCAGCTGGTGAAAAATTAATTGTTGAAACACCCTGAGAATTAAAAGTTCCGGAAGCAGACGTTGAGGCTTCCCACAAATAAGAATACGTACCGGTACCACCCGTAGGCAGGGATCCGGTTAATGTTGCCGGAACTGTGTTGGCACAAATGGATTGAGGTGCCGAGATATCGTTGTTCGCAGTTGGCTGATTGATGGTGATGGCTACAGCTCCGCTGGTGGCAACACATAATGGTCCGGAATAGACTTTTCTCCTGAACCAGGTATTGACAGTAAGTGCACCGGATGCATAACTCTGAACATTGGACGCCGCAATCGGACTGAACCCTAACGTTGCACTGGTTGTAGAAGATTCCCACTCATATGTGTAAACGCCTGTTCCCCCGGTCGGCAACGTACCTGTAAATGAAGCAGGCGTAAATCCTGAACAAATGGTTTGTGAAGCAGAAATGGTATTGGTAGCGATCGCCGGAGTTACTGTAATTTCTATGGTATCGGAAAGATTAGCCGGACAAATACCAGCCGTCACCCTCCTTCTGTACCAGCGGGAAGAGGTTAGAACGGGCGGTTTGTAAAAAGCCGTGGATGCAGAAGCAGAAGAAAATGGCCCACTTGATGTAGTGGCAACTTCCCAAAGATAGGACAGGGTGCCGGTTCCACCGGTTGGCACTGTACCTTTCAGAGTATCAGGAGCTGTGTTTCCGCAAATCGACTGTGGCGAAAAAATATCATTGTTCAGTACAGGCTGGTTAATGGTGATGGCTACAGCAGATGAAAGAGAGAAGCAAACATCTGAGTCTATTCTTCTCCGGATCCAGGTATTCACAGTCAAAGGTCCGGATGTAAAGTTTTGTGCAGCAGCACCTGAAACCGGACTAAAACCAGCGGAGGCACTTGTGGTGGAAGACTCCCATGAATAGGTAAAGACACCGTTTCCTCCGGTTGCGGCCGATCCTGTAAAAGATGGGGATGAACCTGAACAAATGGTTTGTGAAGCAGAAATGGTATTGGTGCCAATTCCAGGTGTGACCGCTACCAGAACAGTATCGGAATAACTAATCGCACAAACCCCGGAAGTAACTCTTCGCCTGTACCACCTTGACGTTGTTAAGGTACCGGGTGAGTAATTGGCAGTTGTCACACTGGCCGATGAAAAAGCACCTGAAGCCGAAGTGGCTACTTCCCAGAGATAGGTATAAGATGTTCCATTGCCCCCTGTTGGAATGCTGCCAATTAATGTGGCTGATGTAGTATTGGCACAAATGGTCTGATTACCTGTAACATCGTTACCCGAAATAGGAAGATTCACTGTAATGGCAACCGCTGATGATGTAATCGAGGGACAAGGTCCTGCAGAAACGATCCGGCGAAACCAGGTTGTCTGGCCCAAAATACCAGGAGAAATCCCCTGACCATTTTCACCCGAAACCAATGAAAATCCAGCAGAACCACTGGTTGTGGATGATTCCCATGAATAGGAATAGGGAGAAATGCCTCCTGTTGGTACGCTGCCTGTTAATGGTGCGGCAGCATTCAGGCTGCAAATTGTTTGGGCAGCTGAGATGGTATTACCGCCGATTAAAGGACTCACCGTAATCATCACGGGCGCTGAAAAGGTCGTACAAACACCGGAAATTACCCTGCGGCGATACCAACGATTGGTCGTCAGAGCTACTGATGGCGTAAAATCCTGTCCCGTCCCTGAAGCAGAACCATAACCGGAAACGCCCGGGCTTGTGGTTGAAGTTTCCCAGAAATATGCGTAGGTTCCATTTCCTCCGGTTGGAACCGAACCCGTAATGATGGCGGGGATAGATCCTGTACATATGGTTTGGTCTGATGCGATGGAATTCCCGATAATGGCTGGGTTTATGGTGATCTGTATGGAAGCTGAAGTCACATCCGGACAGGCACCAGAACTCACCGTCCTTCTGAACCAGGTAGTTTGGGACAATGGACTGGGTGTGTACGATAAAGAATTGGCTCCAGAGATGGCTGAAAATCCGGAGGTTCCGTCTGTAACTGACGACTCCCAGGTGTAGGAATAGGTACCGGAACCACCGGTTGGTGTACCTGATAATGCGGCGGGAATGACTCCTTCGCAAATATTTTGGTTCGAGCTAATGTTATTGTTTATGGTGGGCTGAACAGAAATCTGAATCACATTCGAATACTGGGCGCATCCATCTGCTGTTACAATTCTTCTGTACCAACGGTTTGAAGCCAGAGGAGCGGACGGTGCATAATCAATACCTGTTTGACCACCAATGGTAGAAAAACCGGATCCGGCACTGGTAGAAGAAACTTCCCACGAATAAGAAAACAATCCTGATCCATTGGTGATATTTGGTGTCGTTCCAATAATTGCAGAAGGAATATTCCCTGTACAAATGGTTTGATCGGAAGAAATGGTGTTGTTTGAAATGCCAATACTGGAAACTGTAACAGAAACCGCTGTCCGCACACTCTCAAATCCTGCAATTGTCTGACTCACATAATACGTTCCGTTTGAAACCGCATCCGTCGAAAGCAGTGGTGTTCCGCCTGTGGCAGTATTGTACCATTTCAGATTGGAACCTGTTGCCACCAGGGACGCAACGGTAGGCGATGTTCCGGCACAGATCACCTGATTGGAAGCAACCGGTGCAGAGGTAACCGGTGCAACAGTGAAATTGTCAATTTCGATTTTTGCCGAACCGGCATTGAAAACAAATTTGATGTTTCGAAGACTCCTCGCCGGATCAAAAGCTGCCGCTTCGTCAAATGCAAGGGTATTTCCTACCCATACATCTTCTTTGTCGTTATCAACAGACTGAATTGTGCCATCAGGAGCTACATAACTTATCGCAGCACCCGTATTATTGATGACCCAGCAAATGGTCTGACTCCCTGAAAAGTTTGCAGTGCTGGTGGTGTTGGAGGCATTTCGAAGCGAGAATTCACCATCTGTCGAAGAAAGGTTTACTCCAAGATTGGAATGTGATTGGCTTGAATTGTCAGGAGAATACGTTGTTCCGAAACTAAATCCCATCTGAAACATAGCTGCATTGGTCTGGGCTACCGAATTCCCCGAAACTGTAAGATCGAATTTATAAAATGCAGCGGTTGGAACCGGACTGAAATCTGTTGACCGTGTAAAGATTCCCGCATTGGCCGTACGGACAAATGTGAGCTTCTGAGTTACGGCCGGAACTTCAAATGAACATCCGGCACCATTGGATCCAATAAAGTTAAACTGAGCCGAAGTGGGTGAAGATCCGCAATACGTTCCATTTGTGATACTGGCATTACTCGTATTTGCCAGGGGCGTATTGTATTGCTGCTGATATAGCTGAGCAATTGAAAACTGGCCGCTGGAAATAAAAAGTAAAAAGCCCAGCACCGCAGCAAACGGAACAGGCATCCTGGAATTAATCGCTCTCCGGTTGAATTCCGGTTGAATTGGTGTTGAGTTGATAAAGTTGAGTTTCATCATGGCACTTTTGGGAAGAAGATATATCTGTTGATTTCAGTTACGCAACCGCCGAATGGACAGATGAGAACGAAGTCAAAGAATATGTGTAAGCTACAGACCGAAAATCAAACAAACCCATTGTAAGGTTTGCCTCCGGAAGGTGAATGCAAAGCATTGTATTCACCTTTAAGGTAACGTTTTGATTATTCATGAGTAAGGTTGATGGTCAAATCTTAAACAAAGAAAAAACAAAAAATTTGAAATTGAAAATAAATTCTGGAAAAAATCACATAATTCCGAAAAATAAGCCCAACCTACCCCCTTCCGCAATCCGTGTAATCTGTGTTACGAAATCCAAGTCCAATTATTTTCACGGTAAAATCATAATTTTGAAAATTCCATTTCAAATTCAAAGATTTGATATCTGATAAAAACCAGACGGAAATAAAAAAATCCCGGACGAGCCGGGATTCCAGAATTTCATTTTCGTGCAAAATCAGGGCAATAACCCAATGTAGTTTTCAGGAGTGATTTGAAGCAATTCAGCTTTAATTTCTTCCCCAACCGGCAAGGTCCGTATGAAATCGCGAATGGTTTTCATATCAAGTGACTCACCCACTCTCGAGAGTTTCTTTAGTGCCTCGTAAGGCTCCGGAAAATTTTCTCTCCTCAAGATTGTCTGAATGGCTTCTGCGATTACTTCCGGATGCTTTTGAAGATCTTCCGCAAAGGCCCTTTCATTGATCTCGATTTTCCCCAGTCCCTTGAGAACAGATTGAAAGGCGACCAGCATATGACCAACCGGCACCCCTATGTTCCGAAGGACGGTACTGTCTGACAAGTCACGCTGCAACCGGGAAACAGGCAGTTTTTGGGAGAAATGGGCAAACAACGCATTGGCCATCCCCAGATTACCTTCTGCATTTTCGAAATCAATCGGATTCACTTTATGAGGCATGGCCGATGAGCCAATCTCTCCATGCTTAACCTTCTGCTTCAAATATTCCATGGAAACGTATTGCCACATATCACGACAGAAATCAATCAAAATGGTATTGATCCGTGAGTGTGCATCAAAATATGCGGCAAGGCAATCGTAGTGTTCGATCTGGGTGGTGTATTGAGAACGATTCAGGTTAAGTGACTCAATAAATTCATTGCCGAATTTTACCCAATTAATTTCAGGATACGCAACATGGTGGGCATTGAACCCTCCTGTTGCACCACCGAATTTTGCCATGAATGGAATCTGGTCCAGCAACTCCAGCTGCCGGCCAATCCGCTCTGCAAAAACCAAAAGCTCTTTTCCAAATCGTGTGGGTGTAGCCGGTTGCCCATGTGTGCGTGCCAGCATTGGAATATCGATCCAGTTCGTCCCATTTTCCTGCAACCAGTTCTGGATCTTCACAAGCTCTGGCCGAATGATCTCAATCTCGTTTTCTTTGATGCAAAGCGGAATGGCAGTGTTGTTAATGTCCTGAGATGTCAGTCCAAAATGAACAAACTCTTTCCATACATCCAGACCCATCTCAGTGAGCTTATGCTTGATGGCATATTCCACCGCTTTCACATCATGATTGGTTGTCCTCTCAATCTCCTTTACAGACTGGGCGTCCTTTAAACTGAACTCCTGCACCCAGGAGCGCAGTTTCTGCACCGCATCGGAAGGCAACGGCGGACAGTTTTTTACATCAAGGGCAGCAAATTGGATGAGATATTCAACCTCAACCCTCACACGGTACTGAATCAGTGCAAACTCTGAAAAAAAGGGGGTGAGGCCCTGAATCTGTTTGGAATAGCGACCATCTAGTGGGGATATGGCCAACAGAGAATGAGAAGACATTTGTGTTTCAAAAGACAAAAGTCAACAAAAATGATGGACCGCCAAGCAGTAAAGTTGCGAAATAGTCTTTTTACACCCCTATAATAAGCCTGAAAATCCAAAATTTCATAATCCCGTAACATGCTTACAGGCCGCTGGTGTCACCAATAACCGGAATTCGAATGCTACTCAATCGTAATCTTCCTTCTAAATCAAACTCCATCAAAACATAGGAGTTTACCTATTTTGATCACTCTTTCGGGCAAACCAGAGTAGATTTCGGACACATATGATCTGGCTGCGAGTTTATACCGTCATTCTTCACACGGCTTCCTGGTTTGCGTTGGTGCTGTTTGTGGTGATGCTATTACCTCCGGTTCATGGTGGATTTGATCATCACGGCCCGCCTTTACCTCCCGACCTTATCCTTTTATTCCCGCTTCTTGCCGGATTCTATTATCTCAATTCGCTCGTATTTATTCCGAAAGTACTGGCCCGCCAAAGGCCTGGAATTTACCTGAGCCTGCTCGGTACATGTGCCTTTATTATCATGCTGGTTCCAACGTTATTTATTATGAGTCATCGCCGTGAATTTGGACACGATCATCATCCATTCCCTTTGGTCCCGATTCTGGTTTCACTCTCCTTGTTTCTGATCGTACTGATTGCCAGTACGGGAAATAATATTGTTAAAAACTGGTTCTCCGCAGAAAGTCAGAAACGGGAAATTGAATTCGAGAAAACGGCAACTGAATTGTCGTTTCTTAAATCCCAGGTGAATCCTCATTTTCTCTTCAATACTTTAAATAACATCTACACACTTTCCATTCTGAAATCCGATGTCGCTGCCGATTCGATCCTGAAACTGGCTGGCATGATGCGATATGTACTAACAGAAGTGGGTGAGAAATCAGTTCCTCTGGAGCAGGAAATCCATTATGTTCAGCAACTTCTGGATTTACAAAAGATAAGGCTGACTGATCGGGTAAAAGTAGAATTTGAAGTTTTTGGAAATGTGGATCAACATGTGATTGCGCCATTGCTGTTTCTTCCCTTTATTGAAAATGCATTTAAATATGGTGTGTCAACTCACCTTGATTCATTCATTAAAATAACCATAACATTAAAAACCGAAAGCATTAACCTACAGACACAAAACCAGGTTTTCGAAGAAAAACTGGCGAAAGAACTTTCCACCGGAACCGGTTTGAAAAATGCCAGGAGAAGGTTGGAAATCCTGTATCCGGAAAAACACTCGCTACGGACGGAAACCGTAGGAAACCAATACTACGCAGACTTAACCTTAACCACCTGATACGATGCTACGATGTGTGATTATTGACGATGAACCTTTGCCCGTTGAATTGCTCTCTGCTTACGCTGCCCGGATCCCGGAACTGACGGTTCTGGCCAAATTCAACGATCCGGTGATGGCGGTGGAATTTATACGCAACCATGTGGTGGACCTCATTTTCCTGGATATTCAAATGCCACACCTCAATGGAATCGACCTCGTAAAATCACTTCCGGTAAAGCCTATGGTTATTTTCACCACGGCCTTTCCAGAATTTGCAGTCGATGGATTTGAACTGAATGCGGTCGATTATTTACTGAAACCGTTTGACTTTGAACGATTCAGAAAAGCAGTTGAAAAAGCAACTGAATTCAATGCCTACAACCAGCAACCGAAAGGCATGCAGAAGAAAGCGTTTATTTTTGTAAAGTCAGAATACAAGGCTGTGAAGATTAACCTGTCTGATATCTTGTACATTGAAGGAATGGACAGCTACGTAAAGATTTATGCTGGAGGCAAACCCGTCCTGAGTCTGATGAGCATGAAAACCATGATGGAGATGCTTCCAACGGACGATTTTCTACGGGTCCACCGATCATTTATCATCCCGATTGCGAAAGTAAACAGCATCCGGAACAAAGTAATCAAGGTTGGTGACAAAGAAATCCCGATTGGAGGCACCTATGAAGAAACCACGGAGTCCATCCTCAAAAAAGGCAGTTGATTTATTGAGCTGATTTCCGGTTTTCCGATTTTTCCTGGTAGGCATCCCTGTCTCCGAGTACTCTGGCATACAGTTGCTTAAACACTTTGGGTAGGTCCAGATTTTTGACTTTCCGAACGCTTTCAATTTCGAGCTTACCGTCCTGATTGCGTTTCATCTGGTAATAAAATGGCACCGATTCAGACAGGGGTTTCGACACATCAAAACCCGTCATTCCAAATTTAAGAGTGAAGAACCGGGTTTCATCTTTCACCTTTTCCACCGAATAAAAACGGTTACTAAACCAGATCATCCGGTCTGTGGCGTACTCCTTGCGGAAGTCTGCCAGTAAATGATCGTTTCGTCGAAAAAAATGAAAGGGTATTTTTCTGTCCGCATCAAGCAACGAATAATCCCCAACAAAATACCCTGAATCGACCTCAGCCACGGTGTACCACAACAAAATGTTGAAAGGCGTGGTTCCGGTCATTTGATGAGAAGAGTGAATTCCTTTCTCCTCCAATGCGGTTGAGAAAACGCGGTTCACATGCAACTTGGCCGCCAGGGATAGAATTACATACGATCCGCTGATCAGCAAGGCCCGCTTTCCAAGAATCAGCCGTTTACCATTATTCCGCTTCATTACCCACAATGAAATGGCGGCGATCAACATGGGCAGTGTAAACAGGACATCGATAATAAACAGGTTGCTGAAATTAACTCTGAAATCGCTGAAAGGAAGAAATAACTGGGTGCCATAGGCCGTCAGGCTGTCAAGCAAAGGATGTGTGAGGATGAGAACAAAGAAAAACAGAAACCATTCTTTCCAACCGACGGGATCTTTCAAAAAGCGGAATGCCAGCCAGGCGAGCAATGGCGCCAGCAAAAATGGAAAAACAATGGAATGTGAAAAACCGCGGTGGATGGTGATTTCACGGATGGGATCACCAAAAACCAGAAACACATCAAGGTCCGGTATTGTGTTGGCAATGGCTCCGAAAAGCAATGCTTTTTTACCGATTTTCTTACCGAGAATTACTTCACCAAGGGTAGCTCCAAAAACAATGTGCGTCAGCGAATCCATTTTTTGCCATAAGACTTTACAGATCGCAAATAAAGGGAATCGGCTTTCTGGAATCGACAATGGTTTTGTTCCCCGGCGAAAAAACGAGGAATTGAGGTTATCAGGCTCCGTCATTCCCGATGAAATTCCCAATAATCTCACTCAACGTGAGAAAGCACCAATCCTCCTGAGGGATTGGATATGAGGTTTTTTTTTCTAGTTTTGCACCCTCTATTGCAAAAAATGAAGACCAAAAAACTGATTAGCAAATATTTAGCCGGGCTCTGGCTATTTTCTGTGCTGGGTTTTCTGGTATTGCAAACGGGTACAGAATTATCGAAGTCCCGGAATTCACAACAAAAAAATCAGGATACACAGGAGCAGATTCTGGTGGCTACTCACCAAAGTCAGGCTTCCGACATCTCTCCTGATCTCAAACTTCTTCCGGCATTTCTTTTACCCGAATCGTTCGATTACAGGATCAATACCCAAATCGGCATCGCTTCCGTTTTTGAATTCCATTCGCTGCTCAAAGCAGTTCTGATACAGATATTAACCTCGGGCATTTCTATTAATGCGCCCTGACGGTCATCGTTTTTTGACCCTGCCTCTTTCGGGGCCCTTTTTTTAATCTTAATTTTTTATTCTAATTCTTTATTTCTCAATGAGAAACAAAACCTTACTAATTGTCTTGACCTTAATTGTATCGGCACTGTGCCTTTACTATTTATCGTTCACCTGGATTTCCCGTGGCATCGAAAAAGATGCAGAGGAATTTGCCACCACCAACGGCGTTCTGAACCAGCAGAAAAAAGCAGCGTATCTCGATTCCCTCTGGGTGAATCCGGCTTTTAACCTTTTAGGCAAAGAGCTTACCTACAAGGACATCAAGGAAAACGAAGTAAAACTTGGACTTGACCTTATGGGTGGTATGCACGTAACCATGGAGGTTGATGCAAGTGACATCCTTCGGGTACTTTCCGGTAACAACCAGGAAAAAGTATTTGTGGATGCCATGCTGGAGGCACGTGAAATGCAAAAGACTTCACAAAGTCCGTACCTGGATCTGTTTATTAAAACATTCAAGGAAAAAAATCCGGGTCGTTCTTTGGCTTCTGTATTCAGCAACAAAAACAACGCAAACAGCATCGACTATTCATCTGATGATGCAAAAGTTACGGCTTACTTGAAAAATGAAATCCAGTCGACCATCGACCGTTCATTTGAAATCCTTCGTACACGTATTGATAAATTCGGTGTTACGCAGCCAAACATTCAGCAACTAAAAGGAACCAACCGGATTCAGATCGAACTTCCTGGTATTTCGGACGCTGCCCGTGCCCGTAAAATCCTTCAAAGTGTTGCGAAACTCGAGTTTTTCGAAGTGTGGGAAGCCAATGAATTCAATCCATACTTCATGGCATTGAATGATTTCCTTACCAAAGAAGAAGCCGCGTTGAAATCCGGCAAATCAACGAAAGAAGCCGACCTGTTCGCTGCTGATTCAACTGCCACAGCTGCAGCCGATTCAACTGCTTCGAATGTGGATTCTTCCAATGCCGATTCAGGTGCCGCTTCCCTTGCAAAAGAGCTTGAAGGCAAAAAAGATACTGCCGGAAAGAAAGACAGCCTGAACAGCAAACAAAGTTCAACTTTGGCTGCCTTGTTTAAAGGTGTGTATGGAGGCGTAGGAGCCAGCATTAAAGATACAGCGAAAGTGAATCGTTTACTTGCCCGGAATGAAATCCGGAATCTGTTTCCAAACAACATGAAGGCGCTTTGGGGAGTAAAACCTGAAAAAACTTCGACTGAAAAAGTGAAAGAACAGGATGCCGTCCTTCCACTATATTTTGTAAAGAAAAGCCGCGACAACCAGGCTCCTCTGGAGGGATCTGTGATCACCGATGCCCGTCAGGATTTTGATGAGCGTGGCCAGCCGGAAGTAACTATGGCAATGAATTCAGACGGTGCCCGTATCTGGAAGCGCCTCACAGCAGCCAACATTGGCCGCCGGATTGCCATCGCTTTGGATAATTATGTATACTCTGCACCCAATGTTCGCAATGAGATTCCAAATGGTAATTCATCCATCTCCGGAAGCTTTACAGTTGATGAGGCGAAAGATTTGGCCAACATCCTGAAAGCCGGTAAGCTACCCGTTCCAACCCGTATTGTGGAGGAAGAAGTAGTGGGACCAACATTGGGTAAAGAATCCATCAATCAGGGTCTCATGTCAATCATTGCTGGTTTCATTACCATCATCATCTTCATGATTGCTTATTACAACAACTCGGGTATCGTTGCTGATATCGCGGTGTTGCTCAACGTGTTCCTTGTAGTTGGGATGCTCGTTCCGGTTCAGGCGGTATTGACACTTCCTGGTATCGCGGGTATCGTACTGACAGTCGGTATGGCCGTGGATGCGAACGTACTGATCAACGAACGGATACGGGATGAAATCAGGCTGGGGGTTCCACTCTCCGAAGCTGTTTCAAAAGGATATTCTGCCGCATCAACTTCCATCTGGGATGCCAACCTTACAACCGTTCTGGCTGGTTTTGTATTGTTCTATTTTGGTTCCGGACCTGTTCAGGGTTTTGCCACTACTTTGATCATCGGTATTTTCACATCCCTCTTTACATCGGTGTACATCACCCGTATCATGATTGAAAGCCGTCTGAACAAGGGAGGAAGCTTCTCTTTCTCAACCGGTTTGAGCAAGGACCTTTTCAAAAATGTGAACTTCGATTTCGTATCGAAACGTAAAATTGCATACGTATTCTCATCCATCGTGATTGGTGCCGGACTTGTGTTCATCGCTGTAACCGGTTTGAACTATGGTGTTGATTTCAAAGGAGGCTGGAAATACGTGGTTCAGTTTGACCAGTCTGTACAAACAGATGATGTTCGTGCTGCTTTGGAAAAACCATTGGGTGGTTTCCCTGAAGTAAAATCATTCGGTTCATCTGAAAAAGTGCAGATCACCACATCTTATATGATTGATGATCTGGGCGATGATGCGGCTGCTAAAGTTCAGGCCAAAGTAGAAGAAGGTTTGAAGTCATTCGGCAAAGGCAAATATGAAATACTTTCAACCGCTAAAGTTGGACCAACCGTGGCGAATGATATTAAAGTGAACTCTACCATTGCGGTTGTTCTTGCATTGATTTTGATATTTTCCTTCATTGTACTTCGTTTCCAAAAGCTTGGTTATGCGATGGGTGCCACATTGGCCCTTTTCCACGACGTGTTGATGGTATTGGTATTCTACACGGTTTGCCGTTATTTCCTTCCATTCTCACTGGAAATCGACCAGAACTTTATTGCGGCGATCCTGACCATTGTGGGTTACTCCGTAAACGATACGGTGGTAATTTTTGACAGGGTTCGGGAGTTCTTTAAAGATTCTGCATTGGAAGCCGATCCAAAAACGGTGATCAACCAGGCTTTGAACGATACCTTCTCCAGAACAGTTGTCACAGCTTCTACCGTATTATTTGTGGTATTGATTCTCCTCTTCTTTGGCGGTGAAACCATCCGTGGTCTCAGCTTTGCCTTGTTGATCGGGGTTATCTCCGGAACCTATTCAACCATCTACATTGCGATTCCATTCGTAATCGATGCTCCGGGTGCAACCAAAAAAATTACCGTAGAGTAATTCAGCTCATTCCGAAAATAAAAAAAAGGCTCTGCTTGATGCAGGGCCTTTTTTGTTGGAGCCGATTCAATCTGAAACTCATTCTGCACGATTTGGCGGTGCTGACCAAAATCAACTTCCTATATTTCCTGCATCATATTCTCCCTGAATGAATGGAAGTTAATTGAGCTCAAATCCATTCAATACTATGATCAAAGAAGTAAACGGTGATATCCTCCATAGCAATGCCGAAGCCATCGGGCTGGGTGTTGCACCATTCGACCATTTTGAAAGTGGCCTGGCTCTTAGCTTGAAAGAACAATGGCCATCCATGGTAAAAGACTTCCGGCACTATTGTCACCTGAAAAACCCGAAACCAGGTTCCGTATGGATCTGGGCAGGCGCCAATGGCAAGCGGATTGTGAACCTGATGACCAAAGAAGCGCCCACGGGTGAAAAACACAGCGGGCATGCCGGCAAAGCTTCCATTTCGAACGTGAACCATTCACTCAAAGAACTCGCGGCCCTGATCAGGAAAGAAAAAATCAAAAGTGTGGCATTGCCAAAACTGGAATCCGGATTTGGGGGACTCGACTGGGCAGACGTAAAAATACTGATGGAATCGCACCTGAACCATTGTGGTGCCGATGTGTTTGTTTATTCGACCTATCAGAAAGACGTGGTAGCGACAGAATAAACCCATTTTATACATTGGAATTTTACAACGGATGCTAACTTTTTGATTTTCCTTTTCTTGCAACCTCTTCCGTAGTTTCTCCTGAGGAGAAACGAAAGAGGTGAAAATCAAAAGTTCCGCATCTATTGCACAAAATGGGATAAACGTTGAATATCACACACAAAAAAGCCACGGTTGCGGCCGTGGCTTTTTTGTTGTTCGCTGATGTACAATCAATACTTGACCGGAAACGAATCGTTGACCAGATCCACTACTACTGACTTAACCGCACAGGCCGGAGCTGGCTGACCAGAACCTACCGGATCAAAATGTGGCAAAGGATTGATGAACGAATAGTTTTCAGCAACGGCTCCAGCTGCTTTCACATCATTAAATCCGTGAAATACCACTTTCGCCTTTTTGAATCTGCTGGTAAATGAGCCATCGGTTTTACCAAACACAACCTGACGCTTCACCGGATCCAATTGAATGGCCCTCTTGTAAAAGCTTCCATTCTCATACTGATAGGATTCGCCATCATCTTCGTAATACGTGAATGGAACAACTTTCTTTCCATTGTACACATGAACCACAAGGGTATCCGTTGGCTTTTCAATGGTATTCTGCACCAGAGATTGCATCACCACAACGGAACCGCCCTTAATAAAAACGGGCAGCTTTTCAATCGGACAATCCACCATTTCATCTTTTCCTCCCTGATAGAAGGCATCGTTGTACAAACTGTACCAGCCGTCTGCATCTGGCAACAGGATGTGGGTCATTTCCTTATTGCTTTCAACCGGACAAACCATGATGGATGGTCCGAAGTAGAATTGATTCTGATACCGTCCGTCATAAATCGCTCCATTGTGGGTATGGTTGATGGCCAGTGAACGGTTTACAGGAAGGCCGGTCCGGTTTGCTTCTGCAAACGTGGAATACAGGTATGGGAGAAGTTTGTATCGCAGTGAAATGTAGTTCTTATTGATGGCTTCGATTCTTTCACCATAGCTCCAGGGATCGGATTCTTTGGTATCAATCGCAGAGTGGATACGGAAAAACGGAGAAAACGCTCCGATCGATACCCAACGGCCAAAAAGTTCTTTGGATGCACCGCCGGTAAATCCGCCTACATCCATTCCACTGTACGGAATTCCGGTCATCCCCATGCTGTTGATCAGGCGGATTCCGGACATCATGTGATCGTCGGAGGCCACGTTGTCTCCCGTCCAAACAGCAGCATATCGCTGAATGCCACTGTAACCGGCACGGGTCAGAATGAAAGGCCGCTTGTTTCCAAGCAGCTTCCGGGTTCCATCGTATGTCGACTTTGCCATCTGCAATCCATACACATTATGTCCTTTCCTGTGATTACCTTTTTTGCCTTCAAAATGAAACTCAACAAGATCCGGGAAGCGCTGTCCCCAGGTGGCGGGCTCATTCATGTCATTCCAGAAACCTTCTACGCCGCTTCCGACCAGGTCCTTGAATTTTCCTCCCCACCACTCGCGAGCTTTCGGGTTGGTGAAATCCGGGAAGTGGCACCATCCGGGCCATACCTGACCTGTGTAGTTGGTTCCATCGGGATATTTCAAAAAGTAGTTTTCTTTAAATCCGTCCTCATACGCATGATATCCTTTCTCCACTTTCACACCCGGATCGATAATGGTAACGGTATGAAATCCAATCGACTTCAACTCATCGTTCATGGCTTTTGGATTCGGGAAACGGGTTTTGTCCCAGGTAAAAAGTTTGTATTTATCCATGTAGTGGATATCCAGAACCATTGCATCGGCCGGAATGCCTTTATCGCGGAAGGTTTTAGCCACGGTCAGAACTTCTTTATCCGGATAGTAGCTGTACCGGCATTGCTGCAGACCAAGTCCCCATAATGGTGGCATTGGCATGCGACCAGTAAGCCAGGAATACGATTCAATAATTTTGGGAACGGTTGAATTGGAGATAAGGTAATAATTCATGTCACCTCCCTCGGTTGTAAAACTGGCAAACCGATCGTTGGATGCCCCGAAATTGAAATGGGATTTGTACGAATTGTCCATGAAAAGTCCGTACGCCACATCGCCATGCTCGCCGATGTAAAACGGAAGGGTCTGATAAATCGGATCGGCACCAGATGGATAGGCGAAATAATCAGTGTTCCAGTTGGTATACCCCTCTCCTCTTCTATTTAGCGGGCCTGTTTTTTCACCAAGGCCAACAAAACGCTCATTGGGCTGCAGTTTTTTATAGGTAGTTGCCTGTTCTCCGTTCCATCCTGTTCCAAAGGCAGGCTCATCTTCATTGAGGAGTCTTCCCTTGGCATCAAAAAAGCGCAGTCGAAAAGGTGATTTGGTGATTTCCAATCTGGCGGAATCGGTTTTCAATACGGCAGAGGCTCCGTCCGTAAATTCGAATTTAGGATCAACGGGCTGGCCGACAATTGCGTAACTAAGTTCATCAAATGAGGTACCTTTTGAAAAATGGACCCGGATGATGGAGGAGTTGTAAACCGTAATCTTGGTTCTGGCATTGGTGAGTGTAATGGACAACCCGTCCTTCTCCTTTACAATGGCGGTCACATTTCCGCTGCTCTCATACAGCTGCGCCATACCGGCAACCGGAAAGAGAACCGAAGCGACAGCAAGGTTCTTTACAAAATTCGAAAAAGTCATTTTTAATTGGTTAATACTAAGAGGCCGGCAAATTGGCATTTTTTGAAGAATCCATGAAATTAGTCTGGCTTTTGGATCGAATAATTGCACCAGAGTGCTTCAAACGGGTTTTTGAACATATTCAGAAATGGCCGTGAAACAAGTTTGAAAACCGGTTCTTCGTATCAAACGACTTAAAAAACATGCGAAAAAAGACAAAAATAGAAGACTAAAATCAGGCCTAATGATTTGACTATCTGTACAATAAGTAATGATTATGGAAAATCAGGATTCACAGATTTTGGTACTATTCCATAATCATTTCTACTTTGCACTCTTATTAACCAATTAATCTTTCTTACGTACTTTTTTAATACCGTTACATCATGTTCCAAAACTCTGCTTATTTGCGTTATCCGTGTTTTCCGTTTTCCAGATTAAACCGATAAAAATCTGAATTCAACATATTAACAATTAAGTCACCTTATGAAAAAACTGTATGCAAAGATCTTTGCCATGCTGGCATTGGCGTTTTCATTGTCCAACCTGGCTTTTGGTCAGGAGCTGGAAGTGAGTGGAAAGGTTACCGATGCGAAGGATGGTTCCGGTTTGCCCGGGGTAAACATTATTTTGGTTGGAACCACTTCCGGAGCGATATCTGATATTAATGGCGCTTACAAACTGAAAGCAGGAGTTGGTGCGGTTCTGGAATTCCGTTTTCTGGGATTCACCACAGAGCGCAGAACGGTCGGTTCATCCACAACCATCGATGTGAGTCTTTCAGAAGAAGTGAAAAATCTGAAAGAAGCGGTTGTGATTGGATATGGCCAGGTCCGTAAGAAAGACCTCACCGGATCTCTTTCAAACGTAACGTCAAAAGATTTCCAGACTGGTATCAATACAACTCCGGAAGCCCTGATCGCGGGTAAAGTTGCCGGGGTACAAATCACCAACAATGGTGGATCACCAGGGTCAGGCAGCACCATCCGAATCCGGGGCGGTGCCTCACTGAATGCCAGCAATGATCCATTGATTATCATCGATGGTGTACCGGTAGAAGGAGGCGGTGTCAGTGGTTCGCCCAACGCCCTGAGCCTGATCAATCCAAATGATATTGAGAGCTTTACTGTCTTAAAAGATGCTTCAGCAACCGCGATTTATGGTTCAAGAGCATCCAATGGTGTGATCATCATCACCACAAAAAAAGGTAGTGTAAGTCAACTTCGGCCAACCATCACATTATCAACTCAGAATTCTGTTTCACAGCCTTACCGGTTTGTGGATGTTTTGAGCGGTGATGAATTCCGGGCAATGGTGAAACAATATGGAACCCCTGCTCAGAAAAAACTGATCGACACTGCGGGAACAACGAATACCGACTGGCAGAAAGAAATATATCGTTTGGCTTATACAACCGATAACAATCTAAGCTTCTCAGGTAATCTGAAATTTAAGGAAGGTTACAATCTTCCTTACCGCATTTCTGGTGGTTACCTGAATCAACAGGGTATTCTGAAAAGAGATCAGATGGATCGCTTCACAGGAGGAATCAACCTAAGCCCAGTTCTTTTAAATGGGGACCTGAAAGTAAATCTGAACTTTAAAATTGCCCGTACGACCAATTTCTTTGCCAATCGTGGTGCTATTGGAAGCGCTGTTGTTTTTGATCCGACCAAACCCGTCAATGCCACCAGAGACAGTCTTGGAAATGCGCCATTCGGAGGCTATTTTGAGTGGGCAGACAATACTGGCAAAACACCTTTGCTTCTTGCACCTAAAAATCCAGTTGGTTTGCTTAACAGCCGAGAAGATAAAAGTGAAGTAAACCGTATTCTGACCAACGTTCAGTTGGATTACGCCATTCCGTTTCTGAAAGACCTTCGTGCCAATTTGAATATTGGTACCGACCGGTCGGAAGGAAAAGGAACCGTGAAAGTGGATTCCATTTATGCATCTGATTTTGTACGAAAAGGGGTAAACAACAACTATCTGCAGAAAAAACAGAATAACCTTCTGGAATTCTATTTCAACTACAACAAGGAAATCAAAGAAATATCAAGCCGTTTTGATGTAGTGGCAGGTTATGGATATCAGGATTTCCTGACAAACGTCTATAACTATGCAGACTTCCGTTACAACGGAGACACCATGCCAAATTCAAAGCCGGTTTTCCCGACAGATAGACCTCAGAACCGCTTGATCTCCTACTATGGACGTTTGAACTATGTTCTAATGGAGAAGTTCCTGATTACCGGAACTGTCCGTACAGATGGGTCTTCGCGGTTTGGAAATGATGTCCGTTGGGGATTTTTCCCATCTGTAGCCGGAGCCTACACATTATCTGAAGAATCATTTATTAAGAAAATTCCTGCCATCAACCAGTTGAAAATCCGGGTTGGGTACGGGTTAACCGGACAGCAGGATATTGGGAGCAATTACGCATATCTTCCAACCTATCGCCTCACGAATCCTTCTGCACAGTATCAGTTTGGAGACCAATACTATTATGGATACCGTCCTTCTGCATATGATCCAAGGATCAAATGGGAACAAACAGCCACTACAAATGCGGCGGTTGACTTCAGTTTATTTTCAGACAGAGTTTCAGGAAGTGTGGATTTTTACCTCAAAGAAACCAGCAATTTGCTGAACACTATTCCTACTCCAGCAGGTGCGAACTTTAGTGACCAGGTACTTACCAATGTTGGAAGTATTGAAAATCGTGGGGTTGAAATCAACATCAATACCATTCCAGTACAAACCAAAGATTTGACGTGGAACTTTGGTTTCAACGTAACAATGAACCGGAACCGGGTTACAAAACTGACTGCAGTTGCCGACTCCAGCTATCCTGGTATTTACACAGGTGGAATTGATGGTGGTGTTGGTTCTACAATTCAGATCCATTCCGTTGGATTTCCAACCAATTCATTCCTGGTGTATCGTCAGGTGTATAAAGATGGCAAACCAGTAGAAGGTCAGTTTGAAGATTTGAATGGTGATGGCCGAATCAATGAGGATGATCAGTACCACTACAAGCAGGCAGCACCCACCAGTTTTTATGGCATCAACACATCAGTTCAATACAAAAAACTGACGGTTGGCCTGGTTTTGAGAGGAAGCTTTGGAAACTACGTTTACAACAACATCTACTCTGACAAAGGAAACCGGAATGCAGCCTTTATTCAAACCGGTTATGTAAACAACATTTCAGCAAACTACCTTGAAACAGGATTCACCGGAAAACCTGTTGGCGGTGCATCTACTGACCAAACAAGGCTTTCTGACTATTTTGTTCAGAATGCATCATTCCTTCGTTTCGACAATATTTTCCTGTCTTATAATTTTGGAGAAATAACCAAGAAGTTCAGCCTGGCTGCGAATTTCAACGTTCAGAATGCTTTCTTCATTTCAAATTATGAGGGGATTGATCCGGAAATCGGCGGTGGAATTGACAATAACTTTTACCCAAGACCTCGTGTTTTCACACTCGGACTTACAGCCAATTTCATGCCTTAAACTCATTTAAAACGACATTTCACTATGAAAAAGAATTTTCAAATCACACTCTGGATTCTGATCATCGGATCCGGACTTATGGTCTCCTGTCACAAGGACCTGGACCTAGTTCCACAAAACGATGTGACTTCTGAAAAAGTATATGCCACACCCGATGGATACAAACAAGCACTTTCTCGTGTGTACAGTGCGTATGCAACTACCGGAAACGATGGCCCTGCTGGTGCGCCCGATATTCCGGGCGGTGGTGATGAAGGATTTTCGGATTTTGTGCGGGGCTTCTGGAACCTTCAGGAACTAACCACAGATGAAGCCATCATCGCATGGGGCGATGCCGGTCTTCCCGATATTCACAATCACACATGGTCTTCCAACAATGGATTCATCCGCCGGATGTTTGCTCGTTGCTATTTTCAGATAACACTTTGTAATGAATTTATCAGAGAATGTTCTGACGATCGGTTATCGAAACGTGGAATTCCGGCTGATGCCCGTGTAGAAATTGAATACTACAAGCAGGAGGCCCGATTCCTTCGTGCCTACCAGTATTGGGTTCTGATTGATCTTTTTGGGTCTGTTCCTTTCACGACAGAAAAAGATCTTGTTGGCGCATTTCTGCCAAGACAAGGAAGCAGACAGGAGATTTACAATTACATCGAAACGGAACTCAAAGATCTGGAAACGAAACTGAAGCCTGCCAGAAGCAATGAATATGGACGGGCTGATGTTGCAGCAGCACAGGCTCTTCTTGCACGTTTGTATTTGAATGCACCGACCTATGCAGGCGTGAGCAAAAACAATGAAGCGGTTGAATATGCAACCAAAGTAATCAATTCAGGCTATTCACTTGGAGATGACTATCAGCAAATGTTTGCAGCCAACAATCACCTGCCTCAATTCAGTAAAGAATTTATCATGACGGTAAATTATGATGGATTAAAAACAAGAGGATATGGTGGTACTCATTTCCTTGTTCACGCTTCTTTAGGTGGAACAATGAACAAGGCCTTCGCTGGTGTTGAAGGTCCGTGGGCCGGACTTCGGGCAACCAAAAACCTTCCATTGTTGTTTCCGGATACAGGAAACAATGGCGACCATGGAGTTGACCGCAGAGCAATGTTTTACACTTCCGGGCAAACACTTGAAATCAATACTCCATCCACATTTACAGAGGGTTACGCAATTTCTAAATACCGAAATATTGTGCTTGCAAACGTAGGAGTCCCTGATTCAATCGGATTCACTACAGACAGTATCGCTTTCCGTATTCCTTCACATGGTCTTGTGAAAGGTAACTTCATTAAGGTCGAATTTGCCAGCCCGAATCAACTCAATGGAAACTATACAATTGGCTATGTCCAAAAAGACAATCCAGCTGTTTTCAAAGTAAAAGCCAACCGGAAACTGGTTTTGGGTTCAACCACATCTTTCGGAAAAGTGAACAAAATCAACAAAGGAGTGAATCCGGATCAAACATTTGTGGATATTGACTATCCATTGTTCCGTCTTGCAGAAATGTACCTCATTTATTCAGAAGGTACTTTACGTGGTGGTGCAGGAAGTGTGGCAACTGCCACAGGTTATATCAATAGCCTCCGCCAGCGTGCATATGGTAATACCAATGGCAACATCACAGAAGCAGACCTTACGCTTGATTTCGTATTGGACGAAAGAGCCCGGGAACTATACTGGGAAGGTCACCGCCGAACCGATCTGATTCGATATAATCGCTTTGTTGAAGGTTCCTATTTGTGGCCGTTCAAAGGTGGTGTTTCATCCGGAGCCGCGATTTCTGATTTCAGAAAACTGTTCCCGATTCCAGTATCTGATCTTACAGCAAATCCAAAACTTGTACAAAATCCAGGTTATTAATCAACACGACAATGAAAAAGAACTTCGTTTATCTGTTTATAGCAGGTTCACTATTGACAGCCGGATTCACTGCCTGTACCGACGATTCTCGCAAAGAAAACAATCCTCTTTCGGGACCTACACTTCGTTTTGATTCTGTTGGTGGAATAAAAGCAGGGTCTGTAACCCTTTTTGGATCCATTACCAATTCTGGTGGGCTACTGATATCCGGTAAAGGAATACTGTACTCCGACACCACCAATAATCCAACCTTTAAGCATGTGATAAAAGCTGCTACAGGAGAAGGGACAGGTGTATTCAGTACAGCTGCCACACCATTGAAACCACGAACAACCTATTATGCCCGAATGTTTGCCCGTAATTTTATGGACACAACATATTCAAATGTGGTCACGTTTTTCTCTGCCCCCGCATTAGGTAAAGTTGCCGCTGGTATAGTCTCTGAATTTGGACGGGATACCCTAAACATTTCGTCTGCTTTGACTGACAATAGCTTTGAAATAATTTATGATCGTGGATTTGTTTACGGACCTGCAACTGCTCCGACCATTGCAAATACCATCGTATCTGTAAATTCCGATTCAACTGAAAACGGTTATTCTGCTGTCATTCGTAACCTGGCACCTGGGAAGAAATACTTCATTCGTCCTTATGTTCGTAACCGTGGTGGTGTTGGCTATGGTACTCAGGCGATTGTTACAATGCAACCATAGATCGATCCTTCTCAAGCAACAAAAAACAAAAAGGCCTGATTTCTCAGGCCTTTTTTATTGTCAATAGTTTCAATATAAGTCGGTTTTATCTTACCATTCCTTGCTGGATGCTGAGTTATCGTTTGGGACAATCATGTAGATGTCGGTGCTTCCAAATCCACTCGCCCGGGCTGAAGAAACAAACATCTTCTTGCCTTTGTCCAGCTCAAAATAATGGGTATCGTTGCCAGGTGTGTTGATCGGATAACCCAGATTTTCCGGCTCCGAAAAACTACGGGTCTCTGAATCGTACACCGATTTGAACAGATCGTAACCGCCCAGTCCTTTCAGACCTTTGGATGAAAACACAATGGTCTTACCGTCTTCCATCCAGATTGGAGCAATTTCATCGTCCGTGGAATTGAGCATTTTAGAAATCTTCCACGGTTTACCCCATTTGGCTTCGGTTCTGCGTTCCACCATGAACAAATCATAGGTGCCATCGAAAACCGTGTTGTTCGCAAAAATGATCCTGTCCATTCCTTTGCTGAAGTTTCCATCCGGACGGAAATACTTGGCCGGAACTTCGGATTTCAAGCGTACCGGTTCTTTGAACTCTTTTCCATCTCGTTCCACTTCCCACAATGAACCACCGTGATCGTGGCTATACAACAATAACTTTTCGGAATTGTCAATCCACTGGATGGATGCAAACTGTGACTTATGGCTGGAACGGGGATGGAGAGGAATCGCTTTGCTCCACTTACCATCTGTTTGCAGCAATGAGTAATACAATTTGGAGGAGTACTGTCCGTCCGCTTCCGGAATCTCATTGGCAAACAAAGGTCTACGGGAAGTAAACACCAGAATTTTTCCATCTGATGAAACAATCGGTGAATGTTCCGTAAACGGACTGTTGATATTTTCTCCCAGGTTGGTGATGTCGAAAGGTGACTTATCGCCGGACAAAAAGTGAATTTCAGTCCGGTGAATCTGCGCAATCAAATCTTCCACGCCTTTACGGAATTCATCGTTCGGTCCTGAAACCACCAGATATTTCCGGTAGCATCGAAGAGCCGAATCGATTTTCATATTGAGATGATACGCTCTACCCAACCAGAACTGGTAATTTGGATTGACCTCGTTCTGCGGGTTCTTTGCGAGTTTGATGTGCTCAAGACCTTTTTCAGGCTTGGATAAAAACAGGTTACACATACCAGCTTTCAGATGGGAATTCGTGTTGTCCTGTCCTTTGTAAATCAGTTCTTCAAACAATGGAAGTGAGTTGTAAAAATCTTCCTGTTCGAACAACTTTTCGGCTCTGTCAAGTGTGGCGGCAACCTGCGCTGTTGTCACTCCGGTCGTAATGGCAAATAGGGATGCCATTGCAGACCAACGTTTCAAATTGATCATAATGAACAAAAGGTTTTGGTATAAATCGTTTAAAACCTGAGACGAAGGTATTGGGGCTGGCCTTCTGGTTTCAGTAGAAAAAACGTAAAATGATACATGCGTGAGAAACGGAAGGCAGAAATATCGGAAACCCGGAAGAACAACCAGAATCGCAGAGCCTACTTTACCCCGAAGGATCTCAAAATTACAGATAATAATCACATAGCCAGTATCTTATATCAGAACTGAGCGTACCTGGATTTTCATACACATCCAGATATCTGGTTACAGGATGGTCTGTTTTTTCCTTCGATAAACAAACAATATTTCTCCATATCCGCCCCTTGGACTGGACCAATGTAAGCTCCTCCCGAACAAATAACCCACAAAGTCCTAGAATCGGTACTGTTCTGTCCCACGTTCCGGGATCAAGAAGCAGCCATATTCTTCCTTCGGGATGGCAAACATCCGATAACAATTGAATCCAGATATTCCATTCCAATGCAGTGTTGTGCATGGATTGATTCCGTCCTTGATCGGGGCTGCGAAGGTGATTGAGAAAAAACGGTGGATTGCAGATGATCCGGTCAAAACCAACAGGATTTCCCCCAGCAAATTCTTCAAACGAAGAATGAAATACCTGAAGCTGTTCAGACCAGGGAGAATCTTCAAAATTCTGCCGGCAATCCATAAAAGCACCGTCATCCTTTTCGACAGCGAGAATTTTTGCATAAGGTAGTTTTTGCTTCACCATGAGCGAAAGCAATCCCGTTCCAGATCCAACGTCGAGAAAGTTGGTGACAGAAGAAAGATCTTCTGATTCACGCATGGCCACATATGCCCCGAAAATGCAGCTATCCGTACACACTTTCATGGATGTCCTACCCTGCTCGACCCGAAACTCTTTAAACTGAAACCAGCTGTTTCCCATTCGATTTTATTTCCTGCCGTAATCAGCCGGATTTTCGCCCCAGTGTTCCGTCTCCCACTTCCAGATTCGATTGGCCACCTGATGTGTATTGAGCCATACCAAAGCCCGGTCGACCAACTGCCAGGCTTCTTCCGTACGTTCATCACGCACGAGTTCGCTCTTTACTTTCTTTTTCTGAACCCAGCTTAAAGCAGTTATGGAATCGGAGTAGATGGGAAGGTTAGATTCATGCTTATATAAATATGCCAATGCATGAACGATTGCCAGAAACTCGCCAATGTTGTTGGTAGCCAGTCCGATTTCAACCCCAAACAGTTTTCGCTTTTCCGGCATCAGAAAACCCTGGTATTCGGTTGGTCCGGGAACACCAAGACTCGATGCATCCACAACTATAAAAGGAACTTGGGGCGGTTTTGACTTGCCGGAAGAATTGGTTGGAGTTGAGGAAGATGTTCCACTTTGGGGAAAACGCTTTTTCGACCAGGCCTCGTCCGCTTCTTTTTTTGACTCAAAACCTTTGTAAACGGCACCAGTGAATTCAAAAATCTGTGCTTTCGCTTCGTCCCAACGGGTATAAATTCCGGGGGTCCGTCCTTTCAGAACCACATACCATTTTGATTTTGCCTGTGCCATAACTGAGCTGCAAAGAAAGGAAATTGAATTCTGAAAAATAAAAGGGTTTGATATTGGTCTTTTCGGTTGGCTTTCAGGCAATTCGTTTTGCATTTTTGCACCCTGAAAACACCCCCCTTTGAAAAACAACAGTTTAGAAAATTTAGAACAGCGATTGGGTTTTGATCAGATTAAACTTCTAATCGCACAGGAATGCCATGGCGAAGTTGGGAAACAAATGGCCATAAACCTGAAAATGAGCCGGCAATACGAACCCGTCATCAAACTGCAGGAACAGGCCGATGAATGCAGAAAACTGATTCAGGAAGGGATCCCGTTGCCCGAAAACAATTTTTTCGATCTACAGTCATACGCCGATCAACTCGAAATTGAAGGATTTGTGCTGATGACAGATCAATGGTCAAACCTCAGCCGAGGTTTGAAAACGATCGAGAATGCAGTAAAAGCCCTCCGCAAAAATCAGAATCAGTTTCCCCGATTGTTTGAACTGTGTAGCAAAGTCGAAATCCCGACCGAAATATTCTATCGGATTGAAACTGTGTTTGATACGGACGGTGCGATTCGGGATACCGCCTCACCTGAACTCAACCGGCTCCGTAAAAAGAAGATAGATGAGCAAAGCAAACTCCGGCGAAAACTCGACAATGCGCTAAAATCGGCCATCGCCCTTGGCTACATCGCCGAAGATGCAGGTATTACCATCCGGAACGGACGAATGGTGATTCCCATTCTGGCAGAATACAAACGAAAAATAAAGGGATTTGTCCATGATGAATCGGCCACAGGACAAACGGTGTACATCGAACCAGAGGAAGCTTTGGATTCCAATAATGAAATCCGCGAAATCCAGTTTGCCGAAAACCGGGAAATCCACCGCATTCTTACAGACCTTACCCTGGCCATCCGCCCTTTCCGGAAAGAAATTTCACAGGCCAACCAATTTCTGGGCGTGCTTGATCTGGTGAGGGCCAAAGCCCGGTTTGGAATAAAAATCAAAGCAAATCTGCCAGGCCATCAAAGCGGACCGGATTTCAAACTGTTTGAAGCCCGTCATCCATTATTATTTCTCTCGCATGTAGCGCAGAAGAAACCAATTGTCCCACTCACAATCTGGCTGACAGCCGAAAAGCGGGTGCTGGTGATCTCAGGACCCAATGCCGGGGGAAAGTCGATCTGTCTCAAGACGGTCGGCCTGATCCAGTATATGTGGCAGTCAGGCGTACCGGTTTCCGTCGGAGAAGGTTCCAGAATGGGATTTTTCGAGAAAATTATGGTGGACATTGGGGACCAGCAATCCATTGAAAACGATCTGAGCACCTACAGCTCCCATATTTCCAACATGAAATGGATGTTGCAGGAAGCCAACAGCAAGACGCTGATTTTACTGGATGAATTTGGAACGGGAACCGACCCGGCATTGGGCGGTCCGATTGCAGAAGCCATTCTGGAGTCGCTTTGTCACAAGAAAATTTTCGGATTGGTGAATACCCATTACACCAACCTGAAGAATTTCGCCAACCGGCATCCGTCGATTGAAAATGCGGCGATGAAGTTCGATGGTGAAAAGATGGAGCCTTTGTTTCAGCTCGAAATAGGCCAACCGGGCAGCTCGTATGCTTTGGAGATTGCCGAAAAAATCGGATTGCCAAAAGCGGTGCTGAATCAGGCCAAAAACAAAATCGGCATCAAGAAAATCAACGTCGACAAACTCATTTCGGAACTGGAAGAGGAAAAACAGAAATGGGAGCAAAAGAACCAGGAACTGGCGAACCGGGACCGGAAGACAAAGCTCCTCCTCACAGAAAATGAGAAGAAACACAAGGATCTGGACAACCAGAGAAAGAAAATCCTGAACGATGCCAAGCAAAAGGCGGCTCAGCTTCTGGACGGCACCAATCGCAAAATCGAGGAAACGATCCGTCTGATTAAAGAAAACCAGGCTGAAAAAACGGTTACCCGGGATGCACGCCTGCAATTGGAACAGCTCAAAGACAAGCTGGAACCCGAGGAAATCCAACCGGTTGAAAAAGAAGTCAGCCAGGAAAAAGTACCGGAAACCAAAATTGAGGTTCTGGCAGGCGATATTAAAGCCGGAGATTTTGTCCGGATTAAGGGCACCGAAAGCATTGGAACGTTTCTGGGTTTTAAAGGCAAAGACGCCGAAGTTCAGATTGGAGATTTAAAAACGAACATCAAACTGAACCGTCTGGAGAAAGTATCCGGCATTCAACAGACCAAATCCCTGACCCGGGCCAGCCGGCACAGTGTGGATCTGAACCAGAAAATGATGGAGTTTGAAAGTCAGCTCGATATTCGTGGATTGAGGGCAGATGAAGCCATGAGTCTGGTTGACAACTGGCTCGATGAGGCGATTCTTCTGGGCCAGAAAGAACTAAGGATTGTCCATGGCAAAGGCGACGGAATTCTCAGGACACAAATCCGGAACCTGCTCAGGAAGTACCGTCAGGTTGAGCAAATCCGGGATGAGCATGCAGATCGTGGCGGATCGGGAGTGACCTTGTTTCAATTGAATGTTTGAAAAAACGACAGGTACTGAACGCTTACATCATTCGGACCTTATCTTTATACAATATCCTTTCCGGCAGAAGACGAAAACTCACAACTGATTTTCAGCTTATTGACAATTACATCAAAGGCAAGACGACGTAGAAAAATAAATTTACGCAGGAATCTCAGGTAAAAGTTTTGAATTGAAAACGGGTTTCATACTTTTGCAGCCCGTTTTAAACAAATGGTTCCGTGGCCGAGTGGCTAGGCAGAGGTCTGCAAAACCTTGTACAGCGGTTCGAATCCGCTCGGAACCTCATCATTACCATTTTTGCGGGAGTAGCTCAGTTGGTAGAGCGACAGCCTTCCAAGCTGTAGGTCGCGGGTTCGAGCCTCGTCTCCCGCTCAAAGCGACAAGCCGAAGTGGTGAAACTGGTAGACACGCACGTTTCAGGGGCGTGTGACTTCACGGTCATGTGGGTTCGAGTCCCACCTTCGGCACGAACTGCATCTAAAAGGTGCAGTTTTTTTTTGACCCGACCACACTCATTCCTCCATCTATTTTTCGTCCGTAATCAACCGCATGAAGTTCTGAATAAGAAAGAACGCTGAAAGGGCCGGGATTGAAACAAAAAAATAGATGCTAGACCCCAAATGATGCATGTGGCAAAAATCCTGAACAAGAAAAAAAGAGAAATAAGGGAGTAACGAATTCCGATAAAAACGAAATAAATAAAGGTTTGGAATGGGCAAAAAAATCAGAAGGCCCTCATAGAGAGCCTCCTGAAATTTCAATAAACCCAAAATCACAATTATTGATCTTTTTCCCTTTGTAAGATCAACGCACAAATATGGTTGTATTTTTTTTTTCAGCGAACAAAATGTCAAGGATTTTTTTCAAAAATTTAAAAAAATTGATCTGCATCATGAAACTAAAAACAGAAGAAGCTGATTATCAGAAAATCCTACTTCGGCTGTATAGAACTCAAAATATTTTCCGCCACCCGATCCCACTGGAAGATTCGCAGCCTCGCTGCTCCGTATCGAATAAGTTCTGTCCTTAGTTCACTATTTTGAGCCAATTCCAACATAGCAGCGGACAATGATTTCGGATCTGGCTTTGAAATAAGCGCTCCCTTTCCTGCCACTTCCGGTAATGATGCACAATCGGATGTGATAACCGGAACATTCCGCTGAAATGCCTCCAGAATCGGAATACCAAATCCTTCATAAATTGACGGAAACACAAAAGCAATGGCATTTCGCATCAGCCAGTCTTTCTCTTCATCCGAGACAAAACCGGGCAACAGAATATCTGAAGAGAATGCGCTAATACGGACGGCATCCAAAACCGACTGGGATGCGGTACCTTTTCCTCCTGCCAGTATCAACCTGCAATCAAACCCCGACTGCTTCACCCGATCAAATGCTGCGACCAAAGCCGGAAGATTCTTTTGAAACGAATGAGCCCCGATGAACAGAAAATAAGGCTTATCGATCGGGAATCTCATCTCTGACAGCGCAACATTCTCCTGCATCGGATCGACTCCTTCCAGACAGACGCTGATGGATTTTCGACATCCAAATTCCTGTAGTTCCATTTTTGTGAACTCCGATACGGCCACAAGCTGGTCTGCTTTTTTCAGCGCCTGGCTGATGAAAAAGTACCGGGTCGCCCTCTTAAGGAAGGAAAGCTCAGAAGGAAACCGCCAGAACAATAAATCATGAACAACCAGAAGAGAACGCGAAGCACCGGTTGAAAACAACGGCATCCTGTTGTGTGGGAAGATCGCCACATCCACTCTTTCGGCCTTCAGCAGACTGGGAAGATGGAGGGATTCAAATACAAAATGGTTGCCCGTAAACGTACGCATCATTTGATCAGGCAGATCAAATGATGCTCTGTGACTTTGATGTGTGATAACGACCAGCTCTATTTTCCTCTCCTTACAAAGGTGAACCAACGAATGAACCAGCCCGACATTAAAAGATTTCAACCCACCAAATGCCGGCTGAACCGTTGCGCAATACGCAATTTTCATATTGTTCTGAAAAAGGATTTAGACAGGTGAATTTGATTCATCCTGCAATTTGTCGAGGTCCTCAAAAACAGAATTGTTACTCCGGTATTCGGGAACAATCATTTTCATTTTGGAAACAATGTCCACATCATTCTGGTGCGCCAGCATGGAAATGAGCATTTCGATTTCTGATTTGATCTCTATGAAATCATACTCCCGCACCTTGGCTTTCATGATTTTCTGGTGGTGCGTTGGGATAATGTTTTCCTTCTTGGCCAGCAACTCTTCTTCCAGTTTTTCACCTGGGCGAAGTCCAGTAAATACAATGTTGACATCCTGATATGGAATTTTTCCTGAAAGCTTGATCATCTTTTCTGCCAGATCCACGATCCGGACTGGTTTTCCCATGTCAAAAATGAAGATCTCCCCTCCTTTCCCCATGGCACCGGCTTCGAGTACCAACTGACAAGCTTCAGGAATGGTCATAAAAAAGCGGGTGATATCCGGATCGGTCACCGTAATGGGTCCACCGGCCTCAATCTGTTTTTGAAATCTGGGAATAACCGACCCATTGGAGCCAAGCACATTTCCAAAACGGGTGGTAATAAATCGGGTGATCTCACCTTTTTCTTTCAGGTGATTGTTTAATGATTGGATATAAATTTCAGCAACCCTTTTGCTGCAACCCATCACATTGGTTGGATTCACGGCTTTATCGGTGCTGATCATCACGAAGCGCTCTGCCTTGTAACGAACAGCCATATCGGCAATGGTTTTTGTACCCAGAATATTCACCCTTACGGCTTCATAAGGCATGTGCTCCATCACCGGAACGTGCTTGAAGGCAGCGGCGTGGTACACAATCTCCGGTTGAAACTCCCTGAAAACGCGTTCCATCCGGTTGGGATTACTCACATCTCCGACAAAAATACTAAGGTTCTCAAAGTTGAACTTCTCCTGAATCTCAAGCCCAAGTTCAACCAATGGAGATTCTGCCACATCCACGAGGATAAGACGACTGGGATGGTACGAAATAAGCTGACGAACAATTTCTGAACCAATTGAACCGGCCGCCCCGGTAATGAGCACCACTTTGTCGGCAATCTGAAATTCAAGGTATTTGTTGTCCAGAACAATTGGCTCCCGATCCAGCACATCTTCAATATTGAACTTCTTCAATTGCTGGACATTCAACTCACCTTTCAGCCATTTTTTTACAGGTGGCGTATAAAGCATTTTGATATTGGCTTCCAGACAGACATCGACAAATCGTTGCTTCCGGGAAGGTTCAATGTTTTGAATCGAGAGAATGATGGTGTCAATGTCGAATTGCTGCACCATCTTTTTAAAGTCTTTCTCTGCATGGAAAATCCGTTTGCCTTCCAACGACTTTCCAACCACGAGCGGATTGTCGTCCAGCCAGGCAACGACGTTGAGCTTACTCAATTTATCATCCTCCACTGCTTTCTTCACAAAAAGTCCCGATTGCCCTGCACCAAAAATGGCTGCATTCTTTTTGGGACCCCGCACATTGCTTCGGGAAGATTTGATTTCTTCGCTGATGATTTTAAGCACGATCCGATACCCTACCAACACAAAACAGGTAAGCACGTAATCGATCAGAATAATGGATAAAGGATAAAAGAAAAGGAACTTATCGCCTACTTCCAGCATCCTCAGTGACAAGTAGACGGAAATGAAAAATAAAGTTGAAAGGGTTACGGCTCTAAGCACAATTTTGATGTCCTGCTCACCCGTGTACTTGATTAAACCAGCGTAGGTTTTCAGGAAATAAAATGGGACCAGGCGAACCAGTACTACATATGTCGCCGTGTAAATGAAAGAGTCGTGAACGTGGGGCGGAACGTTGAAATTAAAGCGAAGGACATTGGCGACAACGAGTGAAAACAATACCACAACAAGGTCAAGACTTAAAATCAAGAATCTTGATAACAACGCTTGTGTGATGAACTTTCTAATCCTCATATCCTCCCTATCCGGTTATGGGACAAAGATAAAAATTAGCAGAGATTAGAAGCAGAATATCTCAAACCAAAAGTCAATCAAAAGGTTGATGGTATTTTACTGAAATCAGAAGCTCACTCAAGCGCAGTCTGTACCTTTTCAGGATTCGTCCTTGAGATCCTCCACCCGAATTGGCGAACGGGATTTTAAGGATTCCAGCGCTGCAAAAGCGGCCAGATGGGTATTTTTAATGGATGCCCAGGTAAACAAAGGTGATCCACCATTTTCATTCAACGACACAACCTGACGGAACATTTCTTCGTGGCCTTTATCGAGCTTACCTTTCATACTACTGAAGCCTTTTGTATCGAAACCTTCCAATTGCCGAAAATTATCCAGAATAAGTGTTTTTCCACCAAAGTATACTTCCACCCTCTCTTTGCTGTAGGCTTTGGAACCATTTGCAAAATAATTGATTACGCCAAGTGAACCGTTTTTGTAACGGATGTGGAGGGATGCAATGTCAGTCTTCTGGTCCGGATTTAAACCAACCGAAGACATAAAAACGGTATCAACTTCAGATCCGGTAAAGTAGGAAATGAGATCGATGAAGTGACAGGCTTCTCCCAAAATCCGGCCTCCTCCCTGCTGAAGATCGTGTACCCAGCTTTCAGGGGGAATAAAGCCTGCATTCATGGTGGCAATCACCGAAATGGTCCCGGGATCTGAGCCCAAAATCTCTTTTATCTTTCTCGAAAATGGAGAAAACCGGCGATTGAAACCAACCGAAACTGACTTACCGCTCTTCTGCAGTTCTCTTTCTATTTCGAATACATCTTTCAGACGGATCGCCAATGGTTTTTCAACAAATACGTCTTTTCCTTCCTGCAATGCTGAAATTGTCATTGGAGCATGCTGGTGATGGCGGGTTGTGATCACCACCATTCCAACCTGATCCGAAGAAATCACATCTTTATAATTGGAGGTTGACTGAACCACATCAAATTTTCTGGCGAGAAATGTCCCGCTCACTCCAGAGTTGCTGGCAATGATTCTCAGACTGGCTCCTGCCTTTTTCAGAGCCGGTAACATGGTCATTTTGGTATAGTTTCCGGCGCCAATAATTCCAATGCCTGGTTTAGCGGAAACATTCTGATTTCTCACCGAAACCACATTTGAATAGGATGAGTTTTCAGAATACACAAGAAGACTGGCAATTGTCTTTCTGGAATTCATGTCGCTGTAAATCCTGTTGTATTCATCCAACGGGATACGCTCGGAAATAAGAGGCTGAACTTTGAGTTGAGAGCGTGAAATTGCATTCAGAACCGCTTCAAAATTCCGCTTCTCGGTCCAACGCACGAAGGGCATCGGATAGTCGTGCCCATTGTTTTCATACTGCTCGTCATATCGTCCGGGACCATACGAGCAGGAAACCTGAAACGTGAGCTCCTTTTCATAAAATTCAGCACGGTTCAGTTCGAGTCCCGTCACTCCAACCAGAATAATCCGTCCTCGTTTTCGGGACATGCGGGCAGCCTGACTAACCAGACTGGAATCTTTTGTGGATGCCGTCAATACCACACCGTCCGCTCCGGATCCACCTGTGAGATCGGACACAACCCGCACCGGATCAGTACCTGAACTTATCTGAATGGCATCGATTCCTTTTTCCTTAGCCAGCATAACTTTATCGGGATCCAAATCGAAACCGATGACACGGCAGCCATTTGCATGCAGCATTTCCGCTGTGAGCAATCCAATTAATCCGAGACCACTGACCACGATGGTTTCACCAAAAGTCGGGTTTAAAAGACGGATTCCCTGAAGTCCAATGGAGCCGATCACTGTGAAGCACGCTTCATCGTCCGAAACATTGTCCGGAATAGCAGCAGCAAGATTGACGGGGACACAAACAAATTCAGCATGAGGACCATTGCTGGCCACACGGTCACCAACTTTAAATCCAGACACCCCCTCACCAACTTCAATTACTCTGCCGACATTGCAATAACCCAGTGGAATTGGCTGTTCCAGTTTACTAAAAACAGCTTCGATGGTTGGCATCAGACCATCGGTTTTCACCTTATCCAGGACCATTTTTACCCTTTCCGGCTGTTGTCTGGCTTTCGAAATCAGATTGGATTTGCCGAATTCAACCAGCATTTTTTCAGTACCGATGGAAACCAGACTACGGGTGGTTTGCACCAGAATTGTTCCTTTTCTCACCAGAGGAGCCGGTACGTTTTCAAGTATCGTTTCCCCTGTTTTAAACGACTGAATAATTTGTTTCAAAATTTTCTCTCAATTGGACCGCAAATATGCCGATTCCTGACGGGAGAGTCGTGAATTTATCAATGAAATTCACAGGTGTTCGCGTAATTTATATCGCAATCAATCCCCGGCTGTTACCTACGCATTCGGCAGGGCAGAAAACCATTTTGCGATTGGTTATGAAAATCTGGTCTATTTCTTTTTTCGGCTAAACCACTCAGCAATCACATTTCGCAGATCCTGTGCTACAAAGGGTTTGGAAATAAATCCTTCAATCTGATGGGCAGCCAGTTTGTCCCGTATCTCATAATACCCCGATGCTGTCATGGCAAGGACAGGTGTTTTTTTGTTCATCACCTGTGACCGGATAATTTCTACGGTTTTAAATCCATCTCTGTCCGGAAGGTGCAAATCCATGAGAATCAAATCAAACTCTTTGCGGGAAGCCAGAGAAATGGCTTCATCTGAATTTTTGGCGGTGTCGAACTGAACATTCCATTTGCGAAGAAAACGCTCTGCTACTATCCGGTTAAAATCCACGTCTTCCACAAAAAGTAGGGTATACTTAGAGAAATCGATTTTGTCATCGGAATCCTGTAGCTCCATTTCTTCAAGAAATGAGGCATTGGTTACCATCAGTTGAATGCCAAATGAAAAACAGGAACCTTCATTGGGCTTGCTTTGAAGTTCAATCCTTGAATTCATAAGTTGCAATAGATTCTTGGTGATGGTCAGACCCAATCCGGAGCCACCAAACTTCCTTGAAATTCCAGGTTCTGCCTGAGAAAAGAAATCAAAAATGGTGTCTTGTTTTTCCAAATCAATCCCAATTCCGGTATCACGGATGTTCGCATAAACATTGTTTTCAACCTCATCGGGGAAATAGAGAATTTCAATTTCTACATTTCCTTTCTCGGTAAATTTCAGTGCGTTGGAAATTAGATTATAAAACACCTGTCCGATCCGGAGTTTATCACCGATAAAAGCCTCCGGAAGATCTTTGTCAAGACGAAGCTTCAGTTCGAGGCCCTTTTCATCGGCTTTGAACTGGAGGCTGTTTTTGATATTTACAAGAAGTTTCCGGAGGGAAAACGGCTTATTTTCCAATTCAATTTTTCCCGCCTCAATTCTATTGTAATCCAGAACATCGTTTACCAGGCTGAGCAGGTTGTCGGCCGAAAATTTGAGAATGTTCAGGCTTCGGTGCTGGTGAACAGGCGGATTTTCTTCCTGGAGTAATTGTACCGTCCCTATCACCGCATTAATGGGTGTTCGGATTTCATGGGTCATAATTGAAAGAAAGTCAATTTTGGACTGAATGGCCATTTCTGCTTCCTCATTGGCTTTTTCTGCCGCCAATCGCTGTTCGATCAGGTCCTTATTCAGGCTTTGGAGAGTTTTATTCTGTTCTTCAATGATGAGATTTTGTTTTCGGAATTTCTGCAACTGCCGCCGGTTAATGAATGCGAAAAAACCAAGTGACAACAGGCTCAAAAAAATGAATGCCGAGATGGCCTGATATGTCCGGATACTTTTTTCCGACTCAATTTCAGCCAGCGCTTTATCATTTGTAATTCGTTCCGCTTCCCTTGCCTTCTTTTCAAGTTGGTACAACGAATTGCTTTGCTGGGTTTTCCGGATCAGATTTTCATTCAGTACTTCTTCTTTTAATTCTCCGTATGATTTAAAATACCGAAGTGCTGCCGCGAAATCCCGTTTACTTTCGTAACAAATGGAAAGCAGCCGGTAACAATTATAGATTAGCAATTTTGAATCAATCTGGCGTGCCACATTCAATGAATAAGACATGATTTTCTCAGCTTCATTAAGCTTTCCGGCCTGGAGCAGCATTTCGGCCAGGTTGTTCGAGACCAGAGAAACCCGGTATAAATCACCTGCATTCTCCGCCATACGAATGGATTGCTTGTAGTAAACGGCTGCTTTTTCGGGATCATGCTTCACCAGATTATAGGCACCCGCCATGAGATTGGTGGCCACCGACATCATCATAGAGTCGATTGGTGGCTTTGAAACCTGATCGTATAACTCTTTGACCCGCACAAAATTACTATCAGAATAATCGGCCAGGTAGTACATATTGTTGTAGGAGATATACCCGTCTGCCAATAGCTGATGAGAATAAAGCCCTCTCTCTCCTGCGAGCTTATGCGCATCCTGATAAAAACTTTTGGCCCTGGAATAATCGCCGAGGTGGGAACTGAGCCTTCCGAGAGAAATAAGCGACATGGAAAGCTGGTCAGGAAGATTTCGGTCGAGGGATATCGACGAAGCATTGGTGAGAAGGCTGTAGGCGACATCATAGTCTGAAAGCCGCACATAAATTTCGGCCAGGGCCAAAACACAATTGACTTCTTCCTGAAGCTTTTTTTGGGATTTGAATATAGCCTGGGCTTCTTTCAGCAAAACGATTCCCTTTTCAGGTTTCACCTTAAGTGCCTTGAGCCCATTCTGATACAGCCTGTTTGCACTTGAGATGCTGAGTTTTTCTGATTCGACCTTACTGGTTTCTGATACCTGGCTATTCGCGTTCAGAATAATACTCAGGCATAGAAGAAGGACGAAGAACCACCTCATGGAAACACCAACCGTCGTTTACCATCTGAATCCGTTTCTATGGCTGTTCCTAAAGGCTTGACAAGCCAGGAACCGTTCTTTCTCAAAATCCCCCAAAGGTTATTTTCTTTTACGTAAGATAATCCGTTGACAGTTGGAAGGGCTTCCTCAAATTTTGCCGGAATGACCAATCGACCGGAATGATTCATATACCCCCATTTTCCACCTGACTTCACAGCCATAGTACCTTCTTTAAATATGAGGAATTGTTCAAAAACAAACTCGCCCATGGTCTTTCCTGCATTACTGAATAATCGGCATTCATTCTTTTTCTTCAGTACCCATGCCCCTTCACCAGCATAATACCAGACACCGTCCATTGGATCCGTCAGTTGCGAACCCGAACCATTCACCAATGCTCCTTTTCCTTTTCTGTAGGCTACCAAAGGGAAATCAGATTCATCCTTCAGGAAAACTCCGGTGACCACCGAATCAAATTTAGGTTCAAGAATCCAGTTTCCGTCTTCATTCACCAGGCCCCATTTACCCTCCGTTTCCGCAATGAAAATCTGATTGCGGCTAGGACGAATTTCCTGGTACCCTGCCTTTGACAAGGGCTGTCCTTTTTCTCCATAGATTTTTTTTAATCCGTCCTTCTGTCCGGAAAAAACCCATCCGGACGAGATTCGGAACGATTTGATCTGGTCAAATTCTAAAGGAAGAATGGATTCGTTCCCGAGTCGAACTAAACCAGACTTGCCGCCTTCGGTCACGGCTGCGAAACCGGAACCAATCAATTCCACTTTCTCATAGAAACGACTTTGTGCAAAGGACGGTATCGAAGTGATGGAAACCTTCCCTTTGGAAAAACCTCGAATCTGATCGAAAGGGTCTGATATAGAAAGGGAATCCCAAAGCGGGGCAGATGATTTACCTGAGGTGCAATCAAATCCTGCCACCAAGCCATCTTTTGTTTTCAGCTCAAGCCACTTCCCATCAAGAGATAAACGAATCATAGAATAGACGGGTGACTGAACCCAGATTTTGGCAGAAGGGTTCCAAATCCCAAATGTCTTTCCCTTCGAAACCACAGCAATTTCAGACGAAACGACATGTGCAAAATCATAACCATCGCCGGGTAGATTGGGTGTTGCCGCCATATTCAGAATCTGCCAGCTGTCCCCTTCTTTTACAGCGGCATAGCCTCCTTTCATTTCCTGAATCAAGTGAAACTTTACAGGCGTAACTTCGGCTCCTTTCAGATTACGGATGCCGGATTTCCCTGCTTTTTCCACCTGAACCCAGTATCCATTCAGTTTTACATCATCCCACTCTGGTCGGATCAGGATGAAGGCCAAAGAATTAAAGGCACCCCACTTTTTATCTGCTGATTGGTAGGCAAACAGATTCCGGCTGATTTTCCGGATTTGTTTCATTCCTGAAATGATAATGCGTCCATCACCATAGTAAACCAGGTCGTGTGTGTTGTTTTTTCGTGTGATGCCGGCAGAATCACTGATGCCGGAGACATCTTCATATTGTGGATTGATGATCATTCGTCCGTTTTCCTTACTGATCAAACCCCATAAGCCCTGTTTTTTGACCCAGGTCACAGTTCCGCTGAATACATTGATTTCTTTTACCTCTTCATACAACGGAGCAATGAGCAGCCTTCCTTTCAGATCGGTGAGGCCCCAGAGGCCACCTTTTTTCACCCATCCTTTGCCGTTGGAAAAAGAGGCTATCTCCTCATATTCGGCTGGTACAACCAGGATTCCTTCGCAGTTAATGACACCGAAACGCTTTCCCTGCTGCACGATGGCGTTCCGTCCGACAAAGGGCATGGCTTTTAAAAAGGCCGGCGGAATGCGGTATTCGCCGATTGCGTTTACGTATCCAAATAGCCGGGTCTGTTTGTCTTTTTTGGAGAAGAGTTCTTCTTCGCAGTCGTAGGACTGACTAAAAGAAGGAAATGTCCATCCAATCTGGAAGGCCATCAGCAAAAGAAGGAATCGGAATATGTTTTGACAGGGCATTATGAATGATATGGAAAGAATGACCAAATCTACCAAAGTTCAATAAAAAAGCCACGACAAACGCGTGGCTTTCGGTGAATATTCAAAAGAATATTTTGTCTCAGGCTCTTTCCAGACTTTTCTCTTTAAACTTCTTAATCTGGGATTTCAATGCCTCCATGGCCACATCGGCAGCGGCTTCAAAAGAGCTGCTGTTTTCTTTGGCAAAAAGTGTGTGTCCGGGCACCGCCAGTTTAATTTCAATGACTTTATTTTCATGGGATGTGGTGTCGCGGTTGATTCGTAAGAACACCTCCCCTCCTGTTATTCTATCGTAAAAGGTATCCAGTTTTTCTGCTTTTTTCTGAATGTAATCTAATAATTTCTTGTCAGCATCGAAGTGAATGGAATGCATTTGAAGCTTCATAAATCTTAAATTGTTAAAGAGTTAAACATGTTATTTAGGATCATCAATCTGGCGCTTCGCTCTTGGATGAGCCAAACCATAGGCCTGCTTTAGTTTCGCAACCGTGTTGTGGGCATATACCTGTGTGGCGGCCAGAGAAGTATGCCCAAGCAGTTCTTTGATGGAACTGATTTCGGCTCCGGCGTTCAGCAAATGGGATGCAAACGTATGGCGGAGCACATGAGGACTTTTCTTCTTTTCTGACGTAACCAAACCAAGGTATTTTTTCACAACCCGTTCGATAAAAACCGGGTAGGCTGGTTTACCTTTATCTGTAACGATGAGCGCTGTAACTGTTAATTCTGGTAGAGTTTTTTCAATAACGGTAAGGTACTCTTTTAGTTGGTGTACTAGATTCTGGTGGAGAGGAATCCATCGTTCTTTGCTTCGTTTTCCGAAAACCAGGATTTTACTTTCCTCAAAGGAAATGGATTCTGGCTTTAGGCCGATCAGTTCTGAAAGGCGCATTCCGGTTCCGTAGAGCAATTCAAGAATCAAACGATCTCTCTGACCTGAAAAGTCGGGAGAAAAATTGAAATTCTCAAACAAGTTTTTCATATTATTTTCTCTCACATACACTGGAAGTCGCTTCGGCTTTTTGAGCGAGCGGATGCTGGTCATCGGATGTGATGAGATTTTTCCTTCTCTCAGAAGGAAATCAAAAAATGCCCGGAGAGAGGAAAGTTTTCGGTTGATGGAATTGGGTGAATATTCTCCGTCGCTGAGTTCAATAATCCATGCACGGATGGTGGCCTTGGTTGCGGTTTCGGGATTCTCCGTTCCCATACCGGAAGCGAATTCCTGAAACTGTTTCAGATCTGCTTCATAGGCACTGATTGTGTGCCGGCTGCGGCGTTTTTGAAACCGGAGGTATTGTAAAAAAAAGGCGACCATTCTCGTTACGAAAATGGTCGCCTGATATGTAAATTCCTTAACGGAATCAGAAATTTTCTTTCTCCTGCATCTGCTGCTTATAAACAGCACGAATCACTTCATTACGTCTTGCAACAGACGGTTTGGTAAACGCTGAGCGCCTTCTTAATTCTCTCAAAACCCCTGTCCTTTCAAATTTTTTCTTGAAACGCTTAAGAGCTTTGTCAATTGATTCGTTTTCTTTAACAGTAATTAAAAGCATATTTTTTCAAATGGGCTGCAAATGTAAAAAGAGGTTTACAGTTCTGCAACAGATTATTTTATTTTTTACCAGGCTTTACGTC